>NZ_JBFAHX010000021.1:0-145682 GCF_040654435.1 Streptomyces sp. NPDC050703
AGCGGGCTCACGCGTTCTTCACAGAACACGGCATCACCGTCGAACGAGTCCTGACCGACAACGGCTCCTGCTACAAGTCCAAACTCTTCACCCAGACCCTGGCCGTGGCCGGCATCACCCACAAGCGCATCCGCCCCTACCGGCCGCAGACCAACGGCAAGGTCGAACGCTTCAACCGCACCCTCCTCGACGAATGGGCCTACCTGCGGCCCTACACCTCAAACGACGAGCGGACCGCAGCCCTGGCAGACTTCCTCCACACCTACAACCACCACCGCTGCCACACCGCACTCGGCGGCCAGCCCCCGATCAGCCGGGTCAACAACGCTGCGGGTCAATACACCTAGGGCGTGGCGGGTCAGTCGGACGTCGGGCGGTACACGGTGAGCGCCTCGGGGAGCTTGTCGATCAGGAGCGCGGGCGGGGCGGGCGTGACCTCGCCGTCGTACGCCATGTGGGTGCCTTCGGGCAGACCCGAGATGACCAGGCGCTGCGGCTTGGCGGCGGCGTAGACGCGGGTGCGGGTGAGCTGTCCCGCGAGGGCGGCGGCGAGCAGCCTGCTGCGGGCGAAGCGGCCCGCGTGGGCGATGCGGACGTCGAGCAGCCCGTCGGCCAGGTCGTGCCTGCGCACCGGGGCGATGCCGACGCTGCGGTAGGCGCCGTTGCCCGCGAAGAGGAGCCACATGGAGCGGCGGCGGCCGTTCACCACGGCGCGCAGCGGACGGCCCGTACGCAGGATCTGCAGGACGCCGAGCAGGGTGGCGGGCGGACCGCCGATCTTGGGGGACCAGTGCTCCCTGCTGCGGACCAGCTCGGGGTAGCTGCCGAGGCTGAAGGTGTTGAGGAAGTGGGCCTCCTCGGCGTGGACCCTGCCGCCGGGGCCGAGGCCGGCGAGCGGCTTGATGCGCCCCACGTCGGCGCGGACCGCGCTGCCCTGGCCCACGGCGACGCAGGCGTCCGCGATGGTGTCGACGCCCAGGTCGGCGGCGAAGTGGTTGAACGTGCCGCCGGGCAGCACCATCAGCGGTACGTCGAACCGCAGGGCGGGCGCGACGGCGGCGTTGACCGTGCCGTCTCCCCCGCACACCCCGAGGACGCCGCCACGCCGGGCCGCGTCCCTGGCCGCCTCTTCGAGGACCTTGGGCAGGGCGCCCGCCTCCTCCTCGTAGAGGACCACCTCGGCGCGCGGCAGGGCGGTCTTGATCTGCCGCACCGGGTCCGCGAGTTGCGGCTGCGCGCCCGATGACGGGTTGACGACCACGATCAGGCCCTCGCCCTCCGGCAGCGCGGGGGCGTCGACGCGCGGCCGTGCGGGCGGCGGGAGCTGGGCGCGGGTGGGCACCATGCCGCGCACCGCGTAGGCGGCGCCGACGCCGAGGGCCGCGCCCACCAGGACGTCCCGGGGGGCCCGCGCGCCGCCGCGGACGCGCGAGTACGCCACCGTCGCGGCGACCGGGGCCAGCACCGCGCCCCAGCCGGGCGCCTCCAGGGCCGCGCCCGCCGCGAAGGCCGCCGCCGAGGCCGCGTGGCCCGAGGGGTAGGGGCCGGTCAGCGGCTTGCGGGGCAGGCGTCGCAGCAGGGGGGCCGCCTCGTGGACCGGGCGTGAGCGGCCCACCGCGCTCCTGCTCAGGGTGTTGACGGTGACCGACGCGAGACCCATGGACGTGAGGCCGCGCACCGCGGCGCGCCGCCCCCGCACCCCGCCGAAGACCCACATCCCGGCAGCGGCCCCGCAGAACAGCAGCCGGTGTTCGGTGCCGAGCAGCCGCCGGGCGCGATGCCTCAAGAGATCCTTCATGCCCCCCGCCTACCCCGGAAGCCGCGCGGAAGGCCCGAAGGGGCGAAGCAGTGCGCGAGATCACGCGGCAGGGCGGGGGTTCAGGCGGGCAGGGCGGCGAGCCAGTCCGTCAGGAGCCGGTTCACCTCGGCGGGCCGCTCCTGCTGGACCCAGTGGCCGCAGCCGTCGAGGATGTGGGCGCCGCTCAGGCCCGGCAGGGTGTCGGGGAACGCCTCGACCGCGTCGGCCAGCCAGGTCGTGGAGGCGTCGAGGGCACCGCCGATGAACAGGCTGGGCACGGTGAGGGGCGCCCCGGCGAACCGGGCCAGGTCCTCCCAGTCGCGGTCCATGTTCCGGTAGCGGTTGAGCGCCCCGGTCAGGCCGGTCCGCTCGAACTCCCCCGCGTAGACGTCGAGTCCGGCCTCGTCGAGCCAGCCGGGCAGGGCTCCGGCGGAGAAGCGGTCGCGCAGGGTGCCGCCCAGGGACGTGAAGTGCGGGTCGGGGTCGCCGGGGCCGGGCATGGTGTCGGCGGAGAGCGCGGCGTAGAAGCCGGCGAGCCAGCCGCGGACGTCCGGCTCGATCTCGGCCTCGGCGCGCCCCGGCTCCTGGAAGTACGAGACGTAGAACTCGTCCCTCCCCTCGCCGCCCATGCCCGCGAACACCTCGCTGGGGCGCGGGCCGCCGGGCGGCGTGTACGGGACGCCGAGCAGGGCTGCGGCGCGGAAGACGTCCGGCCTGACCAGCGCGGAGTGGGCGGCGATGGTCGCGCCCCAGTCGTGCCCGACCACCACCGCGCTCTCCTCGCCGAGGGCGTGGACCACGGCGGCGTTGTCCTCGACGAGTTCGAGCATCCGGTACGCCGCCACGTCGGCGGGACGGCTGGAGCGCCCGTAGCCCCGGACGTCGACGGCGACGGCCCGGTACCCCGCGGCGGCCAGTGCGGGCAGTTGATGCCGCCAGGAGTACCAGGACTCGGGGAAGCCGTGCACCAGCAGGACCAGCGGCCCCGATCCCTGCTCGACCAGGTGGACGCGGCCGGCGGGCGAGGGGACGAGGCGGTGCGTGCGCTCGGCGGCGGCCGGGGACTGCGGCATGGGCCCTCCAGGGGCGTTCGGCGGACCGGTGACGTGCCCACGAGCATGGTGCGGGCACCGTGCCACGGACGATGTTTGTTGCCGGTCCGGCAAATTCGCGGGCCACGGGGCCAGTCGCCCCGCCCCGCCGCCGAGTGGGGACGCGGACCCCTTACGGGACGGTCGAGTTACGGGACGGTCGAGTTACGGGACGATCGAGTCCACGTAGCCGCCGTCGACGCGTACGGCGCCGCCCGTCGTCGCCGAGGCGAGGGGCGAGCTGAGGTAGACGACCATGTGGGCGATCTCCTCCGGTTCGATGAGCCGCTGGATCAGCGACTGGGGCCGGTGCTTGACCATGAACTCCCGCTGGGCCTCCTCCCACGGCAGCTCGCCGCCGACCAGTTCGCGGACGAAGTCCTCGACGCCCCCGGTGTGCGTGGGGCCCGCGATGACGGAGTTCACGGTCACTCCCGTGCCGGCCGCCTCCTTGGCGAAGCCGCGGGAGACCGCGAGCAGCGCCGTCTTCGACATGCCGTAATGGATCATCTCGGCGGGCGTGACGAGCGCCGAGTCGGAGGCGATGTTCTGGATGCGCCCCCAGCCGCGCTCCTTCATGCCGGGCAGGTAGTGGCGGATCATGCGCACCGCGGTCAGGACGTTGACCTCGAAGTAGCGGCGCCATTCGGCGTCGCTGACGGCGAGGGCGTCCGCCGCCCCGAACACGCCGAGGTTGTTGACGAGCACGTCCGCGTCGGGCACGGCGGCGATGACCTGCGCCGCGCCCTCGTCGGTGGAGATGTCCCCGGGCGCCGCGGTGAACTCGCCGCCCCCGCACGTGGCGCGCAGCCGCTCGATGGCGCCTTCCACGGATGTCCGGGAGCGGCCGTTGACCGCGACCCGGGCTCCCGCCCCGGCCAGGCCCGCGGCGATGGCGGCCCCGATGCCCTGGGTGGAGCCGGTGACGAGGGCGGTCCTGCCGGTGAGATCGACGAGCACGGTGCATGCCTCCTGAGACGTGGTGCGGCCGGGGTGTTCCACCCCGCTTCTCCCCTCCTGTTTCCGCCCCCCTCGCGGTTCATCCCGACCGCAGGACGTCGGCCAGGACCCGCACGTGCCCGTGCGGCAGGTCCTTGGCCGCCGTGAGCAGGGTCAGCCCGCCCGAGCGCGCGAGGCCGCGCAGGCGGTCGAGGCCGGCGGCGCGGTCGGCGTCGTCGAGTTCCCGCCGGTAGCGCTCGGCGAACGCGTCGAACTTGTCCGGGTCGTGGCCGTACCACTGGCGCAGCCCGGTGGAGGGCGCGAGTTCCTTGTCCCAGGAGTCGAGTTCCGCGCGGTCCTTGGAGAGCCCTCGCGGCCACAGCCGGTCGACGAGGACGCGGGAGCCGTCGTCCGGTTCCGCGGCGTCGTAGACCCGCTTGACCTGGATGTCGAGAGAGCGTCCTGTCGTCATGCCGGCATTCTCCCCGGTGTGGTCCCGGTGTGGTCCTTCGGGCATTCTCCGCCGGACGGCGGCCTCGCGCGCGCCCGACCCGTTCGGACGAGCAGCGCGGGCCCCGTTCCTCCCGCCCTGGTGCAGTGGGGCCATGACGGGACGCATCGGCAGGATCGACCGGCGGTGGTTCGCCCGGGTGGCCGCCGCGCGGCCGGCCGGCGCCGACCGGGTGCTGCCGCCGCTGAGCACCGCCGCGGACCACGGACGGCTGTGGCTCGCTTCGGCCGCCGCGCTGGCGCTCGCCGGCGGGCCCGCGGGCGGGCGTGCGGCCCGCCGGGGTACGGGCGCGCTGGCCCTGGCCTCGCTGACCGCCAACGTGGTCGCCAAGTGGGCCGTGCGCCGCGACCGCCCGGGGCTCGGCGCGGTCCCGCTGGTGCGGCGCCTGGCCAAGACGCCGTGGACGTCGTCGTTCCCCTCCGGGCACGCGGCCTCCGCGGCCGCCTTCGCGACGGGGGTCGCCCTGGAGTCGTCGCGGTACGGCCTCGTGGTCGCGCCGGTCGCCGCGGCGGTGGCGTTCTCCCGCGTCTACGTGGGGGTCCACTACCCCTCGGACGTGCTCGCGGGCTGTGCGCTCGGCGTGGCCGCCGCCGCGGTGACCTGCTACTGGTGGCCGCCGCGGCCGGGCGAGGAGCGGGATGCGCGCACCCGTGTGGCGGCGCCCGCGCTGCCCGGGGGCGAGGGCCTGGTGGTCGTCCTCAACACGGGGTCGGGCAGTGACGTGCCGGGCCGCCCGCCCGCCCGGCGGCGTCTGGAGCAGTTGCTGCCGAGGGCGGAGATCCTCGCGTGCGGCCCCGGCGACGATCTGGAGCGGCTCCTGGACGAGGGGGCCGCGCTCGCCGCGGGGAGGGGCGGGGTGCTCGGCGTCTGCGGTGGTGACGGCACGGTCAACGCCGCCGCGAACCGGGCCGTTGCGGCGGGGCTCGCCCT
The DNA here is from genome assembly GCF_040654435.1 of Streptomyces sp. NPDC050703. Classification (NCBI taxonomy): domain Bacteria; kingdom Bacillati; phylum Actinomycetota; class Actinomycetes; order Kitasatosporales; family Streptomycetaceae; genus Streptomyces; species Streptomyces sp. NPDC050703. The sequence goes on from NZ_JBFAHX010000021.1 coordinate 5,270, forward strand.
CGCGGTCTTCCCCGGGGGCACGCTGAACCACTTCGCCCAGGACGCGGGGGCGGCCACGTTCGAGGACACCGCGCACGCCGTGGAGCGCGGCGAGGCCGTGCGCGTGGACCTGGCCAGGGTCCTGGACGGCGACAGCGCCGACGGCGACGGCGATGGCGACGGCGACGGCGACGGCGACGGCGACGAGGGCACGGTCGTCGCGGGCTTCGTGAACACCTTCAGCATCGGCCTCTACCCCGAACTGGTGCGCAGGCGCGAGAAGCTGGAGGGCCGGGTCGGCAAGTGGCCCGCGGCGGCCGTGTCCCTCCTCGCCGTGCTCCGCGACGCGACGCCGCTGCGGGTGAGGATCGACGGCCACGACCGCGTCCTGTGGCTGCTCTTCGCGGGCAACGGCCGCTACGTCCCCGACGGCCTCGCCCCCTCGCACCGGCCCCGTCCGGACGACGGGCTCCTGGACGTCCGCACGGTCGACGCCGAGGCGCCGCTGGCCCGCACCCGGCTGATCCTGTCCTCCCTCGGCGGGGCGCTGCGGCGTTCGCGGGTCTTCGGCACCGAGCGCGTCGAACGGCTGCGGATCAGCGGCCTTGAGGACGTCCGCGACCTCGCGTACGACGGGGAGGTCGCGCCGGCGCCCGCGACGCTGCTCCTGGACAAGCGGCGGGGCGCGCTGACGGTCTACAGCCCCGCCCCTTCGGGGGCCACCGCGCGGTGAACGGCGCGCTCGGGCCGGGGGCGGCACACCCGGGGGTCAACCTCCGGGGGACGCGCCCACCTGAGGGTGAAGCGGCTCGCGGTGAGGGGCGCCCGACCGGTAGGACGGGCGGGGTCAGCCGTCCCCGCCTCAGGGAGCAGCGCACCCATGAGTACCCGTGCAGTCCTTGTCACCGCCCTCGTCACGGGCCTCGTCCTCGGCATCGTGGGGACCAGGGCGGACACGTCCACCCAGCCTCGTACGACCGGTTCCCCCGCCGGGGCGGGCCGTTAGGCTGCGGCATTGCCGCGCAGTTGCCGTGCGGCCGCCAGCCGCCGTCGACGGAAGCGAGTGAACCTTGAACTTCCTCACCATCGGTCATCGCGGGGTCATGGGTGTCGAACCCGAGAACACCCTCCGCTCCTTCATCGCCGCGCAAGCCGCGGGCCTCGACCTCATCGAGCTGGATCTGCACCTGAGCAAGGACGGCGCCCTCGTCGTCATGCACGACGCCGACGTCGCCCGTACGACCGACGGCAAGGGGCCGATCGCCGACAAGACGCTCGCCGAGCTGCGTGAGCTGGACGCGGGCCGCGGTGAGCGCGTGCCCGTCTTCGAGGAAGTCCTCGACGCGGTGAGCGCGCCGCTGCAGGCCGAGATCAAGGACGTGGCCGCGGCGCGCGCCCTCGCGGAGGTCATGCACCGCCGCGACCTGGTCGCCCGGGTGGAGGTCATCTCCTTCCACGACGAGGCGATCGCCGAGATCGCGCGCCTGGTGCCGGGGGTGCGCACCGCGCTGGTCGCGAGCCGGTACGGGACGGACGTCGTGGAGCGCGCCACGGCCGTCGGCGCGACCACCCTCGTGCTCAACATCCGGCGCCTCACGTCGGAGATCGTCGAGCACGCCAGGAAGGCCGGTCTGCGGATCATCGGCTGGGTCGTGAACACGCAGGACGACCTGCGTCTGGTGCGCGCGCTCCAGCTCGACGGCGCGACCACGGACTACCCCGAGATCAAGCGCACCGGCCGCTTCACGGCCTGACCGTCACCCGGGGCGGCCCCGCCTCAGGCGAGGTCCTTGACGAGCAGCTCGAACCGCAGGTCGTCGCGTTGCGGGATGCCGAAGCGCTCGTCGCCGTACGGGAAGGGCGTCATCTCTCCCGTACGGCGGTAGCCGCGCCGTTCGTACCAGGCGATGAGGTCCTCGCGTACGGAGATCACGGTCATGTGCATCGCGCGGGCGCCCCACTCCTCGCGGGCCACGCGCTCCGCCTCGGCGATGACGGCCTTGCCGAGGCCCGCGCCCTGCTGGACGGGGCTCACCGCGAACATGCCGAAGTAGGCGTGCTCGCCCCGGTGTTCGAGCTGGCAGCAGGCGACGAGTGCGCCGTCCCGCTCGACCGTCATCAGGCGGCTGCCCGGCGCGTCGATGACCTCGGCGACGCCCTGGGGGTCGGTGCGCTGCCCCTGGAGGATGTCCGCCTCGGTGGTCCATCCGGTGCGGCTCGCATCGCCGCGGTACGCCGACTCGATGAGCGTCACGAGCGCGTCGACGTCGGCGGGTCCCGCGTCGCGGAAGGCCAGTTCTCCGGTACGCGGACGCGGGGCGGTGTCCATCGGCTGTTCTCCGATTCTCGGCGCGGCACGGTGCACCGCCGAGCCTAACCCGGGGCTAGGGTGCGGCCGCATGGTGCATGTACTGAGCAGCAGGACCCTCCTCCACCCCAGCGATCCCGAGCGTTCGCGCGCGTTCTACGGCGGGGCCCTCGGCCTGGCCGTGTACCGCGAGTTCGGTACGGGTCCCGAGCGCGGCACGGTCTACTTCCTCGGCGGCGGCTTCCTTGAGGTCTCCGGGCGCTCGAAGACTCGGCCCCCGCCCGAGCTGCGGCTCTGGCTCCAGGTCGACGACGTCCACGCGGCGCACGAGGAGCTGACCGGACGCGGCGTGGCGGTGGTCAGGCCGCCGGTGAAGGAGCCGTGGGGGCTGGTCGAGATGTGGATCGAGGACCCCGACGGGCTCAGGATCGTCCTGGTGGAGGTCCCGAACGACCATCCGATCCGCTACCGCCCGGGGATCTGAGCGAGTCCGGTCGGCCGATCCCCGCGTGGGCGGCGGACTCCTCCCCCGTCCGCCGCCCACGTGAGCCACGTCACACGACTAATCCATCCGGGATGCAGGGGTACACGGCCACAGGTACGGTCCAGAAGATCCATGACGACTCCTGACAGCCCCCCCACGGCCCTGAAGACGATCTCCCACTCCCTTGGAGAGACATCACATGGCAGCTCCCCGGATCCTCATCGTCGGCGGCGGTTTCGCCGGCATGGAGTGCGCTCACAAGCTGGAGAAGACGCTCGCCCCCCACGAGGCCGAGCTACGGCTGATCAGCCCCATGGATCATCAGCTCTACCTCCCCCTGCTCCCCCACGTCGCCGCAGGCGTGCTCACCCCGCAGTCGGTCGCGGTGCCGCTGCGCCGGATGCTGCGCCGCACGGCCATCGTGCCGGGCGGTGCCATCGGCATCGACACCAGGACCAAGACGGTGTTCGTACGGAAGATCAACGGCGAGGAGGTCGTGGAGCGCTACGACTACCTGGTCCTGACGCCCGGCAGTGTCACGCGGCAGTTCGACATCCCCGGCGTCGACAAGTACGCGGTCGGCGTCAAGACGCTCGCCGAGGCCGCCTGGATCCGCGACCACGTCATCTCCCAGCTCGACCTGGCGTCGGCCAGCTCCTCCCGCGAGGAGCGCGAGCAGCGGCTTCAGTTCGTCGTGGTCGGCGGCGGCTACGCGGGCACCGAGACCGCCGCCTACCTCCAGCGCCTGACGTGCGCCGCGGTCAAGCGCTACCCGCGCCTGGACGTCTCGCAGATCAAGTGGCACCTGGTGGACATCGCGCCGAAGCTCATGCCCGAGCTGGGCGGGCCGCTCGGCGACAAGGCCATGCAGATCATGCGCCGCAGGGGCGTGAACGTCTCGCTCGGGGTGTCCGTCGCCAAGGTGACCGAGGACACCGTCACACTCACCGACGACCGGGTCCTGCCGTGCCGCACGCTGATCTGGACCGCCGGGGTCGCCCCGAGCCCGCTCATCGCGACGCTCGGCGCCGACACCAACCGCGGCAGGCTCGTCGTCAGGCCGGACCTGACGGTGCCGGACCTCGACGGGGTCTTCGCGCTCGGCGACGCGGCGGCCGTGCCGGACGTCGTCAAGGGCGGCGACGCCATCTGCCCGCCGACCGCGCAGCACGCCATGCGGCAGGGCTGGGCCGCCGCGAAGAACGTCCTCGCCGCGCTGCGCGGCACCCCGCTCGCCGACTACCGGCACAAGGACCTGGGCCTGGTCGTGGACCTCGGCGGCATCCAGGCGGTGTCGAAGCCGCTGGGCGTGCAGCTCTCCGGGCTGCCCGCGCAGGTCGTGGCGCGCGGCTACCACCTGGGCGCGCTGCGCACCGTCACGGCCCGCTTCCGCACGGCCGCCAACTGGGGCCTCAACGCGCTCGCCGGCGACGACTACGTCCGTACCGGCTTCCAGGCCCAGCGCCCGGCCACCCTGAAGGACTTCGAGATGACGGACGCGTATCTGTCCCCGGAGGAGATCGAGCAGCGGGTGGCGGCGGCGTGACGCCAAGGGGTCCGGCGGCTCAGGCCCGCCGCGCCCCGGTCCTGCCTTCGAGCCGTGCGAGCAGCTCGCCCAGGAGTCCGCTCAGCCGCTCCTGGTCCGTGCCGCCGAGCACGGACAGCACGACCGTCTCGTAGGAGAGCTGCTCGGGCAGGATCGTGTCGACGAGGTGGCGCCCCGCGTCGGTGAGCCGGACGTGAGCGACCCGGCGGTCCCGCGCGTCGGCCCTGCGCTCGACGAGATCGCGCTCCTGGAGCTGCTTGAGCCGCTTGGTGACCGCGGCCCCCGAGGAGAACGTCTCGCGGGCCAGCTCCCCGGGCGTCAGCTCGTGGCCGGTGCGGCGCAACGCGCCGAGCAGGTCGAACTCCGCGCGCGTCAGGCCCGCCCGGCGCAGCGGCGCGTCCTCGGCCTGCTGGAGGAGGGCCGCGCAGCGGTTGATGCGGCCGATCACCTCCATCGGCCCGGTGTCGATGTCGGGGCGCACCGCCTGCCACTGCCGCACCACCGCGGCCACGGTGTCGCCGCCGGCCTCCGCCGCCGGGCCGTTCTCTGCTCTCATGCTGGTGCGCCCTCCCAGGCGTCGGCGGTTCCTTCGCGGTCCCGCGTGGCCGGTCCGTTCTCGCGGCTCCTTCGTACCGTCGCCGCGAGCGTACGGTGTCCGGCGCGCTCGGCGGCGACCACCCGCTGCTCGGGCAGGGCGCGCTGCCACCATTCGCCCGCCGCGGCGTCGGCGGCGGCCCGCAGATCGACCAGGGCGGCGGTGAGCCCGCGCCGCGCGGGCTCGACGGGGCCCGCCCCGGCCGCGAGGCCCGCCTCGGCCTGCGCGATGGCCCGCTCGGCGGCGGTGAGAGCGCGTTCGATGTGGTCGGTGGCGCGCCGGTTGGTGACGAGGATCGCGGCGGCGACGCCGAGCACGGCACCGACGAGGGTGTCCACGACGCGGTCGACGATCAGTTCGCCCGGCTGCTGGAACCGCGCGAACTCGGTGACCAGGAGCGCCATGGGCGTCACGCAGACGCTGCCCATCCAGTAGTTCCGGCTGATCAGCGCCTCGGCGCCGAAGGCGAGCGCGAGGCAGCTCACGATGAGTTCCGCGTGGCCGAGGTGGGCGAAGGGCGCGATGGCGGCGAAGGCGAGCACCCCGACGAGGTTGCCGACCACGCGCTGTACGCCGCGGTTCCAGGTGAGGGTGAGGTTCGCCTGGTAGAGGGAGGCGGCGGTGACCAGGGCCCAGTAGGGGCGCCCGACGCCGAGGGCGAGTGACGCGTAGCCCGCGAGCGCGCAGCCGACCGCGGTGCGCAGCGCGATGGGCAGCAGCGGGGAGCCGGGGCCGAGCCTGCGCCACAGCGGCACGGTGGGGCCCGCGAGTTCGGCCTCGACGCCGAGCAGTTCGTCCCGTTCGCCGGGGCGTACGCCGGCGGGGCGCGGCACGGCGCTCGTGCCGCGCAGCCTCGCCGCCCAGGAGCGCAGCGCGTCGGGGTCGGCGGCGGCGGGCGCGGCCAGGGCCTCTTCGGCGCGGACGACGAGGCGGCCCAGGGCGCGGCGGGCCTCGGCGGTGCGGCTGCCGGTGGCGAGCAGGGCCTGCCAGGCGGCGTGCACGGCTCCCGCGGCGGCGGAGCGGGCCCGCTCGGCGGCGGCCGTGTCGCCCTCGGCCCGCGCGGTGTCCGCGTACGCGGCGGCGGCTCGCAGGGCGCGGGCGGTGGCCCGGCGCTCGGGGCCGTGCGGTCGCAGGAGCGCGGGCGCCATGCCGACGAGCCACGCGACGGCACCGCCGGCGAGGGTGAGGGCGAGGTGTGCGGGGACCTGGCCGATGTCACTGGGCGCGAAGAGCGTCGCCGAGCTGATGAAGGTGAAGATCAGGTGCCCGGGCGGCCCGACGCGGGTCGCGTCGCACAGCGTCTTCTGCAGGGCGGCGAGCACCGCGCCGACGGCGACGAGGATCGCGGCGGAGCCGGTCAGCGAGGCCGTGAGGAGGGCGGCGGCCACGCTCGCCGTCATCCCGGCGACGACCCAGGCCAGGGCGCGGGCCCTGGCGGCGTACGGGAGGTGGTGCGTGTACAGGGCGCAGAACGACCCGGCCATGGTGTACATGACCAGGTCGAGCCGGCCGAGGGCCAGCAGCGTCAGGTTGGGGATCGCGGTGGCGACGACGACGCTGCAGGCCGGCTTGAACCAGATGTCGGACGGCTTGTTGGGGCGGAGCACCCCGGCGAGCGGCAGCCGCCGGACTCGGACGCGGGCGGGGCGGTGGGGCGGGGCGGATGCGGGCGGGGTGGACGACGACGTACTGCTCATACCTAAAACCTTAGCAAGTGTTTTACTTGCAAAATATTGGACGTCGCAGCGGCCCTCGGCGACCCGCTCGAACCGCCGGGGGGCGCCCCGCCCTGAGCGGGTCACACCCCCCACGCGCTCCCGGTGCACCCCCTCGCGCCCGCATACGGCTCGGCGGCCCCGGGCATCGACCCGACGACACCGTCGACAGGGGGAGGTGCGCGGTGCACGGACCGGCGCAGGCCGCCTGGCTGCTCGTCGCGCTGTGTGCGGCGACCGGGGCCTACTGTCTGCTGCGGATGCGCAGCCGTATCGAGGAACAGCGCCGCACCGCGGGCGGCGAGGCGCTCATGGGCTTCGGCATGGCGGTGATGGCCGTGCCCGCGGCGGTCCTCGCCCTGCCGCGCTGGACCTGGCTCGTCAGCGCGGCGGTGTTCGGCGCCGCGACGCTGCACGGGCTGTGGCAGTCCGTGGGGGCCGCGCGCCCGGACCGCCACCACGTCCACCACCTGGTCGGCGCGCTGGCGATGGTCTACATGTCGGTGGCGATGATCACGGCGCCGGGCGGTCACGCGGGCCACGGAGGCACGGGCCTGCCGCCGCTGACCGGGGCCCTGCTGCTCTACTTCGCGGGGTACGTCCTGTGGTCCGGGGTGCGGCTCGCCCCCGCCGGGACGGCCGCGGCGGGGGAGGGTGCCGTCGGCGGAGCGCCGGTGCTCGGGTGGGGGGACAGACCCGAGCTGGCGCTCGCGTGCAGGCTCTCGATGGGCATGGGGATGCTGGCGATGCTGCTCACGCTCTGACCGCTGCGGCCCTCTGGCTGATCATCGCGGCGAGGACGGTGAGGCTGTCGAGCTGGCAGTCCGCCGCCTCGGCGACGGCCGGGTCGTTGGCCCACAGATGTCCCCAGGGGCCCCGGCGCAGGTGGGCGGTGCGGAGGCCGGCCTGCCGGGCGGGGAACACGTCGTGGGCCGGGTGGTCGCCCACGTAGAGCGTCTCCGCCGGGCCCGCCTGGGCGACTTCGAGCACCTTCGTGAAGAACGCGGGGTCCGGCTTCGCCACCCCCCACTCCCCCGAGGTGGCCACGGCGTCGGCGGGCAGATCGAGGTCGCGCAGCAGCTCGGCGGCGCGCGCGGTCCCGTTGCCCGCGATGACGACCCGGATGCCGAGCTTGTGCAGGGCGCCGAGGGCGGGCCGCACGTCCGGATAGAGGTCGGCCTCGCCGATGTGCTCGCCCCGGCCCGCGCCCTCGCGCGCACGCTCGGCCGACTCGACGTCCATGTCGGGGCTGACGAGCTTGAGGGCGTCCTTGCCGTCCCTGCCCTGGGCGACGACGGCGCCGACGAGCACGGAGAGGGTATGGCTCGGGACCTTCAGCCAGTTCGCCCACGAGGTCCAGTAGCGGTCGTCTTTGGTGAGGGTCTCCCCCACGTCGAACACAATGGTCTCGATCATCGTCCGGACACTACGGCGCCCCGCGCCCACCGGGGCGCACACCGCTCGGCGGCACGCGCCCGCGACCCGATCGGGGAAACGCCACTACTGCTTTCGGACCTGCACCGCTTTCGGACCCGCTTTCCACGGCCGTGCCGGGACCGCCGTCACGGCACGGTTCCACCGTGGCGTGCGTCACTTGCCGAGGCAGGCCATACCCTCCGGTGGCCGCGCCCTCATAGGCTGGGCGGCATGATGGTCCCCGTCGCGTTGTTGCTGCTGGGCGCCCTGACCGCCGTCGTCGCACCGCGCATGCTCGCACGGGCCGACTGGCCGGAGCGCGAACCCGTGGTCGCGCTGTGGGCCTGGCAGTGCGTCGTCGCGGCCGTCCTGCTCTGCTGCGCCCTCTCGATGGTCCTGAGCGCCGCCGCCGCGTGGCAGGCCGTGCGCGGTCACGTCTTCGCCCCCGCCCCGCACGCCGTCGTCGAGGCCTACGCCCTGCAGGCCCCCGGCCCCTGGGCCGCGGCCACCGCCGTGCTGCTCGCCTGCGGCGGGGTGTGGAGCGCCGCGATGCTGACCCGCGAGATCACCCTCGCGCGGCTCCGGCGCACGGTGCGCCGCACCGAACTCCGCGACCGGGCCCCGCTGTTGCCCGGCGAGGAGCCGGGTGCCGACCGGCTCGTCGTCCTGGAGGGCGAGCGCCCCGACGCCTGGTGGCTGCCGGGCCAGGCCCCGCAGCTCGTCGTCACCACGGCCGCCCTGCGCCGCCTGAAGGGCCGTCAGCTCGATGCGGTGCTCGCCCATGAGCAGGGCCACGCGCGGGCCCGGCACGACTGGCTGCTCCACTGCTCGGGCGCGCTGGCCGCCGGGTTCCCGCAGGTGCGGGTGTTCGCGGCGTTCCGTGACGAGATGCACCGCCTCGTGGAGCTCGCCGCCGACGACGTGGCCTCGCGCCGCTTCGGCCGCCTGACCATCGCGCTCGCCCTGGTCGAACTGAACGAGGACCGCGGGGTCTTCGGGCCCTGCCCCACCGCGCACGCCCACGTCCCGCAGCGCGTGCACCGCCTGCTCTCCGCCCGGCCCCGCCTCACCGCGGCGCACCGGCTGCGCCTGACGGCGACCGCCGCGCTCGTACCGGTGATCCCGGTCCTCGTGACCTTCGGTCCGGGACTGCGAGCCCTGGGCTAGCGGCGGCCCCCGCCGTCCCGGGGATGGCATACGCCCGGCGTCGTCGGCAAGGATCACTTCATGCACCCCGCGCCGACCGACTCCCCGCCCCGTCCGCCCTGCCGCCGGGCCGCGCTCGCCGCCACGCTGTGCGGCGTGCCCGCGCTCGTGCTGCTGCTCCTCGTGGAGCTGGAGTGGGGCCCGCTGACCACCCTGGACAGGGACATCGCGCGGACGACGCACCGCTGGGCGGTGGCCGACCCCGACGCCACGCAGGCGAGCCGCATCCTCACCGACTGGGTGTGGGACCCCTGGACGATGCGCGCCCTGTGCGCGGCGGCGGTGCTCTGGCTCGTGGCGCGCGGCGCGCGGCGGCTCGCGCTCTGGTCGGCGGCCTCCTGCCTGGCGGCATCGGCGGTGCAGCAGGCGCTGAAGGCGGCGGTCGACCGCCCGCGCCCGGTGTGGCCCGACCCGGTGGACTCCGCGCACTACGCGGCGTTCCCCTCGGGCCACGCGATGACGGCGGCCGTCGTCTGCGGCCTCCTCCTGTGGCTGCTGCGCCTGCACGGCGCGGGCCCCGCCCTGTGGCGCACGGCCCTCGCCCTGGCCGTGCTCTCCGTCGCCGGCGTGGGCCTGACCCGCGTCTGGCTCGGCGTGCACTGGCCCACGGACGTCCTCGGCGGCTGGCTTCTCGGCGCCGTGGTGGTGGCGCTCACGGTCGCGACGTACGAGCGCGGGCCCGCACGGCGGGACGCGGCCGGTACCTGACCGGTGGCCCGCGGACGCCCTTGAGCGCCCGTCAACCGGACAGGACGTACGCGTCGATGTGGCGGTCGGGGCCGTGTGCGCGCAAGGCGGGCCGCAGGTCCCATCCGTTGTCGCCGACCATCACCACGCCGACGCCCCGCTCGCGGAGCCCCGCGAGCAGCCCGGTCCTCGGTGGGTTCGTACGAGGCCGATCCGCGCGACGCGCTCATGGCCGACGACGGCCGACGGGCCGACGGCGGCGGCGGCCGTCCCGGAGAACCAGCCGTGAGCAGGCAACACTCCCCCGCGGTGTTGCCTGCCCCAGGCCGGTCCCGGCCACGCGGGGCACAGATGGGCCCCGGCACCGGTACGCGCTGAGTATATTGGCTCAGAGCCAGTCAACGCAGGAGTTACAGAATGTCCCCGCGGAGCCCATCGGTCAATGAAGAGCTCCGCAGGCGTTCGCGCGAGCGGCTGCTGCAGGCGACGGTGGAGCTGGTCGCCGAGCGGGGGTACGAGGCGACGACGCTCGGGGCCATCGCCGACCGCGCGGGCGCGGCCCGCGGCCTGGTGTCCTACTACTTCCCCGGCAAGCGCCAGCTCCTGCAGTCGGCCGTGCACCGCCTGATGCACCGCACGCTGGAGGCCGCGCTCGAACGCGGGCCCGGCGCGCCCGACGGCCGGGAGCGCCTGGCCCGCGCGGTCGACGCGATCCTCGGCCTGGCGCGCGACGAACCGCTCCTCATGCGCACGCACATGGCGGGCATCCTCCAGGCGGAGGGCTTCGTGCAGTGCGCCGAGCAGCAGCGCCTCGCGGAGCTGCTGCGCGACACCGTCGAGCGGTACGGCTCGCGCGACGTGGACCGCGACTACCCCTTGCTGCGCGCCCTGCTGATGGGCGCGGTCTTCGCGCTGCTCATCCCGGGCGCCCCGATGCCGCTGGCGACGCTGCGGGCCGAGCTCTTCCAGCGGTACGGCCTGGAGTGGGAGCTGGGTGTCCCGCCGGGCGGCGGCCCGTCCGGCGGGACACCTCCTCCGCTGTCGTTCCGTCCGCAGCGGCCCGCGGGGCCTCAGTCGACGTAGTCGGGCTGCGTCTGGACGTTGAGCTCACCGAGCCGGACGCGTTCCGCGGCCTTGACCCGCTTGTCGTCGATCTTCAGGACGTCGAGCCCCATGGCCATGTCGTTCGAGTAGACCCGGCCGTTGTAGTAGTACGCGGACCAGGAGCCGGCAGTCGTGATCTTGTCGGTGGTATGCGGACCGCGCTCGAAGTAGCCGATCTCCCTGGGCCTGCTGGAGTCGGTGAAGTCCCAGACGGAGACACCGCCCTGGTACCAAGCCTGGACCATGAGGTCCTTGCCCTTGACGGGGATCAGCGAGCCGTTGTGCGCCACGCAGTTCTCCGTGGCGGCCTGGTGGCGCGGGATCTTGAAGTAGCTCCGGAAGACGAGCTTGCGCTTGTCACCCTTGCCCTTGACGTCGTAGATGCCGTTGGCGCCACGCTTCGGTCCGGTGGCCTCGTCACAGGTGGCGCCGGAGCCGCCGCCGAGCTCGTCGGTGAAGACGACCTTGTTCGCCTTCTGGTTGAAGGTCGCCGAGTGCCAGAACGCGAAGTTCCCGTTGTCCTGCACCTGGTCGATGATCTTCGGGTTCTCCGGGTCCTCGATGGAGAACAGCAGGCCGTCGCCCATGCAGGCGCCCGCCGCGAGGTCCTTGGAGGGCAGCACCGTGAGGTCGTGGCAGCCGGTGGTCTTGGAGACGCCCGGGTTGGTGGGCCCGCCCGGGTTGCCGCCGCCGTCGGGTCCCTCACCGGGGAAGAGCACGGGGAAGTTCACGACCGCGGCCTTCTGCGGGGCCTTGCGCGGCACCTTGATGACGGAGATCCCGTCGTGCGGCGGCCGGCAGTCGGGGAAGGCGGCGTTCGGCGAGTACGAGGAGACGTACACGTAGACGTCGCGCTTCTTCGGCACCAGCGTGTGCGTGTGGGAGCCGCAGGCGGTCTCGACGGCCGAGACGTACCGCGGGTTCCGCTTGTCGCTGATGTCGAAGATCTTCATGCCCTCCCAGGAGGACTTCTCCGTCGCGGGCTGCGAGGTGCTGTTGCAGGAGTTGTCGCTGCGCGAGGAGTCGGTGGAGAGGAAGAGCAGGTTCCCCGAGACGGAGATGTCGTTCTGCCCGCCGGGGCACAGGACCTGGGAGACCGTCCTCGGGGCCTTGGGGTCGCTGATGTCGAAGATGCGGAAGCCGTCGTAGTTGCCGGCGAACGCGTACCTGCCCTGGAAGGCGATGTCCGTGTTCAGGCCCGGCAGGGCGTCCTTCGGGACGTTGGCGACGTGCTCGATGTTGGCCGAGTGGACGACCTCGTCCTGCCCGGGTACCTCACCGCGCTCGACGGCCTCGCGGGCCGCGGCGGCGTCGCTCTCGGAGACGCTCCTCGGGGCCGCGGCGCCGGGGTCACCCGGGTCGGGTGTCGCCCCGGCGGGCGCCACGGTGAGCAGGGTGGCGAGGAGGCCGGCCGCCACGGCTCCGGCTCCCAGGCGTCTGCGCCGCGTTCGAGGGCTGTTCAACAGGGTCACTGCGTCCTCCCTTGTCGCCGTTCAGAGTTGAACGGTTCACGGACACCCGCAGTATCTGCCTCATCATGCACATATCAACAGAGGGGAATCAGGCTCGTCCCGGAAGTTCCGGATCACTGGTACTCCCGCCCGTGCTAGGACAGACTCCGACTCGTCCCCCCGCCACCGGAGGCCGCCGTGCACCCCGACTGCCGTCGTACGTACGCCCTCGCCACGCTCGTGGCCGCCGTCCTCACCCTGGGAGGCTGCGACTCCGGACCCGCATCGGACACCGGCGGCGGGGCCTCGCCCGGGCCGTCGGTGATAGCCCCGGGCAAGCCGGGCGAGAGCGCGGCCACGCTGTCGGCGGAGGACGCGGAGGAGCGCCGGCCCGCCGACGACACCCCGAACTCGGCCGACTTCACGTACACGCAGATGATGATCGAGCACCACGGCCAGGCCCTGACGATGACCGGACTCGCCCCGCAGCGGGCGTCGTCGACCGGGGTGAAGCGGCTGGCGTCCCGCATCGGCGCCGCCCAGAGACCGGAGATCGGCGCCATGAAGCGGTGGCTGAAGCGCCACGGCGGGCCGCGCGAACAGCACGGGCACGACCACGCGACGATGCCGGGCATGGCCAGTGACGCCCAGCTGAGGCAGTTGCGCGCGGCGAAGGGCGAGGCGTTCGACCGGCTCTTCCTGAAGCTGATGATCACGCACCACGACGGGGCGGTCTCGATGGCCGCGGACGTCCTCTCCGAGGGCAACGACATCCAGGTCGAGGAGATGGCGAACGACGTGGTCGCCCAGCAGACGAGCGAGATCGGCCGGATGCGGAGGATGGGCCGAGAGCACAGGCTCTGAACTTCCGCGCCCGGGGGCCCGTGCCGCACCGCGCACTCTCCTGACAGGGCGCACCCCGGATGCGATCCTGAAACCGTCCCGGGGTCGCCTCGCGGAGGGAGCACCACCGTGCTGCAGGTCGCCGTCGTCGGATCGGGCCCGAGCGGGGTGTACGCCGCGCAGTCGCTCGTCCAGCAGGACCGGGTGCCGGACGTGCGGGTCGATGTGCTCGACCGGCTGCCCTGCCCGTACGGCCTGGTGCGCTACGGGGTCGCGCCCGACCACGAGAAGATCAAGTCCCTCCAGAACAACCTGCGCACGGTGCTGGAACACGAGCGCGTCCGCTTCGTCGGCGGCGTCGAGATCGGCCCGGAGACCCTGCCCCCCGCCCGGCTCCTCGGCCTCTACCACGCGGTGGTGTACTGCGTCGGCGCGGCGGCGGACCGCAGGCTGGGCGTCCCGGGCGAGGACCTGCCGGGCAGCCACTCGGCGACGGAGTTCGTCTCCTGGTACAGCGCGCACCCCGACGCCCTGCCGGCCGGTTCCGCCCCGGACGGCTTCGTGCGGGGCGTGGAGTCGGCCCTGGTCATCGGCGTGGGGAACGTGGCGGTGGACGTCGCCCGCATCCTGGCCCGCGGCGTCGCCGAGCTGCTGCCCACCGACATGCCGGACGCGGCCCTCGGGGTCCTCGCGGGCAGCCGGGTCCGCGAGGTGCACATGGTGGGCAGGCGCGGTCCTTCGCAGGCCAGGTTCACCACCAAGGAGCTGCGGGAGCTCGGCTCGCTGCCGGAGACCGAGGTCGTCGTGGACCCGGCGGAGCTGGCGCTCGACCCCGCCTATTTGGACCCCTCGGGCCTGCCCGCGGCGAACCGCCGCAACGTGGAGGTGCTGCGCGGCTGGGCTCAGCGCCCTCCGGCCGGCCTCGCGCGCCGGATCAGGCTGCGCTTCTTCCTGCGTCCGGTCGCCCTGACGGCCGGGGCGTCGGGACGGGTCGCCGGGGCGCGGTTCGAGCGCACGGTGCCGGACGGCCGGGGCGGGGTCACGGGGTCGGGGCGGTACGAGGACGTCCCCGCCCAGCTGGTCCTGCGCTCGGTGGGCTACCGCGGGGTGCCGCTGGAGGGGCTGCCGTTCGACGCCGAGCGGGGCACGGTGCCGCACGCGGCGGGGCGGGTGCTGCGCGCGGGGGCGCCATCGGCGGGCGAGTACGTGGCCGGGTGGATCAAGCGCGGGCCCACCGGTGTCATCGGCACCAACCGCCCCTGCGCCAAGGAGACGGTCGGCTCCCTCCTCGACGACGCCCCCGGCCTGCTGCGCAGGGAGCTGCCCGGCGATCCGCTCGCGGGGCTGCGCGCGGCGGGTCTGCGCCCTGTCGAGTGGCCGGGGTGGCTGGCCATCGAGCGCGCCGAGGCCGAGCTGGGGCGCTCGCTCGGCAGGGGCGTGGTGAAGATCCCGGACTGGGAGGGGCTGCGCACGGCGGCGGAGCGGGCCACGCCGGGCTGAACTCCGGTGCCCCGGCCCCGCCCAGCCCGTTCCGTCCTGCTCCGTTCAGTCCCGTCCTGTTCCGTTCAGCTTCCGGCGGCCGTCTGCCGCTCGGCCTGGCGTGCCGCCGCCGCGAGGACCGCGTCGAGGAGGCCGGGGAACAGCGCGTCGAGGTCGTCGCGGCGCAGCACGCTCAGCTTGGCGGTGCCGCGGTAGATCTGCCGGATCACGCCGTTCTCGCGCAGCACCCTGAAGTGGTGCGTGCTGGTCGACTTGCTCACCGGCAGTGCGAAGTAGGAGCAGGAGAGCTCCGCGCCCTCCTCGCGCGCGAGGTCTCGGACCACCCGCATCCGCATGGGGTCGGCGAAGGCGTGCAGCACGCCTTCGAGCGTGATCTCCCCGGGCTCGGGGTGGGCGAGCGTCCTGCTGCCCGCGGCGGTCGTCATAGCGGCTCCCCTTCGTCCGGCATCTCCCTGACGCATTGTACGAGAACCTTCGTAGTTTGACATCCACCGTACTACGAGGACTATCGTACGAAGCACACACCAGCCGTGACGAAGGAGGCCGCCGTGAGCGCGCTGTTCGAGCCCTACACCCTGCGATCCCTGACCATCCCCAACCGGGTGTGGATGCCTCCGATGTGCCAGTACTCGGCGCTGCCCGACGGCCCCGATGCGGGCGCGCCCCACGACTGGCACTTCGCGCACTACGCGGCGCGGGCCGCCGGCGGCACCGGCCTGATCATCGTCGAGGCCACCGCGGTCAGCCCCGAGGGCCGCATCAGCCCCTACGACCTCGGCATCTGGAACGACACGCAGGTCGCCGCCTTCCGCCGGATCACCGGCTTCCTCAAGGGCCAGAACACCGTTCCCGGCATCCAGATCGGGCACGCCGGACGCAAGGCCTCCACCGACCGCCCCTGGGTCGGCGGCGCCCCCGTGGGCCCCGAAGCGCACGGCTGGCAGCCCGCGGGCCCGAGCCCCGTCGCCTTCGACGAGCACCACCCGGTGCCGACGCAGCTCACCGTCGCGGAGATCCAGGAGATCGTGGCGCAGTTCGCCGACGCGGCCCGCCGCGCCCTGGACGCCGGCTTCGAGGTCGCCGAGCTGCACGGCGCGCACGGCTACCTCATCGGCGAGTTCCTCTCCCCGCACAGCAACAAGCGCACCGACGAGTACGGCGGCTCGTACGAGAACCGCACCCGCTTCGCGCTGGAGGTCGTCGACGCCGTGCGCGCGGTGTGGCCCGAGGACAAGCCGCTGTTCTTCCGCATCTCCGCCACCGACTGGCTGGAGGAGGCGGGCTGGACCGCGGACGACACCGTCCGCTTCGCCACGCAGCTCAAGGAGCACGGCATAGACCTGCTCGACGTCTCCACCGGCGGCAACGCCGCGGGCGTGCGCATCCCCGTCGGTCCCGGCTACCAGGTGCCGTTCGCCGCGCGCGTGAAGGCCGAGACCGAGATGGCCGTCGCCGCGGTCGGCCTGATCACCGAGGTGGAGCAGGCCGAGAAGATCCTCGCCAACGGCGAGGCCGACGCCGTGCTGCTCGGCCGCGAGCTGCTCCGCGACCCCTCGTGGGCGCGGCGCGCGGCGCGCGAGCTCGGCGCCGACGTCCACGTGCCGGACCAGTACCACCGCTCGGTCTGATCCGGCCCGCCCCGCGCGCTACTCCGGGATCGCCGCCAGGGTGAAGGAGTGGCCCGCGGGGTCGGAGTAGGTGCGCGAGTCCCGTGGCCCGTGGTTGTTCTTGGTGTCCACGGGGCGCGCGCCCAGGCCGATGGCCTCGCGCTCGGCCTCGTCCATGTCCTGGCGGGCGACCATGATGCGCAGGTGCGCCTGCTGCGAGTCCTCGGGGCGCGGCCAGCTCGGCGGGATGTAGTCCCGCTCGCGGTGGACGGCGAGGCAGACCCCGTGGTCGTTGGTGACCTCCACGTAGTCGGGGTCCTTGCTCAGCCGCACCTCCGCACCGAGCAGTCCTGCGTAGAACTCGGCGAGCGCCTCGGGCTCCGAACAGTCAAGTACCAGCACGGTGTTCTTCTGCACGGTCATTCTCTCCGGATGTCCCCGCGGCCCGGCTCCAAACCGGGCCGCGGCCCCGGCTGCCCGCTTCCCGCGGCCTGCTTCATCCACTGCGCCTCGTACTTCGCGTACGTGCCGTCGTGCACGGCGAGGTGCGTGAACTGGTCGCGGGGGGGAGCTTCGCCCGGTAGCGCGTCTCGCTCGCGCCGGTCATCATCACGTCCGCCCTGCCCGCCACGGGCTCCTCGAAGATCGTGGCGTTCTCCGGGTGGAGCCTGATCGCCGCCCGCTCGATGTTCGCCCGGGACGTCTGCGGCAGCGCCTCGGCTAGCGTCGGCGGTGTGAGACTCGAAGACGCCCTGCGCCACCGCCCCGTCGTGCTCGACGGCGGCCTCTCCAACCAGCTGGAGGCCGCCGGGCACGACCTGGGCGACGCCCTGTGGTCGGCGCGGCTGCTCGCCGACGAGCCCGATGCGGTCGAGGCCGCCCACCGCGCCTACTACGAGGCGGGCGCCGAGGTCGCGATCACCGCGAGCTACCAGGCGACCTACGAGGGGTTCGCCCGGCACGGCATCGACGCCCGCCGCACGGCCGAACTGCTCCGGCTGAGCGTGGAGCTGGCGCGACGGGCCGGCGCGGGCCTCGGCCGCGAGGTGTGGGTGGCCGCTTCGGCGGGGCCCTACGGCGCGATGCTCGCGGACGGCTCCGAGTACCGGGGCGGGTACGGGCTCACGGAGGCCGGCCTGGAGCGCTTCCACCGGCCGCGCCTGGAGACCCTCGCCGCGGCCGGGCCCGACGTGCTGGCCCTGGAGACGGTGCCGGACACCGAGGAGGCGGGGGCCCTGCTGCGGGCGGTGCGCGGCCTCGGGGTGCCCGCCTGGCTCTCCTACAGCGTGGCGGGAGGGCGCACGCGCGCGGGGCAGCCGCTCGACGAGGCGTTCGCCGTGGCCGCTGAGGCGGAGGAGGTGATCGCGGTGGGGGTGAACTGCTGCGATCCGCGCGACGTCGAGGCGGCGGTGGCCACGGCCCGGCGGGTCACCGGACTTCCGGTGGTCGTGTACCCCAACAGCGGGGAGATCTGGGACGCCGGGGCGCGGGCCTGGCGCGGTCCGGCGCGGTTCGAACCCGGCATGGCATCGCGGTGGCGGGCGGCGGGGGCGCGGCTGGTCGGCGGGTGCTGCCGCGTGGGTCCGGCGGCGATCGCGGGGCTGGCGGCCGAGCTGGCGCCGCCGGACCAGCGGGGCTGAGCGAGGACACGGCGCCTGACCTGCGGGGAAAGCCGGTCGAAGGGAGACTGTCAGTGGTGGGGTGCAGACTGACGGATACCTGAGACAACGCCGTCCCGGAGGAGGCCGCCATGGCCGAAGTCCTTCTGTCCGTAGGCACCCGCAAGGGCCTGTTCATCGGCCGCAGGCGCGCAGGCGCCTGGGAGTTCGACGACAGCCCGTACTTCAACGCGCAGGCGGTGTACTCCGTCGCGATCGACACCCGGGGGCCACGCCCCAGGCTGCTGGCGGGGGGTGACAGCGCGCACTGGGGCCCGTCCGTCTTCCACTCCGACGATCTGGGCCGGACGTGGACGGAGCCCGCGAAGCCGGCGGTGAGCTTCCCGAAGGACACGGGCGCGTCCCTGGAGCGGGTGTGGCAGCTCCACCCGTCGGCGGCCGAACCCGACGTGGTGTACGCGGGCACCGAGCCCGCCGCGCTGTACCGGTCGGAGGACCGGGGCGAGAGCTTCGCGTTGGTGCGCCCCCTGTGGGAGCACCCCACCCGGTCCCAGTGGGTGCCCGGCGGCGGCGGCGAGGGCCTGCACACCGTCCTGACCGATCCCCGCGACGCCCGTTCGGTGACCGTCGCGGTCTCCGCGGCGGGCGTGTTCCGCACCGAGGACGGCGGGGCGAGCTGGGCCCCGTCGAACAAGGGCGTGTCGGCGGTGTTCCTGCCGGAGGAGGACCCGGAGTTCGGGCAGTGCGTGCACAAGGTGGCGCGGGACGCGGCCGACCCGGACCGGCTGTATCTGCAGAACCACTGGGGGGTGTACCGCAGCGACGACGCCGGCGCGCACTGGACGGACATCGGCGGCGGTCTGCCCTCGGACTTCGGCTTCGCGGCGGTGGCCCACCCGCACCGCGGCGGGACGGCGTACGTCTTCCCGATCAACGCCGACATGGACCGGGTCCCCGCCGGCCGCCGCTGCCGGGTGTTCCGCACGTCGGACGGGGGCGGGAGCTGGGAACCGCTGAGCGAGGGGCTGCCCCGGGGCGACCACTACGGCACGGTGCTGAGGGACGCGATGTGCGCCGACGACAACGACCCTGCGGGCATCTACTTCGGCAATCGCAACGGCGAGGTGTTCGCGTCGGCCGACGACGGCGACACCTGGCAGTTGCTCGCCTCGCACCTGCCGGACGTGCTCTGCGTGCGGGCCGCGGCCATCGGTTGATGGGCGGTGGTGCCGCGGCAGTAGGGTGACGGCGTGGCACCACGACCCTTGCACGAGATCGTCGAACCAGGCTGGGCCAAGGCCCTGGAGCCGGTGGCCGAACGGATCGCCGGGATGGGGGACTTCCTGCGCGCGGAGATCGCCGCGGGACGCACCTACCTCCCGGCGGGGCCGCACGTACTGCGCGCCTTCCAGCAGCCCTTCGACGACGTCCGCGTCCTGATCGTCGGACAGGACCCCTACCCCACGCCCGGTCACGCGGTGGGCCTGTCGTTCTCGGTCGCGCCCGAGGTGCGTCCGCTGCCCGGCAGCCTCATCAACATCTACCGCGAGCTGGGCGACGACCTGGGCCTGCCGCCGCCGGCCAACGGCGACCTCACGCCCTGGACGCGGCAGGGCGTGCTGCTGCTCAACAGGGCGCTGACCACGGCCCCGCGCAAGCCGGCCGCGCACCGCGGCAAGGGCTGGGAAGAGGTGACCGAGCAGGCGATCCGCGCGCTCGCCGCGCGCGGCAAGCCGCTGGTGTCGGTCCTCTGGGGGCGTGACGCGCGCAATCTGCGGCCGCTGCTCGGGCCGTTGCCGTCGGTGGAGTCCTCGCACCCCTCGCCGATGTCGGCGGACCGCGGGTTCTTCGGCTCGCGCCCGTTCAGCCGGGTCAACGACCTTCTCGTTCGGCAGGGCGCGCAGCCGGTGGACTGGCGGCTGCCGTGACCGGAGCCGCGTGTGTCCTGGGCGTCGACTCGGGGGGTTCCGGTCTGCGGGCCGCTCTCCGGACTCCGCAAGGGGCGCCGTGCCCGGAGCCGGTGCGCTCTGCGCAGCCGGTGCGCACGGGGCCGCGCGGCATCGACGCCGGGCACTTCATGGAGCTGCTGCTGCCCCTGGCGCGGGGCCTCCTTGCCGACGTGGGCGGAGCCCGGGTGTCCGCGGTCGCGGTGGGCGCCGCCGGGATGGCGACGCTCGGCGACGACCTGCGCGCGGAGCTGCCCGGCGCGCTCGGCCGGGCGCTGGGTGTGCGGCGGGTGGCGCTGGCCGCGGACGCCGTGACCGCTTACGCGGGCGCGCTGGGTGACCGCCCCGGCGCGGTGGTGGCCGCGGGCACCGGGCTGATCGCGGTCGGCACTGATCTCACCGCCTGGCGTCGCGCCGACGGCTGGGGCCATCTCCTGGGCGACTGCGGGGGCGGGGCCTGGATCGGGCGCGCGGGGCTCGAAGCGGCGATGCGGGCGCACGACGGCAGGCGGGGCGGTTCGCGGGCGCTGCGGGACCGCGCGGAGAAGGTGTTCGGCCCATTGGCCGGGCTGCCGGGGCTGCTCTATCCGCGGACGGACCGGCCCGCGGTCCTCGCCTCGTTCGCGCCCGAGGTCGCGGCCTGCGCGGCCGACGACGCGGTGGCGGGCGGCATCCTCCGGAACGCCGCCCGGCATGTCGCCGAGGCCGCCGCGGCCGTCTGTCCCCAGGACGTGGCGAGCGAGGTGGCGCTCACCGGCGGGCTGCTCAAGCTGGGCGAGCCGTTGCTCGGCCCGCTGCGCGGCGACCTGTCGGAGCTGCTGCCGCGCGCCCGGCAGGTCCCCGCGGCCGGTGATCCGCTCGACGGGGCGCTGCACATCGCGGGCGGCCTCGCGGCGGACCGGCTGCTGCTGCCGCGTGACGCGCGCATGCTCTCCGTGCACGGGTGGGAAGGGGCGCCGGCCTCGGCGTAATTCCTCAGACAAAATCGGACTTATACCGCCCACCTGCACCCTCCCCGAACAGCGTATGGCCGCGAGCCAGTAGCATGCGGGCGCATGAGCTCCCCCACTGGGCCCGCATCCGGCCTGCCCGTACGAATGCCGCGCCCCCGTCAGCCGGGCCGGCACCGCCGCCCGGAGCCCGTCGCGGCTCCTGAGGGCGCGCCCGCACTGGTCCTCGCCGTCCCGGGACCCCCCAGCACCACCACGCGCCAGCTCGCCGAAGAGGTCGTGAGCATCGCCCGCTCCGAGCTGCCCGGCCTCGACGCCAGGATCGGCTACGTCGACGGTGAGGAAGACGCCACCGTCACGTCCTTCCCCGAGTTCCCCTCGCTCGCGTCCGTGCTCGCGCACGCGGCGGCCGAGCGCACCGCCCGCTTCGAGCGCGCGCGCGAGGCCGGCGCCGACGCCGCCGGGCCCGAGGGCCCCGCCGCGGTCGTCGTGCCGCTGCTCGCGGGCCCCGACAGCGCCCTGATGCTCCGCGTCCGGGAGGCCGTCACGGCCGGCGGCGCCCCCGCCGAGCTGACCGATGTGCTCGGCCCGCACCCGCTGCTCGCCGAGGCGCTGCACGTGCGCCTTTCGGAGGCGGGCCTCGCCCGCGCCGACCGCGCCCGGCTCTTCACGGTGGCCACCGCCGCCGACGGCATCATCCTCGCCACGGTCGGCGGCGAGGAGGCCGTGCAGGCCGCCGGGATCACCGGCATGCTGCTCGCCGCGCGCCTCGCGGTGCCGGTGATGGCTGCCGCGCTCGACCAGGAGGGCTCCGTCGCGGCCATCGCCGAGCAGCTGCGCGGCGCGGGCTCGGCGCAGCTCGCCCTCGCCCCGTACCTGATCGGTCCCGAGCTCGACGAGGGGCTGCTCGACGCGGCGGCGAAGGAAGCGGGCTGCTCGGCCGCCGAACCGCTCGGCCCCTACCCGGCGATCGGCAAGCTGGCCCTGTCGAAGTACACGACGGCGCTGGGCATCGCGCCGCAGCAGGCTTCGGGCGCGCCGGTGCACTGAGTGCTCCTCGTACGCCGGTGAACGGGCCCGCCCCGATGTGGGGGCGGGCCCGTCCGCGTACGCGGGCGGGGCGGCTCAGCCGAAGATCACGCAGGAGGCGGCGGGCGCGTCGATCGAGCCCGCCTTGCGGGGGATGCCGGTGCCGGGGTCGACGGTGAACCAGGTGACGTCCCCCGAGCGCTCGTTGGCCGCGTAGAGGTGGCGGCCCGAGGGGTGAAGGGCCAGGTCACGCGGCCAGTGCCCGCCGCACGGCACCGTGGCGGCGAGGCGGGGGGCCTCGTCGGGGGCGCCGAGGGCGAGGACGGAGATGACGTCCGTGCCGCGCGTGGCGGTCCAGAGGAACCGCCCGTCGGGGGCGACGACGACCGCGGAGGGGTAGACGTCGCCCTCGGGGGTGTCGACGAGGACGGAGACCTCGCTGAGCGGCTTGAGCGCGCCCGTCCCGGCGTCCCAGGAGCAGGTGGTGAGGGTGGGCGAGAGTTCGTTGAGGAGGTAGGCGCGGTCGCCGTCGGGGTGGAAGGCGAGGTGCCGCGGGCCCGATCCGGGGCGTACGGCGACCTCGCGGTGCAGGGTCAGGCCGTCGTCGCCGAACGCGCAGACGCGCACGGAGTCCGTGCCGAGGTCCACGCTGACCGCCCAGCGGCCGCTGGGGTCGGCGAGCACCTGGTGGGCGTGCGGGCCCTGCTGGCGCTGCGGGTGCGGGCCCGAGCCGGTGTGCCGCAGTTCGCTGGACGGGGTGGCGGCGAGGCCGCCGTCGTCGCGCAGCGGTACGGCGGTGACGCTGCCCGACCGGTAGTTGGCGGTGAGGACGTGGCCGTCGTACAGGTCGAGGTGGGTGGGGGCCGAACCGACCGGCACGGGCTTGCCCCTGAGTTCCGGCTTGTCCCCGTCGATGTGGAACGCGGCGACGGCGCCGTCCGACGTCTCACTGACCGCGTAGAGGGTGTCTCCGGAGGGCGAGAGCGCGAGGTAGGACGGGTCAGGCACGGCGTCGGTGGTGCTGAGGACGGCCAGCGCGCCGGTCCCCGTGTCCACGGCCGCCGTGAGGACGCCGAGGCCCCCGGCGGCGGTGAACGATCCGATGTAGGCCCGTCCGGCCTGTCTGCCCACGACCACTGCTGTCCCCTCTCGACCGGGGCGCCGCGTCCCGGGCGCCGCTCGTGCGGCCGACGCTAGCAGTGGGTCACGGCGGGGCCGGGTGAGCCCCGGGGATCACCGCGTGTGTCGCAGCTCACTCCCGCGCGCGGGCCGGTGGCGGAACCTCCAGCACTCCTTCACCGTTTACCCATATGTGGCCTCGCGGAGAGGCGCCCGTCCTCCGCTCGCCACCCCCTTGCCGCCCCGGCTGGTCCCCCCCGTCCAGCCGGGGCTTCTCTTTCTCGTGTCAGCGGCCTCGTATCGGCGCGTTTCGTGTCAGCGCCGCTTCTGGGAGTGCAGGTACCAGGCTGCGGCGAGAGCGATGAGCACCACGATGATGAGTATCTTCATGACCTCCTGCTGCCCAGGACGGCAGGTCTGAAGCCCACCTCCCCGCCGTGGCCGCGCCCGGTGGCGCGCTCAGGCCCCGGTCGGCTCAGGCCCCGATCAGCCGTGTCCGCGGCGAGCTGTGCAGGGGGTCGGCCAGCTCCGCGAGGGCCCTCTCCAAGCCGTGCAGATGGGCGAGAGCCGGTTCGACGACGGAGCCGTGCGGCACATCGGCGGGCCGGAGGGACGCCGGGGCACCGTCGGCGGGACCCGTCAGCGCCTCGACCGCGGCCTCCACGCGCCAGCAGGCGGCGGCGAGCCGGTCGTCGTGGGACGCCTCGGGGTCGGCGGCGATCGAGGCCAGGCCGCGCACCTCGTCGGCGCAGGCGTCGAGCAGCGCAATGACCTGCCGGGCGCGTTCCTTGCGGGCCCGCAGCGGGCTCAGCGGGTGGACGAGCGGGGCGAGGGAGAGGCGCACCTTGCCGAGGAGCTGCTCCAGTTCGGCGACGCGGGGCGCGGGGTCGGCCGTGACCGAACCGGCGAGCCGGGCCGCGGCCTCCGCGGTGCAGGCGTGCACGCAGCGCAGGGCGCGTTCGATCCAGGCGTGGGTGGTGGCGTGCGTCGTCACGGGCAGGACGAGCAGCACCGCGAGGGCGGCGCCGAGGGCTCCCGCCCCGGTCTCGGCGACGCGCAGGGCGAGCAGGGCCGGGTCGAGCACCCCGAGCAGGCCGTAGAGCACCCCGGCCATGACGGTGACCGCGAGCATCATCCAGGTGTAGGAGACGGCGGCCGTGTAGAAGATGCCGAAGACGCTGACGGCGACGATGAGCGCCGAGGGGACGGGCGCGCCGTCCAGCGGCACGGCGACGACGAGGCCGAGCGCGACGCCGATGACGGTGCCGAGGACCCGGCGGAAGCTGCGGACCAGGGTCTCCCCGCTGGACGCGGTGTTGACGAAGACCCACCAGGTGGCGCCGACGGCCCAGTACCAGCGCTGATCGGAGAGCACCTGGCCCACGGCGAGCGCGAAGGCGCCGCCCGCGACGGCCTGCACGGCCTGCCGTGTGGTCGTACGGGCGAGGCCGGTGCCGGGGTGCGGCGGCGGCATGACGGCCGGGGGCAGCCGGCGTTCGTAGCACCAGGCGCCGAAGCGGACGGCCGCCGCGGCGCAGAGCGAGAGCAGGACGGCGGCGTACAGCTCGGGGAGCTGACGGGGGACGGTGTGCAGGAACTGCGTCGCGAAGAACATCATGAACGCGAAGACGCCGAGGGAGTGCCCGCGCGGCCCCCAGCGCCGCGCGTAGACGCCGGCTCCCATGACGGCGAGGAAGGCGGCGTCGCGCGCCACGGGCACGTCGTGCAGCAGGGCGGCGACGGCG
Organism: Streptomyces sp. NPDC050703; assembly: GCF_040654435.1. NCBI lineage: Bacteria > Bacillati > Actinomycetota > Actinomycetes > Kitasatosporales > Streptomycetaceae > Streptomyces > Streptomyces sp. NPDC050703. The sequence continues at coordinate 30,119 of NZ_JBFAHX010000021.1, forward strand.
AGTACGGGGAATCCGACGGCGGGCAGCAGGGCCGTGGTCACCGCCTGCCCCCTGACCGTGGCGTCGCCGACGGTGAAGAGGGCGAGCAGCGCGGCGAGGCCGCCCGTGATCGCCGCGACGAGCGAATGTCCGGCCAGACCGCACACGGCGACCGCGCCGCCGATGCCGAGGACCGCCCTGGAGGCGAAGCGCAACCGCGTCCGTCCCGGATCGGGCGCCACGAACATCCTCTTCATCACTGCCTTCCCGCCCCTCTCGCGCCTGTCGCGTCCGGTCCGTGGGGTTCGTCCGAGGAACCCGCATGAAAAAGGCGCCGCGGAAACCCGCAGCGCCATCGACAGCACCATCACACCATCTGATCGCCCTCTGGCTCAACCGATGCCGGTCGCACTGGGCCATTGGCACACCGTCGGGCGCTTCGGCTGGGCCGCGGGCGGGCCAACGGATCACGCGGGGCCGGGGGTGTGGCGGTCGGTGCCCCGCCACACCCCCGGACATCGGCGCCGCTGGTCAGACGGCCGGACCGAAGCGCTCCCAGGCGCGGTGGGCGCCGAGCGACTGGGTGACCGTACGCAGCACGGTGGCCGGTTCACCCGCGGTCACGCCCGCGGCGCCCGCGGGCAGTCCGGCCGCTTCGAGGACGGCCGGGCCCGTGCCCCAGGCACCGATGGCCTTGCCGTGCCGGAAGGCCTCGGAGACGAGGAGCAGCACCCGGGGGTCGATCGCCGTGGCCACGGCCGCCGCGTCGTCGACCTTGGCGTCGCGCGCTCCGTAGGCGTCGGGGGCCGGGGCGGGGGCGGCGGCGAGGAGGACGGCGTCGAACTCGACGGACCGCGCGGTGGTGAAGGTGCGCTGCACGGTGACGGGGTCGGCGTCCAGGCCGAGCTTGCCGCCGGCCGGGGCGATGACCAGCGGGACCATGCCGGCGTCCAGGATCTCCGCGCGCACCGTGCGGACGGCGTCCAGGTCGGCGCCGTCGGTGACGATGCCGATGATGCGGCCGTCGGCCGGCCACTCCTGGCCGACCTGGGAGAGGGCGGGGCTCGGCGCGACGTCGGCGAGCGGAACGGTGGCCTCGGGCGCGGGCAGGCCGAGTCCCGTGGCGACCCGGGAGCACAGCTCGGGGTCGATGTTCGCGAGGACCCGCAGGCCGCGCTCCTTGATGCCGGTCTCCCAGCACTTGCCGAGCTCGAAGGTGTAGGCGGCGATGATGTGCTCGCGCTCGACGGGGGTCATGCTGAGCCAGAACTGCCGGGGCTGGCTGAAGTGGTCGTCGAAGGTGGCCGGCGCCTCGCGCACCTTGCGGGAGGCGGGCACCTCGGCGGGCACCTCGATGTAGGCCCCGGTGTCCGCTCCGGCGAGGAAGGGGCAGCCGCCGTCGGCGGAGTTGGGCCGGTAGGGGGCGACGCCCCGGTGCACGGCGGTCTGGTGCATGCCGTCGCGCAGCATGTCGTTGACGGGCGCGTGGGTGCGGTTGATGGGGAGCTGACCGAAGTTCGGGCCGCCGAGCCTGCTGATCTGCGTGTCGAGGTAGGAGAAGAGGCGGCCGTGGAGCAGCGGGTCGTCGGTGACGTCGATGCCGGGGACGAGGTGGCCGGGGTGGAAGGCGACCTGCTCGGTCTCGGCGAAGTAGTTCGACGGATTGGCGTTGAGGGTCATCAGGCCGATCGGGCGGACCGGCGCCAGCTCCTCGGGCACGATCTTCGTGGGGTCGAGCAGGTCGATGCCCTCGAACATGTGGTCAGGGGTGTCGGGGAAGGTCTGGACGCCGAGCTCCCACTCCGGGTAGGCGCCCGCCTCGATGGCGTCGGCGAGGTCGCGGCGGTGGAAGTCGGGGTCCACGCCGCCGGTGAGCTGCGCCTCCTCCCACACCAGGGAGTGGACGCCGAGGCGCGGCTTCCAGTGGAACTTGACCAGCGTCGTGGCGCCTTCGGCGTTGACGAGGCGGAAGGTGTGGACGCCGAAGCCCTCCATCATCCGGTAGGAGCGCGGGATGCCGCGGTCCGACATGTTCCACAGCGTGTGGTGGGTGGCCTCGGTGTGCAGGGTGACGAAGTCCCAGAACGTGTCGTGGGCGCTCTGCGCCTGCGGGATCTCGCGGTCGGGGTGCGGCTTGCCCGCGTGGATGATGTCGGGGAACTTGATCGCGTCCTGGATGAAGAACACCGGGATGTTGTTGCCCACGAGGTCGAAGACGCCCTCCTGGGTGTAGAACTTCGTGGCGAAGCCCCGGGTGTCCCGCACGGTGTCCGCGGAGCCGCGCGAGCCGAGGACGGTGGAGAAGCGGACGTAGACCGGCGTCTCGACGCCCTCGGCGAGGAAGCCCGCCTTGGTGATCCCGGCCGCGGTGCCGTAGCCGCGGAAGACGCCGTGCGCGGCGGCGCCCCTGGCGTGCACGACGCGCTCGGGGATGCGTTCGTGGTCGAAGTGGGTGATCTTCTCCCGCAGGTGGTGGTCCTGCAGCAGCACGGGGCCGCGCGGCCCCGCCTTCAGCGAGTGGTCGGTGTCGTAGAGGCGCGCGCCCTGGGCGGTGGTCAGGTAGGCACCGTCCTGGGCGACCCTGTCCTGCGGCACCCCGGTCGCCTGCCCGGTGGGGCTGTAGGTGTCCGGGCCGCGCTGGTCGGCTTTGGGCGGCAGGGGCTCGCGCGGCTCCGTGGGCTCGGCGACCGGCACGGCCTCGGGGCCCGGAGCACCAGGAATCTCATTTCCCTTGTGCATGGCCTTCTGGACCTTTCCCACGGCCTTCTCCGCTGCGGCGGTCACCGGGTTCTTCTTCTCGCTCACTGGATTCCGATCCTTCGACGGTACGGTGCCACGGGCGGGGAGTGAGTGGCACCTGGCAGGGGCTCTTTCGCGTGACGACGGGTACCCCGCACCCCCGCAGGAGACACCTGCACTGCGCCGTCCGTGGCCGGACGGAAAGTGCGATTGGCCGGGGCCGACCCGGGTAGACGGTGATCGGTCTCTTCGAGAACATGCGCGCGCCATCCGCAGTGCCATCATGGGCCCATGGGAAAAAGCGCGCTCATCGTCATCGACATGATCAACACCTATGACCATCCCGACGCGGACCAGCTCATACCCTCCGTACGCAAGGCGTTGCCCTCGATCGTGCGGCTGATCGAGCGCGCCCGGGAGGAGGGTGTACCGGTCATCTACGTGAATGACAATTTCGGCGAATGGCGCTCCCACCACGGAGAGATAGTCGAGACCGCCCTGTCGGGACCGCATTCCGAACTGGTCCGTCCCGTGCGGCCGGACGACGCGTCACTGTTCGTGGTGAAGGCCCGCCATTCGATCTTTTTCGAGACGCCGCTCACTTATCTGCTCTCCCAGCTCGACGTCGACCACGTGGTCCTTTCCGGCCAGGTGACCGAGCAATGCGTGCTGTATTCCGCGCTCGACGCCCACATTCGCCATCTGCGGGTGACGGTGCCCGAGGACGCGGTGGCCCATATCCACTCCGACCTGGCTGGGGCGGCGCTGCTCATGATGGAGCGCAACATGCACGCGACCATCACCGACTCCGAGGGGGTCGCGTTCTGAGCGTCCGCGGGAGGGAAGCCGGACAGCGGTGTCACCGCTGAGGGCCCCCACCCGGGGCCCCCGAACCGAGGAGTGCCCGTGACCGACCGACAGCACGTCCTGCGCGGCCGTACGGCCGTCGTGACCGGCGCCGCGCGCGGTATCGGCGAGGCCGTCGCCAGAGAACTGGCGTCGCGCGGCGCGAAGGTGGCGCTCCTCGGCCTGGAGGAACGGGAGCTCGCCCGGGTGGCCGCCGCGCTGCCGACGGCGTCGGGACACTGGCACGTGGACGTCACCGACGACGCGGCGATGGCCCGCGTGGCCGCGGAGGTGCGCGGCAGGCTTGGTCCGGCCTCCGTCGTCGTCGCGAACGCCGGGGTGGCCGAGGGCGGCCCGTTCGTCGATTCCGACCCGCACAGCTGGCGGCGCGTCGTCGACGTCAACCTCGTGGGCAGCGCGATCACCGCCCGCACCTTCCTGCCCCAGCTCCTCGACACCCGCGGGCACTACCTCCAGGTCGCCTCGCTGGCGTCCATCGGGGCCGCCCCGCTGATGAGCGCGTACTGCGCGTCGAAGGCGGGCGCGGAGGCCTTCTGCCACGCCCTGCGCGCGGAGCTCGACCCGCGCGGGGTCGGCGTGGGCATCGCCTACCTGAACTGGATCGACACGGACATGATCCGTGACGCCGACCGGTACCCCGTCCTGCGCGAGCTGCGGGCGCACATGCCGCCGCCGGCCCGCAGGATCTACCCGGCGGCGATGGTGGCGGGCCGCATCGTGCGTGCCGTCGAGCGCCGGGCGCCCAGCGTGTACGTGCCGGGGTGGCTGCGGGGCGTGCAGGCGGTACGGGCCATGCTGCCGGGGGTCGTGACCCGGTTCGCGCGGCAGGAGCTGACGCGCTCGGAATTCTCGGCGACGGGTCTCCTCGGCGCGGGCGGGCGCGCGGCGGGTGCCGAGGGCGTCCGCGCGCCGGGGTCCGCGTAGAAGGGTCCGCATAGAAAGGTCCGCGGGGAAGGTCCGCGCGGGCGTCCGGGGGACGTACTGCCTGGCAGGCGCGCCGCAGGGTATACGGCTCTGCGTGAGAACTTCCGGTACCACCAGCACCACCGCGCAGACGTCGGACGAGCCGACGGCGCTCAAGAAAGCCCTGACCACTCCCCTCCTGTACTTCTTCATCCTCGGCGACGTGCTCGGCGCGGGCGTGTACGTCCTCGTCGGCCAGGTGGCGGCCGACTCCGGCGGCGCCGTGTGGGTGCCGCTGGTCGCGGCGCTCTGCCTGGCGCTCCTGACGGCCACCTCGTACGCCGAACTGGTCACCAAGTACCCGCGCGCGGGCGGCGCCTCCCACTACGCCACCCTCGCGTACGGGCCCTTCGCCGGCTTCCTCGCGGGATTCTGCATGCTCGCGGCGGGGATCGTGTCGGTCGCCGCGCTGGCCCGCGGCTTCGGCGGCGACTACCTCTCCGAGTTCGTGACGCTCCCCGTCGCGCTCGTCACCGTCGTCTTCCTCGCCGCGCTCGCGCTCCTGAACGCGCGCGGCATCCGTGAGTCGACGCGGGCCAACGTGATCGCCACGGTCATCGAGGTGGGCGGCCTCGTCGTCGTGATCGGGCTCGGCCTGTGGATCGTGCTGCGCGGCGACGGCGACGTCGGCAGGCTGACGCAGCTCGGGACGGCGAGCCACGGCCCCGCGGCGGCCGTGCTGAGCGGCGCGGTGCTCGCCTACTACTCCTTCGTCGGATTCGAGACGTCCGTCAACGTGGCCGAGGAGACCCGCGATCCGCGCCGCTCGTACCCGCGGGCCCTGTTCGGCGCGCTCATCACCGCGGGCGCGGTGTACGCCCTGGTCGGAGCCGCCGCGGCGGCGGCCGTACCGACCGGGCGCCTGGCCGGTTCGAGCGGACCGCTGCTCGAAGTCGTCAAGGAGGCGGGCGGCGTCCCCCCGGAGCTGTTCAGCGCCGTCGCGCTGGTCGCGGTGGCCAATGGGGCGCTGCTCACCGGCATCATGTCGTCCCGCCTCGCCTACGGCATGGCGCGTGAGGGACTGCTGCCGTCGTTCCTGACCAGGGTGCTGCCCGGCAGGCGCACCCCGTGGGCCTCGATCGCCGCGACGACGGCGCTCTCCCTGCTGCTCGCGCTGACCGGTGACGTGGCCACGCTCGCCTCGACCCTGGTCCTGCTGCTCCTGGTGGTCTTCTTCCTGGTCAACACCTCGGTGCTGGTGCTGCGCCGCCGTGACACCGCGCCGCGCGAGCACTTCAGGGCGCCGCTCGCGGTGCCGTTCCTCGGCGCGGTCTCCTGCGTCGTGCTCGCGACGCAGGTCGAACGTGAGGTCTGGACGCGGGGCCTGGTCGTGCTCGCGGTGGGCGCGGTGTGCGGCGCCGTCGCCACGGTCCGGCTGCGGCGCGCCCGCTGACGACCCTGCCTAGGGGTGCAGGGCCGCCCAGGTGCGCGGGCCCACGAAGCCGTCCGCGCTCAGGCCGACGCTCTGCTGGAAGTTCTTGACGGCGGCCAGCGTGGCGTCGCCGAAGATCTTGTCCTGGGCGACGCTCTTGTAGCCGTAGACCTTGTTCAGGATGCACTGGAGGTGGCCGACGGCGTCGCTCGCGTGGCCCTTGCCGAGTTCCGGGTGGTCGCCGGTGTAGGGACAGTAGCGCCACTCGCCGTCGGTGGCCTGCCTGGTCCCGACACCGGTGCCCGACCCGGCGGCCTGGGCGACGGCCGGCCCCGCCATCAGCGCACAGCCGAGCAGCACGGCGGCGAGCGTACGGGTGCGGAGGGCTCTGCTGGGTCGCGAAGTCACGGTGGTCTCCCGGTCTGAGTCGTGCGGACGGATGCGGACGGACGGGGCGGTGGCTGCCCCGCTCAGACCCAGGGGCAGCGGGGCAGCCCGGGGTAGGGGTGCTGCTGGGTCTGCACGACCTTGGCGGGCACCATGCCCCAGCCCTTGATGCCGGGCAGGCTCACCACCTCGTCGCCCTGGGTGTAGTACCAGACCTTGTTGCCGTCGGCCGCGGCGTCGCCCAGCGTCCAGCACACGAACCAGCTCGGCGAGAGCTTCAGGCGGCCGGTGACCGGTGCGTTGAACGCGGGGCGGCCGAAGGCGTCCGACGCCAGGTTGTCGCAGTACAGGTCGAGGCTGAAGGCGTTGCCGAGGGTGTCCCTGTGCGGCTGGTTCTGCCGCAGGGAGCAGGTGGGCGACGTATCGGAGGGACCGGCCGCGGGTGCCGGGGCCGCCTGGGCGGTGGGGGCCGCCGCCGCGGACAGGGCCAGGCAGAGCGCGGCGCCCGCCAGGGCCGTGCGGCGCTTGCCGGGGGCGGAGGTTCGGCTCATGCGCGTACTCCTGTCGGCTCGTGCGGGGTGCGGGGCGGTGTCATGACCAGGTGCACTGCTTCAGGCCCGGTACGGGGTGGGTCGCGGAGGAGAGTTCGGCGGCGGGGAGGTAGCCCCAGCCCTTCGCCGTCCTGGCGCCGGAGACGGTGTCGCCCTGGGTGTAGTACCAGATGTCTCCGCCCTGGTAGACGCTGCCGCGCTTCCAGCAGACGAACCAGCTCGGCGAGAAGGCGATCTGGCCGTTGACCGTGGAGTCGGTGGTGGACTGCACGCGGATCGAACCGGTGGTGTGCGCGCACACCACGTCGCCGAGGAAGTGCATGCCGGTCCAGTCGGTGTGCCTGGCCTCGGTCCGCGTCTGGCAGGCCGCCGCGCCGGCCGAGGCCGAAGCGGTGCTCTGCGAGGCCGGTGACACGGCGAGGACGGCGGCGCCGACCGCGGCGAACGCCAGGGCGGCCCGCCATCCCCGGCTCCCGCTCCCGCCGCGGCCGGGGCGTGGGCGCCCGGCGTCCGGTCCGTTCCCTTCGCGCTGTGCTGCGAGCTGTCTCACGGCCATGTCGGCTGTCTCCCGGCAGTTCACTCCGCGTGGGTGGGCCGTGAGGCGCTCTCGGCGCGGCCTCCGGCCCGCTGGTGTTCCGATCGTGTCGCCGAGCCCTGACGCGTCTCTGACACGCCCTCTCCCCCGCGGGCACCGCGCATGCCATCGTGTTCGCTCGGCGGGTCAGGTCCGGACCAAGCACGCCGGGCCGCCCCGGCAAGAGCCAGGCGAAGCACAGGACTTCGGGACAAGGAGCGTACGCATGCGCGGCACAACGGTTCTGCCCGGCGAGGGCGACAGCGGGGAACCGTCCGGCGGCGGCATGCCGACGCACCGCCTGGAGGTGCCGATGCCCAACGCGCTGCCCTTCGCCATCGGCACCTTCGACACCATCGGGCCGATGTCGCGGGCCGCCTTCCCCCACCGGCACACCTTCCACGAGATCGTGCACGTCACGGGCGGCACCGGCAGGCACGTGGTGGACCTGAACGGCTGCCCGCTGCGCCCGCCCCACCTGTGCTTCATCGCTCCCGGCCAGGTCCACCACTGGGAGGACGCCACGGGCCTGGAGGGCCGCGTCATCCTCTTCACCGACGACTTCCTCCTCGACCACCCCGCCGACCGGGACATCCTGCGGGGGCTCGGCCGGCGTGCCACGCTCGCGCTGCCCGCCGAGGACGCGGAGTGGACCGCGCGGCTCGTCGCCGACCTGGAGGCCGAGTACCGCTCGGGCGCCGCCGGCTTCCACAGCGTGCTGCGGTCCCTGCTGCACGTCCTGGTGGTACGGGCCGCGCGGCTGCCCGCGGCGAGGCCCGCCGCCGCGCCGTCCGCGCCGCCCCGGTCACGGCCGGGTTCGGTGGCCGCGGAGTTCACGGCGCTCCTCAACGGCCCGGAGGGCGCCGCCCACTCGGTGCGGACGTGCGCGGAACGGCTCGGCGTCTCGGTCGGCTACCTGAGCGAGGCGGTGAAGGCGTCCACCGGCCGCACACCCGGGGAGCTGATCCGGCAGACCAGGGTGCACGAGGCGAAACTCCTGTTGCTGCACACCGAACTGACGGTACGCCAGGTGGCGGCGCGGACCGGTTTCGGCGATCCGGCCTACTTCTGCCGCTTCTTCCGCCGCGAGACCGGGACGAGCCCCGGGGACTTCCGGCGCGGCACCGGCGATATTCACCATGACCACCGGCTCCAGTCCATCGCACGGCCCGCCGCCTCCGCATAGCTTCTTAGCCGATCCGGAACCACCCCCACCCCCTCAGGAGGAGCGATGGACGACGAGATCGGCAGCGGAGCCGGGGACGAGGCGCGCGGCGAAGGCGGCGAGTCACGGCCGCGCGGCAGGGGGCCGAGCCGCAAGACGGTGCTGAGGGCCGCCGCCGCGGCGGGCATGGCCCTGCCGGTGGCCGGCCTCATGAGCGTCCCCGCCCTCGCGCGGACGGCGGGCGAGCGCGGTGAGGCCCCGGAACTGACCCCGACCTGTGACGACGGCGACGATCCGACGCCCCCGCAGATGGAGGGCCCGTACTTCAAGCCCAACTCCCCGCGGCGCACCTCGCTCCTCCAGTCGGGCACACAGGGCGTGCGGCTCACCGTCACCGGTTACGTCTTCGGGCGGGCCTGCCGCCCCATAGGCCAGACCCTGCTGGACTTCTGGCAGGCCGACGCCTACGGGACGTACGACAACGTCGGGTACCGCTTCCGCGGCCACCAGTTCACCGACGCCAACGGCGCGTTCAAGCTGACCACGATCGTGCCCGGCCTGTACCCCGGGCGGACCCGGCACCTGCACGTCAAGGTGCAGGCACCCGGCCGCCCGATCCTCACGACGCAGCTGTACTTCCCCGGGGAGCCGCGCAACAACACGGACGCGCTCTTCGACCCCCGGCTGCTGATGAACGTCCGTACCGTCGGCAGCGCGAAGGAGGCGGACTTCGACTTCGTCCTGAACGTGCCGCAGTAACCGAGCCGCGGCCGGCACGGCCCGCGCCCCACCCCCGTGGAGGCGCGGGCCGTGCCGGCCGTCACACCGTACGGACCAGTTCCCAGGTGTCGACGGCGTGGTCGAGCGTCATCCCGTGCCGCTCGTACAGGGCGAGGGCCCCGCTGCTGTTGTCGGTGTCCACGCCGAGGCCGATCCGCTCGCGGCCCCGCGCCGCGTAGTGCCCGAAGGCGTGGCGCAGGAGGTGGCTGCCGAGGCCCTGGCCGCGGGCCTTGGCGAGGACGCCGAGGTTGCCGATCCAGCCCATGGAGGGGCGGTCGTCGTGGGTGCGCAGCACGGCCGCGTCACCGATGCCCTCGACGTGGGCGATCCACACCAGTGACCAGTCGGCGCGCTCGCCGTCGATGTCGTCCAGCCACTGCCGGTAGCTGCGCGGCCGGAAGTCGAAGTGCTCGGCGAAGCTCTCCTGGAGCAGGGCGTGGGCGCGCCGCCTGTCGTCCTCGTCCCGGCAGTCGCGCAGCGTGACTCCGGCCGGGACGGCGGGCGCCCGGTCGGCCACGGCGTCGAGCGGACGGACCATCACGTGGTAGCGCCGTACGGGGAGCCAGCCGCGGGTGCGCAGCGCGGGCAGGTCCATGGTGGGCGCGGTGTTGAGGTACATGTGCAGCACGGCACGCGCGGCGCCGTTGCCCGCCGCGCGTTCGGCGGCTCGGGCCTCGACCAGGTCGAAGAGGTGCAGGGCCCCGTCGAGCCGGCCGGGCAGCACATAGTGGTCGACGTCGATCCGCTCGCCGTGCGACTCGTCCCACAGCCGGGCGTATCCGATCAGCCGCTCGCCCTCGAACAGCAGCCAGGAGTCGCGCTCCAGGTCCACTTCGGGGTGCTTGAGGTCGGCCAGTACCTCGGCGGACTCGGTGTCGGCGCGGCCGATCTCCAGCAGGTCGACCTCATTGAGCAGCGCGCACACCGCGTCCGCGTCGCCGGGCGTCGCCGGGCGCACGGTCAGTCCGGACGGCGGTATGTGAGACGTGGTCATGCGCCCACTCTCGTGGCCGGGGCCACCGCGCCGCAACGGAGTTTCCCGGCGCCGGGCCCGTCACCGCGCGGGCCGCTCCCCCGGCTCGCGCCGGCGCCAGCCGGCATCACGGTACGGGCGGTGCGCGCCGTGCGGGCCGTGCCGGGTTCCGGCGCGGCCTCCTAGGCCAGGACCGCCCTGACCTTCTTCCCGCCTCGTTCCATCCGTATGACCTCCACACGGTGGGCCAGTTGGCGGACCATGGCCAGGCCGCGGCCGCTCTCGCGCTCGGTGCTCGCCCTGCGGGCGCGGGGCCGGACGGGGCTCGCGTCGTGGACCTCCACGGTCACTCGGCCGCCCGTGACCTCCACGCGCAGGCGGCAGCCGCCGCGGGCGTGCTGGACGGCGTTGGACACGAGCTCGGAGACGACGAGCGTGGCGTCGTCCACCCGCTCGGCGGACACCTCCGTCTTGCGGCGGTGCGGTCTGACGAGGAACGCGGAGGTCAGCTTCCGTGCCCGGCCCGCCGAAGCGGCCTCCTGCGGCAGTGCGTACTCCACCCCCGCGGTGGCACGGCGGGCGCGCTGGTGCGCACGCATGGCGGATCATCCCCTCCCTGGGTCCGTCGGTGAACGTCGCGGTCGAGGTCCGGGACCGCGGCTCTTCCTGGGGGACCGGCTGGTCGTCCTGGGCGGCGCCGGTCCTGCCTCTCGGTGATGCCCCCGTCCGCTGATCGCCAATCCGGCTGTGCGGTACGCCTCATCGCGTGTTCACGACACCGTTCGCCGGGGTGCGCGGACATTGACCCTGACGTCAGGTTCATCCGAGACTGCGCGTGTGTCCGCGCGCGGCGGCCCCACCCGAGAGCCCGAGAACCCCGAGAACCCATATGCCCGGATCGCCCAGGAGAGGCCGCCCCATGAATGCGACGCCCCGCCCGTTCAGGGACTACCAGGACGAGATCTACCTCAACGGCCTGGGCGGCGTGGTTCCCGCCTTCCCCATGGCCTACGCCGACCTGGAGGCCCGCGCACGGGCCGCGCTGCCGCCCTCGGTCCTCTCCTACGTCGCGGGCGGCGCGGGCGACGAGCGTACGCAGAACGCCAACGTCACCGCGTTCGAGCGGTGGGGGCTGATCCCGCGCATGTTCGTGGGCGCCGCCGAGCGCGACCTGTCCGTCGAGCTGTTCGGGATGACGCTGCCGTCGCCGCTGTTCCTGGCTCCCATCGGTGTGCTCGGCATCTGCGGGCAGGACGGACACGGGGACCTGGCGACCGCGCGGGCGGCGGCGCGCACCGGGGTGCCGATGATCGCCTCGACGCTTTCGGCCGACCCGATGGAGTCGGTGGCCGCCGAGTTGGGGGACACCCCCGGCTTCTTCCAGCTCTACACGCCCACCGACCGCGCGCTCGCCGAGAGCCTGGTGCACCGGGCCGAGAAGTCCGGGTTCAAGGCGATCGTCGTCACGATGGACACCTGGATCACCGGCTGGCGCCCCCGCGACCTGAGCACCTCCAACTTCCCGCAGCTGCGCGGGCACTGCCTCGCCAACTACACCTCCGACCCGGTCTTCCGCGCGCACCTTCCCGTCGCCCCCGAGCAGGACATGGGGTCCGCCGTCCTGACGTGGGTGCGGCTCTTCGGCAACCCGTTGACCTGGGAGGACCTGCCGTGGCTGCGCTCCTTGACCACGCTGCCGCTGATCGTGAAGGGCCTGTGCCACCCCGAGGACGTCCGCCGCGCCAGGGACGGCGGCGTGGACGGCGTCTACTGCTCCAACCACGGCGGTCGCCAGGCCAACGGCGGGCTGCCCGCGCTCGACATGCTCCCCGAGGTCGTCGAGGCCGCCGACGGGCTGCCCGTCCTCTTCGACTCCGGGGTCCGCAGCGGCGCGGACATCGTCAAGGCCATCGCGCTCGGGGCGAGCGCCGTCGGGGTGGGCCGCCCGTACGCGTACGGGCTCGGCATCGGCGGGGCGGACGGCGTCACGCACGTCCTGCGCTCGCTCCTCGCCGAGGCCGACCTGCTCATGGCCGTCGACGGCTACCCGACGCTCGCGGACCTCACCCCGGAGGCGCTGCGCCGGGTCCTCTGAGCCGGCCGCCGCCCGGCCGTACCCGGATGCCCGGGAGCCGGGCGGGCCCGGCGGCTAGAGTTCACCAGCGAGCGACCCCGCCCACCTGGGAGAACCGGCACCATGGCCGTCGACGAACTCGACACCCGCATCCTGCGGCTGCTCCTCGAACAGCCGCGCACCAGCCTGCGCGAGTACGCGCGCCTGCTCGGCATCGCCCGCGGCACCCTGCAGGCCAGGATCGACCGCCTGGAGCGGGACGGGGTGATCACCGGCACGGGCCCGTTCCTCTCCCCGGCCGCGCTGGGCCACCCGGTGCTCGCCTTCGTCCACATCGAGGTCACGCAGGGGCACTTGGACGAGGTGGGCGACGCGCTGGCCGCCGTACCCGAGATCATCGAGGCGCACTCGATCACCGGCGGCGGCGACCTCCTGACCCGCGTCGTGGCACGCGACAACGGCCATCTGGAAGACGTCGTCCAGCGGCTGATCCAGCTGCCGGGCGTGGTGCGCACGCGGACGGAGATGGCGCTGCGCGAGCGGGTGCCGCACCGGCTGCTCCCACTGGTCGAGTCGGTCGGCGGCGCCGCCCCCGGCAGCCCGGCACCCGGCGGCCCGGCACCCGGCGGACGCTGAGCCTCGGCCCGGGAGCCGACCTGCGCCTTTGGCATCCTTGGGGCCATGAGCACCTTCGGCACCACCGCGGTCATCTTCGATCTCGACGGCACCCTCGTCGACAGCGAGCCCCACTACTTCGAGGCGTCACGGGCCCTGCTCGCCGAGCGCACCGGCCGCGCGTACACGTGGGCCGACAACGAGCGCTACGTCGGGATCAGCTCCCACGAGACGCTCGCGGACTGGCGGACGGAGTACGGGATAGCCGCCCCGGTGGCCGAACTCATCGCCGAGCTCGACCACCGCTATCTGACGCTGGCCCGCGCGGGCACGCCGGTGTATCCGGAGATGCGGAAGCTGGTGGAGCGCCTGCACGACGCGGGGGTGCCGATGGCCGTGGCGTCCGGTTCCTCGCGCGCGGCCATCGCGGCGGTCCTCGCGGGTACGGGGCTCGACGCCTGGCTCACGACGTTCGTCTCCGCCGAGGAGGTGGAGCGCGGCAAGCCGGCGCCCGACGTGTTCCTCGCCGCGGCGGAGCTGCTCGGGGCGGCGCCGTCCGACTGCGTGGTCTTCGAGGACGCGGCACCGGGCGCGGCGGCGGCCCGCGCCGCGGGCATGCGCTGCGTCGCGGTCCCGTACGTGGCGGCGCACGCGGAGGACCCCTCCTTCGCGGAGGCGGACCTGCTGTTCCCCGGCGGCCACGGCGAGTTCACCGCGGAGGCGGCGCTGGCGCTCCTGTAGGGAGGCCGTGCGCCAGGTGTCAGGCGGCGGCCCGGTCGACGGCCGCTGCGGGCTCCTCGCCCCCGGCGAGAATCCGGCGCAGCTCGGCCGTGCGCTCCGCCGCGTCGCCCCCGGCGAGCAGCGCCGCGAGGAGCGCGGTGCGCGCCTGGCCCGCGCGGAGGGTGCCGGTGAGGACGGCCCCCGCGGCGGCGAGGTCGACGGCGCCGCCATGGGTGTAGATCTCGGTGACGGGGCCCGCCTGGACGCGGGTGGTGAGGGCCACGAGGACCCCCCGGTCGACGGCGTCGGCGACGGCGGCCACGAACTCCGGGGTGGCGTTGCCCGCGCCGGTGGCGACGAGGACGACGCCCTGGGCGCCCGCGTGCACCGCGGTCTCCAGGAGCAGCGGGTCGGCGTCGACGTGGTGCATCACCATGTCGATGCGGGGCAGCGACACCGCGGCGGCGGGCAGCGGCAGGGGGGCGGGGCGCTCGGGGCGGTGCAGTACGGACACCTTGCCGAAGCCGACCTTGCCGACGCGGGGCCCCGAGGGGTCGGCGAAGGCGTCGGCGGCGAGGGTCTGCGTCTTGACGGTGCCGCGCGCGGCGTGCACCTTGCCGTCGAAGACCACGAGTACGCCCAGGTCACGGACGCTCGCGGCGGTGAGCAGCGCGTCGTAGAGGTTGCCGGGGCCGTCGCCGTCGGTGGCGCCGAGCGGCTTCTGGGCGCCGGTGAAGACGACCGGGCGGGGGTCGTGGTGGTACAGGTCGAGCAGGAAGGCGGACTCCTCCAGGGTGTCCGTGCCGTGCGTGACGACGATGCCGTCGACGCCGGGGTCGGCGAGGACCTCGTGCACGGTGCGCAGCAGGGTGAGCTGCTGGGCGGAGGTCAGACGCGGGCTGTTCACGTTGAACAGGTCGACGACCTCGGAGGTGATGCCCTGGGGGATGGCGGCCGAGGCGAGCACTTCGCGGCCGGGGGCGTCGGCGGCGAAGCCGGTGCCCTGCCAGCGGCTGGCTATGGTGCCGCCGGTGCTGATGACGACGATCCGTCCCGTCTGCGCTTCCACGTCCGCGTACCTCCCTGGGGTCACGGAGGACCGTCGGTCCTCACAGTGGTGGCCATTTTCCTGGCGCAAGAATAGGTCGAACACCGCGCAATGTGCTTGCCGAGATCGGCTGCACACGCAACACAGAGGGTGGATAATCGCGCCATGGACGAGATCGACCGCAATATCTTGCGCGAGCTGCAGAACGACGGCCGTCTGACCAACCAGGAGCTGGCCCAGCGCGTCGGCCTCAGCGCGTCCCCGTGCATGCGCCGGGTGCGCCAGCTGGAGCTGGACGGCGTGATCCAGGGGTACCGCGCGGTCGTCGACCCCGAGGCGGTCGGCCGCGGCTTCGAGGTGCTCGTCTCCATCGAGGTGCGGCGCGACCGCGAGACGGTGGAGGCGTTCGAGGCGGCCCTCCAGGACATCCCCGACGTCATCGAGGCGTACCGCCTGTTCGGCAGCCCCGGCTGCCTGCTGCGCATCGCCGTCGCGGACCTGGCGGCGTACGAACGGCTCTGGATCGAGCGGCTCACGGCGCTCGCGGGCGTCACGGAGGTCAACTCGCAGATCATCATGAAGCGGATCAAGGAGCCGGAGGGCCTGCCGGTGGACGCCGGGCCCCCGGGCGACAGGAACCGCTGATTCCGCCCCCGTCCGGGCTCCGCGACCGCGCGACCGCACGACTTTGGTCCAGACCTATTGACGTCCGGTCTGGACCTGCCTAGCGTGGCGCCTCGCACCACGCACGTCTCCTCGCCCCCCTCGCACCCAAGGAGCACAGCGTGTTCGGTCGGACGTTACGCCTGCTGGGGTCGGCCGTCGCGCTGGCCTGCGCCGCACAGCTACCGGCCGCCGCGGCGGCCCCCGCCGCCCCGCGGGCCGATACCTGCGCGGTGAAGTCGAAGCCCGCCGGGAAGGTCCTCCAGGGCTACTGGGAGAACTGGGACGGCGCGTCGAACGGCGTGCACCCGCCGTTCGGCTGGACGCCGATCACCGACTCCCGCATCCGCGAGCACGGCTACAACGTGATCAACGCCGCCTTCCCCGTGATCCGTTCGGACGGCACCGTCCTGTGGGAGGACGGCATGGACTCGACGGTGAAGGTCGCGACGCCCGCCGAGATGTGCCAGGCCAAGGCGGACGGCGCCACCATCCTGATGTCCATCGGCGGCGCCGCCGCGGGGATCGACCTCAGCAACTCCGCCGTCGCCGACCGCTTCGTCGAGACGATCGTGCCGATCCTGAAGAAGTACAACTTCGACGGCATCGACATCGACATCGAGACCGGCCTCGTGGGCAGCGGCAACATCAACCAGCTCTCCCCCTCGCAGTCCAACCTCATCCGCATCATCGACGGCGTGCTCGCCCGGATGCCCTCGAACTTCGGGCTCACGATGGCCCCCGAGACGGCGTACGTGACCGGGGGCAGCGTCGTCTACGGCTCGATCTGGGGCGCGTACCTCCCCGTCATCAAGAAGTACGCGGACAACGGCCGCCTGTGGTGGCTGAACATGCAGTACTACAACGGCAGCATGTACGGCTGCTCCGGCGACTCCTACGCCGCCGGCACCGTGCAGGGCTTCACCAAGCAGACCGACTGCCTGAACAAGGGCCTGGTCATCCAGGGAACCACCATCAAGGTCCCCTACGACAAGCAGGTCCCCGGTCTGCCGGCCCAGCCGGGCGCGGGCGGCGGCCACATGTCCCCGAACCTGGTGACCCAGGCGTGGAACACCTACAACGGCGCCCTGAAGGGCCTGATGACGTGGTCCATCAACTGGGACGGGTCGAAGGGGTGGACGTTCGGCGACAACTTCAAGCGGCTGCGGTAGCGGGCCGGGCGACGCGCCGCGTCACGGCGTCCCGCGCGGCGGCGGCCAGCACCCGCCGGTCACCGCCCCGCAGCGGGGTGTGCGCCGTGACGCGCACGGCCAGGTCCTTCGCGGCGGCCACCCGGCGCAGCGAGACGGTGAACTCCTCCTCGCCGAGGAAGGCCGCGACCCTGCTGGGGGCGCCGCCCTGCCGGTAGGCGACCGTCACCGGCCGTACGGGCGCGCCCGCGTCGGCTGCCGCCTGGAACGGGGCCCGCCGGAAGCGCCCGCCCTCCTCCGAGCACCAGGTCGTCGCCTGGGGGAAGACGAGGACGGAGGTGCCGCCGCGCAGGGCGTCCGCAAGCCCGGTCACCGTACGGGGCAGTTGGCGCGGGCTGCCGTCGCGGTCGATGAAGCGGGTGCCGACCCGTCGGGCCAACGGTCCGATCACCGGCCAGCGGCCCACCTCCCGCTTGGCGAGGACACCGACCGGTTCGACGGCGAGCAGGGCGACGACGTCGAGCCAGGAGACGTGGTTGGCCACGACGAGTGTGCCGCGCCCCGCCCCGTCCGGTGCGCTGAGCCGCCCCGCGAGCCCCGTCTCCAGGCCCGTCCCGAGCGCAGCGAGCACCGCCCGCGCCTCACCCCGCAGCGTCTCGGGGTCCGCGAGCCGGCCGCCGCGCGCGGTGGCGCGGGTCAGGGTGTACGTCAACGCCGCGTAGCGCCGCGCCAGTTCCGCCATCGACACGCGCGGCTCCGGCTCGGTCGCGCAGCTCGCCGGGCAGCCGCGGTCGACCGTCCAGGGACTGATGGCGGTCATCACGCGTCCTCGCCGAGGAAGTACCGGCGGTGCCGCGGGCTGAGGCGCTCCATGTCCAGGAGGACGAAGAAGTCGGCGACGTCGAACTCCGGGTCGTGCGCGGGGGCACCGCACAGCCACGCGCCGAGGCGGAGGTAGCCGCGGAGGAGGGGCGGCAGGTCGGCGTAGGAGGGGCGCTCGGGGGCGGGGGCCGTGGGCGTCCAGGGGTTGCGGGGGTGCACGCGCAGCCCGGGCGGCGAGGCGTGCTTGCCCGTGCCGAGCAGCCAGGCGCCCGCCGCGGCCCGGCCGCCGTCGGCCAGCGGCACGGAGGCGCAGCCCGCGAGGTAGCGGTGGCCGGAGAGCAGGACGTAGCGGGCGAGGGCTGACCACATGAGGTTGATGACGGCGCCCGAGCGGTGGTCGGGGTGCACGCAGGAGCGGCCCGCCTCGACGAGGGAGGGGCGCAGTTCGGCGAGGTCGCACAGGTCGAACTCGCCGTCGGAGTAGGACAGCGGGGTCCTGCCGGGCGGCAGCAGGCGGTAGGTCCCGACGACCTCGCCGGTCGCGGTGTCGGTGACGATGAGGTGGTCGGCGACGTCGTCGTGGACGTCGACGTCGTGGCCGGGCAGCGGCGTGGCGAGCGCCGCGCCCATCTCCTCGCCGAAGACCTGGTACCGCAGCCGCTGGGCGGCCCTGATCTGCTGGGTGGTGTCCGCGATGGAGATGACGTAGGAGCCGGCAGCCGTCGAGACGAGCGAGGACGAGGGCATGACACTTCCGTTCTCGGGTCGGTGAGGGGACGTGGGGTGCGGAGGCGCTGCGCTTCGGGTCCGGCCCGGCGGACCCGCGTGCCGTGCGGGGAAGCCGGGTGCGCCGGGCCAGGGGGTATCCGGTCGGGGCCGGGGCGAGTGCCCCGGGGTGCGGTCACGTCCAGCACGGTGACGGTGCCGGCTGAACTCCGGATCTCCGAAGCACGTCGGTCACACGTCCGGCGCACGACGGAACCGGAGCACCCCCACCCCTCGCCTCCCCCTCCCTCGCTCACCTCCCACCCCACCACTCACCTGCCGCCCCGCCACTCGCCTCCCACCTGGTCGCTCGGCCGCCGCCCCATCGCTGGCCTGCCACCCCGCCGCTCGGCCGCCATCTCATCGCTGGCCTGCCTCATCGCCGCTCGGCCGCCGCTCCCTCGCTCACCTGCGGCCCCGCCCCCCGGTTGGCACCCGGTTGCTCAGCCGCCGCCCCATCGCGGGCCTGCCTCCCCGCCGCTCGGCTGCCATCCCTCGCTCACCTGCGGCCCCGCCACCCGGTTGGCACCCGGTTGCTCGGCCGTCGCCCCATCGCTGGCCCGCCGCCCGGTCGTTCGGCTGCCATCCCATCGCTGGCCTGCCACCCCGCCGCTCGGCCGCCACCTCATCGCTGGCCTGCCTCATCGCCGCTCGGCCGCCGCTCCCTCGCTCACCTCCCGCCGCACCGCTCGCCTCCCACCCGGTCGCTCGGCTGCCATCTCATCGCTGGCCTGCCGCCCGGCCGCCCGGCCGCCCGGCCGCTCGGCCGCCGCTCCCTCGCTCACCTGCGGTCCCGCCACTCGCCTGCCACCCCGCCGCTCGCCCGTCGCTTCGTCGTTCGCCTGTCGCCCCTCCACTTACCTCCCACCCAGCACTCACCTGCCACCCCGCCGGCCACCCGCCGCGCCGCCACTCACCCCCGCCCACTCACCGGTCACCCCGTTGACTCGCCGCCGTCAGGGCCGTTACATACGCGGCATGTCTCATCCCCTCCCGCTCGCCGGGGTCACCGTCGTCAGTCTTGAGCAGGCCGTGGCGGCGCCCTTCGCCACCCGGCAGCTCGCCGACCTGGGTGCCCGTGTCATCAAGGTCGAACGGCCCGGCGGCGGTGACTTCGCGCGGCGGTACGACACCACCGTGCACGGCCAGGCCAGCTACTTCGTCTGGCTGAACCGCTCCAAGGAGTCCCTCACCCTCGACCTCAAGTCGGAGCGCGGCCTGGAAGTCCTGGAGGAACTGCTCGCGAAGGCCAACGTGTTCGTGCAGAACCTCGCCCCCGGCGCCGCCACCCGCCTCGGTCTCGGCGCGCCGGCGCTGCAGGACCGCCATCCCACGCTCATCCCCTGCACCATCAGCGGCTGGGGCACGGACGGACCGTGGGCGGACCGCAAGGCGTACGACCTGCTCGTGCAGTGCCAGACGGGGCTGCTCCAGCTCACCGGCACCCCGGACGAGGCGGTGCGGGCCGGGATCTCCGTGGCCGACATCGCGGGCGGCATGTACGCGTACAGCGGCATCCTGTCCGCCCTGTTCACGCGGGCGACGACCGGCCGCGCGCCGACCGTGGAGGTCTCCCTCTTCGACGCGCTGGCCGAGTGGGTGAGCCAACCCGCCTACTACACGCGCTACGGCGGCACCCAGCCGCCCCGCGTCGGCGCGCGACACGCGACGGTCGCCCCCTACGGGACCTTCACCGCGGCCGACGGCAAGGACGTCCTGCTGTCCGTGCAGAACGAGCGGGAATGGGCCGCGCTCTGCCGGGATTTCGTCGGCCGCCCCGAGCTGGTCGACGACCCGCGCTTCGCCACCGGTTCGGACCGCGTGGCGCACCGCGAGGCGCTGGACGCGATCATCTCCGTACGCTTCGCGGAACTCGGCAGCGGCGCGGCGGCGGAGCTGCTCGACCGCGCCGGCATCGCCAACGCCGGGGTGAACTCCGTCCACGACTTCCTCGCCCACCCCGTGCTGACCGAGCGGGGGCGGTGGCGGGACATCCGGGTGCCGGGCGCGGCCGGCCCCGTGCAGGCACTGCTGCCGCCCGCGGTGCTCTCCGGGGTGGTGCCCCGCATGGACCCGGTACCGGACGCGGGTGAGCACACGGAGGCGATCCTCGCCGAGCTGGGGCGTGACGCGGAGGACATCGCCCGGCTCCGGGCGGAGGGCGTCTGCCCCTGAGCAGCCGCGCTCGGGCGCCGGTGCCGAGGCCCTCCACGACCTGCGCGTTCGGCAGCCCGGCGAACACCTGGCGGTGCCCGGCGCGGCAAGCTGATCGTGCCGGGCCCATGCCGGTCTCGCCCGCGGCCGTGCCCATGGGCGCGAAGGACGCCTTGCGCGCGCCGAGCAGGCGGCGCACGACGCGGTTCGCGGACCCGGCGTGCAGCTCGGGCCCGTAGTGCTCAAGGAAGGTGGCGGTGTCCGCCCACGCGGGGTCGGTCGCCACCAGCAGGCCGAGGGCCTCGGGGGGCGGACGGGGTCGAAGTCACCGAGGGGAGCACGCGTGGCGGCACGTCGACAGCCCCCG
Source organism: Streptomyces sp. NPDC050703 (assembly GCF_040654435.1). Lineage (NCBI taxonomy): Bacteria > Bacillati > Actinomycetota > Actinomycetes > Kitasatosporales > Streptomycetaceae > Streptomyces > Streptomyces sp. NPDC050703. Next base: position 50,848 of record NZ_JBFAHX010000021.1, read on the forward strand.
GTGACACGCCTCAGTGCGAGGCGGCCCGCGCGGGCGGCACGGAGACCGCCATGGTCATCTCGACCGGTTCGGCACCGTTGTTGCGGTAGCCGTGCGGTACGTCGGCCTCGAACGTGCCGGACGTCCCCGCGGCGAGCACGTGCTCGACACCGTCCACGACGAGCGTCAGCTCACCCCGCGAGACGTGCAGGAGCTCGACGGTGCCCGGCGGGTGCGCGTCGGAATCGGTGCCCTCGCCCGGCAGCAGGTGATAGGACCACAGCTCGAAGGGGCCCCGTGCCTCGGTGCCGACCAGGAGCGTGCTGCTGCTGCCCGCCTCCGTGGACCACAGGCGCACCGCCTGCTCCGGTGGCACGAGCCGGACGGGGGAACCCTGTTCGTGGTCGAGGAGGGTGGTGATGCTGACGCCGAGCGCGTCCGCGAGCTTGACCGTGATGCCGACGCTCGGGTTCGTCCTGGCCTGTTCGATCTGGATGATCATGCCGCGGCTGACGCCCGCCCTGGCCGCGAGGGCGTCGAGGGTGAAGGCCCGCTCGGTGCGCCAGCGCCTGAGGTTGCGCGCGAGCGACTGGGTGAGCTGGTCGAGGTCCGACACGTTCCGTCCAAGATGTGGGCCCGGGTGGTTCACCACACTGTACTGCGACACCTCGGCGCGCCCCTGGGAACGGCATCCGGCACCCGGGGCGGCACTCGGCACCAGACCGGCGCCCTGCACCGTTCAGTCGTCATCAGTCGTCTTCGGTCGTCTTCGGTCGTCTTCAGTCGTCCGCCAATTCGCCGAGCGCGACGAGCTGTTCCGGCGTGACACCCTCGGGGATCGGCACCGGCGCCGGGGTCCGCAGCGGCGGCTGCCAGCCCCGCTCGGCGCTCCAGGTGCGGACGACGCGGGCGGGCGCCCCGGCCACCACCGCGTGGTCGGGCACCTCGCCCCGCACCACCGCGCCCGCGGCGACCACGACGTTGCGGCCGATCCTGGCGCCGGGAAGGATCACCGCGCCGGTGCCGATCCAGCAGCCGGGCCCGATCTCGACGGGGTCCATGCGGGGCCACTGCTTGCCGATGGGGGTGTGCGGGTCGTCGTAGGAGTGGTTGGTGGACGTCACGTAGACGTAGGGGCCGAAGTAGCAGTCGTCGCCGATGGCGACCGTGGTGTCGGCGATGACGTGGCTGCCGCGGCCGAGCACGACGCCGTTGCCGACGCGGAGGATCGGGTCGGGGCCGAGGTCCAGGTCCGGCATCATCCCCGCGGTCAGCGTGACGTGCTCGCCCACGATGCAGTGGTCGCCCAGCGTGATCCATGGCTCGCCGAAGACCGTGCCCTGCGGGAAGGCCAGCTTCGTGCCCTCGCCGATCGCGCCGAACCGCAGCCGTCCGGGGTGCGCCGCGGTGACCGCGCCCGCCCGCTGCGCCCACGCCCAGCCCGTGTGGACCGCGCGCTGCGCGAGGCGGCGCGGCACCGCGGCGAGGGATGAGAACGTGTTCCTGTTCTTCGGCACGCGCTCACGTTACTCAGTCACCCGGGGCCCCGGGCACCCCTGACCTGTGATCTTCGCCCCACACGGCCGCACCGGCCGCCGGTTCCCGTACCGTGCGCTCAGGCGTGACGACGTACCGAAGAGGGAGACACCCGATGGGCCACGAGGCACTCATCACCGGCATCGGCGGCAAGGACCCGAAGATCGACCAGGACGCCTTCACCGCGCCGACGTCCGTGGTGCTCGGCGAGGTGACGCTGCACGCCGGGGCGAGCGCCTGGTACGGCGCGGTGCTGCGCGCCGACTGCGGGCCCATCGTGGTGGGCGCCGACAGCAACATCCAGGACAACTGCAGCCTCCACGTCGACCTGGGCTTCCCCATCACCATCGGCGAGCGCGTCTCGGTCGGGCACAACGCCGTGCTGCACGGCTGCACGGTCGAGGACGACTGCCTGATCGGCATGGGCGCCACCGTGCTCAACGGCGCGGTGATCGGCGCGGGGTCGCTGGTCGCGGCCCAGGCGCTGGTGCCGCAGGGCATGGAGGTGCCCCCGGGCTCACTCGTCGCGGGCGTGCCCGCCAAGGTGCGCAGGCCGCTCACCGACGAGGAGCGCGAGGGCATCTCCCACAACGGCACGATGTACGTCGAACTGGCCCGGGCGCACCGGGCCGCGCACACCGGGGAGTGAGTCAGTCGGCGGCGGCCGGCACCGGCTGCGGCTCGGCGGCGGCCACGGCCGGCGCCGCCTCCGCCTCGGCGGCCGCCTTCTTGGCGCGGCGCTTGACGAAGAGCATCGAGCCGACGCCGATCAGTACGGCGATGGCGAGCCCGAAGTAGGAGAAGCGCTTCAGCCAGTCCTCGGCGACCACGCCGATGTAGTAGATGACCGCGGTGGTGCCGCCCGCCCAGACGATGCCGCCGAGGACGTTGGCGACGGCGAACTTCCAGTACGGCATGCGCAGGACGCCCGCGAGCGGCCCGGCGAAGATGCGGAGCAGGGCGACGAAGCGGCCGAAGAAGACCGCCCACATGCCCCACTTCTGGAAGGACCGCTCGGCGCTGCCGACGTTGGCGGCGCTGAAGTGCTTGGGGAACTTGCGCTCCAGCCGGGCCAGGAGCGGGCGGCCGCCCTTGCGCCCGATCGCGTACCCGATGGAGTCGCCGATGATGGCGCCCGCGGTGGCGCACGCGCCGAGGATCACGGGGTTGATGTCACCGTGCTGGGAGGAGAGGAGCGCCGCGGAGACCAGGACGATCTCGCCGGGCAGCGGGATGCCCAGGCTCTCCAGGCCGATGACGATTCCCACCAGCGCGTAGATGCTGACGGCTGGCACCTGCTCCAGCCACTCCTGGACGTGCAACGCCGGTTCCTCCCGTACGGACTGCCTGTGCGCCGAACTGCCTGGGCGCGGACCCCCGGCAGCCTACCCGGACGGGTCAACCGTCCGGGAACCCGAAGCCCGGGACACGGGAACGCCCCGGGCCGCACGGCTCACTCCCCCGACCGGGAGCCGGTCAGCTGGGGTCGTTGGGACGCAGCGTCCAGACCACCCGCATCTCACCGGTGACGGCGCCGTCCGCGCGCCGGATCTCGACCGCGACGGGGAACTCGGGCCGCTGCCCCGCGTCGAGCTCGGCCACGACGTCCTCGGCCGGCCTGCCGAGCGTGGCGGTGGCCGTCACGGGCCCCATGGCCAGCTTCTTGTACGTGATGTCGGCGCTGACGGCGAGCGGCACGGCCCGCGAGAGCTGCGCGCCGAAGGCGGCGAGGACGATGGCGCCGCTCGCGGACTCGCCGAGCGTGAACATGGCTCCGGCGTGCGGCCCGCCGACGTGGTTGTGGTAGTCGCTCTGGTCGGGCAGGGCCACTACGGCCTTGTCGGGCGCGGTCTCCCTGAACTCCAGGTTCAGCGTCCGCGCCATGGGCACCGTGGCGGCGAGCATCTCGCCGATCGTCATCTGGTCTGCGCTCATGCCCACGATGTTACTAACCAGTAGCCCACTTGACCAGGCCCCTCCCTCCCCCGAACCACGGTCCCCTAGGCTGATCCCCCATGTGGCCAGGACACCAGCCGCCCGGGGGCGAGCAGAACCAGCCGGAGCAGAGCCCGAACCCTTACCTTCAGCCGGGGTACCAGCAGTCGGGCCCGCCGGCGGGACAGGCGCCGTGGAACGCGCCGACCGTGCCGGGCGCGCCGGCTCCCACACCTCCGGGACCGCCGGCGGGGCCGCCGAGCGGCGGCGGTGGCAAGACGAAGGTGATCGCGCTCTGCCTGGCCGCGGCCGTGGTCGTGGGCTCGGCCGTGACGGGGTACCTGGTGCTCGGCGGCGACAAGGACGACACGGCGAAGCCCGATCCGACGAAGAGCGCGGCCACACCCTCGGCCGGCGCCTCCGGCTCCAGCGGCAACCCGCGCGACGACAGCGGCGAGCCGCGGCCGACCGTGGCCGGCTGGCAGGTGGTCACGAACCCGGCCCGGGGCATCGCCTTCGAGGTCCCGCCCGAATGGGCACCCCAGACCAAGACCTGGGTCCATTACGTCTCCGACGACGAGGACCCCTACGACAAGCCGCTCGCCAGCATGGGCGCGCCCGCGCTCCTCAAGGAGAAGTGGTGCGGCTCCGACGAGGACCGCAACGGCACGAAGGACTACTCCGCGCTCGCCGCCGCGGGCTCGCGCGGCAACAGGGGCGCCAAGAGCACCGACGGCATCGCCCGCAGGGACGCCCGCAACTGGATCTACGGCGGATACACGCAGCCCTCCAGGGAGCAGATCACCGTCGGCGAGCCCGCCCCGTACACCACCGCGTCGGGCCTGGAGGGCAGCCTGGTGACGGCCTTCTCCGAAGGCGCCGAGAAGCAGCACAAGTGCGACTCCGACGGCAAGGCCACCGTGTTCGCCTTCAAGAACGCCGAGGGTGAGTTCGCCTCCTGGTCCTTCGTCGGGGCCAAGGGCGTGCGGGACGAGGTCCCGGACGCCACCGTCAGGAAGATCCTTTCGACAGTACGCGTGTACGAAGCGCCCGAAGACTGAGGCTCCGTCAAGGGGTGCCAGCGGAGACCGCTGTGCCCCCGCCGGGGCGGCTGCGACCCCGTCGGGCCGCCCCCGTATCGTTTCCGGCCATGTGGCCAGGACACCAGCCGCCCGGGGGCGAGCAGAACCAGCGGAATCAGCCGGACCAGCAGAGTCAGCCGGACCAGGGTGGGAACCCGTATCAGCAGCCGGGGTACCAGCAGCCCAATCCGTATCAGCAGCCGGGGTATCAGGCGCCCCATCCCTATCAGCAGCCCGCGGCCGGGCCGCAGGGGCAGTGGAGTGTGCCCGCCGCGCCCGTGGCTTCGGGTGGCAGTGGGGGCGGGGGGAACCGGGTCAAGGTGCTGTCGATCGTGGCGGCGCTCGCGGTGGTCGTGGCCGCCGGGGTGACCGGGTTCCTGGTGCTCGGCGGTGACAAGGACGGCGAGGACCGTGCGGCGGACGCCCCGTCGAAGGGTGCGCCCCAGGCATCGGCCACCGCGGGCGACGACGACGGGCGCGGCGGCGACGACGGGCTCAAGCCGACCGTCAAGGGCTGGCACGTCGTGGTGAACCCCCGCTGGGGCACCGCCTTCGACGTACCGCCGGAGTGGGACGTGCAGAACCCCGACACGGCTCTCACGTACTCGGACGACAAGACCGGCGAGCCGCTGATGACCATGTCGGCCCCGGCGTACCTCAAGCCCAAGTGGTGCACCGCCGACGACGACAAGGACGGCAGGAACGAGGACCACGAGCTGGCGGCCGTGGGCACCAAGGGCGCCAAGGGGGCGAAGAGCACCGACGAGATCGCGCTCGTCCAGGCCGAGTCGTGGGTGTACGCGGCGTACACCCAGCCCGACAAGAAGAGCTACACGGTCGGGAAGGCCGAGCCCTTCACCACGAAGTCGGGCATCAAGGGCAGCATCGCCTGGGCCCGCTCCAAGGGCTCACCGATGACCGGCAAGTGCGCCACGGACGGCAAGGCGATCACCTTCGGCTTCAAGAACTCCGAGGGCACCTACGTCTCGTGGAGCCTGTACGGCGCAAGCGGCGTCGAGGGCGAGGTCTCCGAGGACACCGTCATGAAGATCCTCAGCACGGTGCGGACGCACGGCGAGCCGACGAAATCCTGACAACTCGTCCCGTGCCACGGGTCTCCCCGCCTCCCCTCGCGAGGGCCCGTGGCACCCGGCGCCCCGGCACCTCTATGGTTACTGGCCATGTGGCCAGAACAGCAGCCGCCCGGGGGCGAGCAGAACCCGCAGGACCAGAGTCCGAACCCGTATCAGCAGCCGGGTTACCAGCAGCCCAACCCCTACCAGCAGCCGGGGTACCAGCAGTCGGGGTACCAGCAGCCCGCCGGTGGGTACCAGCAGCAGCCGCCCCCGGGCGGCCACCAGCAGCCGCAGCCGGACGGCTACTCGCAGCCCCAGCAGCCGCAGTGGTCCGCGCCGACGCCGCCCCCGATGCCGCAGCAGCCGGGCGGCGGCCAGGGCGGTGGCGGCGGCAACAAGACGAAGATCACCGCCATCGTCGCCTCCCTGGCCGTGGTGGTGGCGGCCGGCGTCACCGGCTTCCTCGTCCTCGGCGGTGACGGGGACAAGGAGGACGACGCCGCGCCCGCGAAGCCCGCGAAGTCCGCGACCGAGAAGCCGAGCCCGACGGCCACCGACGACGGCAACGAACGCGGCGAGGGCGGCGAGGACAAGCCGACGATCGACGGCTGGCAGGTCGTCGTGAACCCCAAGTGGGGCACCGCCTTCGACGTGCCCGCCGACTGGAAGGTCGAGACGCCGGACACCTTCGTCGGCTTCGACGACCGCGCGGACAAGGGCACGAAGACGATCATCGGCATGTCGGCGCCCGCGGTCTACAAGGAGAAGTGGTGCACGTCGGACGACGACAAGGACGGCGAGTCCGACGACACCTCGCTCGCCACGGTCGGCACCAAGGGCCAGAACGGCGCCAAGAGCACCAAGGACATCGCGCGCAACGACTCCGCGTGGTGGGTGTACGGCGGCTTCACCGAGCAGACCAAGGCCGACAAGAAGAAGATCAAGATCAGCGAGGTCGAGGACTACACCACCGAGTCCGGCATCAAGGGCAGCCTCGCCACGTCCACGACGACCGGCACGGCCACTTCCGAGAAGTGCGACTCGGACGGCAAGGCGACCACGTTCGGCTTCAAGAACGAGGCCGGTGAGTACGTGGCCTGGACCCTCTACGGCGCCAAGGGCGTCAAGGACGAGATCTCCGACGACACGGTGAAGAAGATCCTCTCCACCGTGCGCTGGAGCGAGGCCGCTTCCGAGGGGTCGTAGAAGAGGGGGCGCGGAAGAGGGGACGCGGAAGAGGGGGCGTGGAAGCGGTTCTGAGCCACAGGGACAAACCGTTTGGCAAGTCGGACCGGTGACGGGGATAGTCCCGGGGTGAACAACGCCGAGCCGCCCGTCCCCCGCCGCCGCCGACGCCCCTCCTGGGCGGGCCGCAACTACACACTGCTGACCGCCGCCGCGATCATCACGAACCTCGGGAGCCACGGGGCACTGATCGCGGCGGCGTTCGCGGTTCTCGACGCCGGGGGCGACGGCGGGGACGTCGGTCTGGTGGCCGCCGCGCGGACACTGCCGCTCGTCCTGTTCCTGCTCATCGGCGGCGCGGTCGCCGACCGGCTGCCGAGGCACCACGTCATGGTCGCCGCCAACGCCCTGAACTGCGTCTCGCAGGCCGCCTTCGCCGCGCTCGTCATCGCCGGCGAGCCGCAGCTGTGGCAGATGATGCTCCTGTGCGGCCTCGGCGGCGTCGGCCAGGCCTTCTTCGGGCCCGCGGCCGAGGGCATGCTGATGTCGTCGGTCAGCGGCGAGCAGGTCAGCAGGGCGTTCGCGCTGTACCGCATGGCGATGCAAGGGGCGGGCCTCGGCGGAGCCGCGCTCGGCGGTCTGATGGTCTCGGCGCTCGGCCCCGGCTGGGTGCTCGCGGTGGACGCGGCGGCGTTCGCCCTCGCGGGCACCCTGCGGATGTTCCTCGACGTCAGCCACATACCCCCGCGCGCACCCGGCGGCGGCCTCCTCGCGGATCTGCGCGACGGCTGGCGGGAGTTCATCGGCCGGCCCTGGCTCTGGTCGATCGTCGCGCAGTTCTCCGTGGTGGTGGCGGTGGTGGGCGCCGCCGAGTCGGTGTTCGGACCGCTGGTGGCCAGGGACGAGCTGGGCGGGGCCGGGCCGTGGGGCCTGGCGCTCGGCGCGTTCGGGGCGGGCACGGTCGGCGGTGCCTTCCTGATGATGCGGTGGAAGCCCCGCCGGCTGCTGCTCGCGGGCACCCTCTGTGTCTTCCCGCTGGCCGCGCCGTCGGCGGCGCTCGCGGTGCCGCTGCCGGTGGCCGGGCTCGCCGCGGTGATGTTCGTCAGCGGTGTGGCGATCGAGGTCTTCGGCGTCTCGTGGATGACCGCCATGCACCAGGAGATCCCGGAGGAGAAGCTGTCGCGCGTCGCCGCCTACGACTGGTTCGGCTCGATCGCGATGGTGCCCCTCGCAACGGCCCTCGCGGGCCCCGCGGAGTCCGCTTTCGGGCGCGGCCCCTCACTGTGGGGGTGCGCGCTGCTCGTGGTCCTGGTGACGGCGGCCGTCCTGCTGGTGCCCGACGTACGGCATCTGACGCGCCGGACGAAGGAAGCGGGCGCCTCCGTGCCGAGCCCCGGCTCAGGTTCGGCTTCCGGTCCCGCGCCGGCGGGCGAGACCTCAGCCGATGACGAACGTTCCGTCGGGCGGCTCGGGTGAGGGCACGGCGTCCTCGTCCCGCACGGGTTCCGCGCCGCCGATGAGCCGCCGCAGCGCGTCCCCGTGCTCGACCCTGGCGGGGAAGGCGTCGGAGGCCGCGCGCCGGGCGAGGGCGGCGATGTCGAGGGGGCGGTGCGCGGCGACGAGCACCGCGTTGCCGAAGCGGCGTCCGCGCAGTACGGACGGCTCGGCCATGAGCGCCAGTTCCCCGAACACCGCCGCGAAGGTGGCGAGCTGGGAGCGGAGGAAGGCGAAGGGGGCGCCGTCGGCGAGGTTCGCGGCGTAGACGCCGCCGGGCCGCAGCACGCGGTCGGCGGTGCGGGCGTACGCGACGGTCGTGAGGTGCGCGGGGACGCGTGAGCCGCCGAAGACGTCCGCCACCAGGACGTCGGCGCTGTCGTCCGGCGCCGCCTCCAGCCACTGCCTGGCGTCGGCCGCGTGGGCGGAGATCCCGGTGCTGCCGGCCCACGGCAGCTGCTCGGTGACCAGTTCGAGCAGCTTCCGGTCGGCCTCGACCACGTCCTGCCGGGACCCCGGCCGGGTGGCGGCGACATAGCGGGGCAGCGTCAGGGCGCCGCCGCCGAGATGGACGACGTCGAGCGGCTGCCCCGGCCCTGCCGCGGTGTCCAGGACGTGCGCGAGGCGCCGCGCGTACTCGAACTCCAGGTACGTGGGCTCGTCCAGGTCCACGTACGACTGGGGGGCGCCGTCGACCGTGAGCAGCCAGGCCCTCGGGCGGTCGACGTCGGGCATCAGCTTGGCGAAGCCGTGGTCGACGGCGCGGGCCACCGGAATGGCCTCGTCCGGCACGACTTCACCGCCTCCCGCACCGCCCTCACCGCCTTCGCCGCCCTCGCCGTACTCGCCGTACTCGCCGCCCTCGCCGCCTTCGCCGACCTCGCCGCCTGCACCCCCTCCGGTGCCCTCGCCCCCGCCGGTGCCGCCGCCTCCGCCGTCATCCACGTGCTTCGCGCTCGCGGCACGCTCGTCCGCGATGCCGTGGCTCCGGCACCCGCCACTCGGGCGCTCGTCGTCCCGGCGTTCGTCGCCCCGGCGTTCGTCGCCCCCGCACTGGTCGTCCACGCGCCCATTGTGCCCGTCCGCCCCGGGGGCCCGATGCCCCCGGGGCGGACGTCGCGGACGCGTACTCCCGTACGGCCCGGTGGGCCGCGCGCCCGTCAGACGACCTCCGTCACGGTGCCCGCGCCGACGGTGCGACCGCCCTCGCGGATCGCGAAGCCGAGGCCGACCTCCAGCGGCATGTCACGGCCCAGCTCCACCGTCATCGTGACCGTGTCGCCGGGGCGGGCCACGGCCGCCTCGCCGAGGTCGACGTCGCCGACGACGTCCGCGGTGCGGAGGTAGAACTGCGGCCGGTACCCCGTGGCGACCGGCGTCGTACGCCCGCCCTCGCGCGCCGACAGGACGTACACCCGCGCGGTGAAGCGCCGCCTCGGGGTGACGCTGCCCGGCGCCGCGACCACGTGACCGCGGCGGACCGCGTCGCGTGGCAGCCCGCGCAGGAGCAGCGCCACGTTGTCGCCCGCCTGCGCCTCCTCCATGGGCTTGCCGAAGGTCTCCAGGCCGGTGACCACCGTCTCGGTGTCGGCGCCGAGCACCTCCACGCGGTCGCCGAGGCGGACGGTGCCGCGCTCGATGGCACCGGTGACGACGGTGCCGCGGCCGGTGATGGTCAGCACGTTCTCGACGGGCAGCAGGAACGGCGCGTCGAGATAGCGCTCGGGCATCGGCACGTACGTGTCCACCGCGTCGAGCAGCGCCTCGATCGCGGCGGTCCACCGCGGGTCGCCCTCCAGGGCCCTGCGCCCCGAGACCCGCACCACCGGTACGGAGTCGCCTCCGTACCCGTGCGTGGAGAGCAGGTCGCGGACCTCCAGCTCGACGAGGTCGGTCAGCTCGGCGTCGTCGACGGCGTCGGCCTTGTTGAGGGCGACGACGATGTGGTCGACGCCGACCTGCCGGGCGAGCAGCACGTGCTCGGCGGTCTGCGGCATGATCCCGTCGAGCGCCGAGACGACGAGGATCGCCCCGTCGAGCTGGGCGGCGCCGGTGACCATGTTCTTGACGTAGTCGGCATGGCCCGGCATGTCCACGTGCGCGTAGTGGCGGGTGTCCGTCTCGTACTCGACGTGCGCGATGTTGATGGTGATGCCGCGCCGCGCCTCCTCCGGCGCGCGGTCGATGCGGTCGAAGGGCACGAACGTGCCGGTGCCGCGCTCGCTGAGGACCTTGGTGATGGCGGCGGTCAGGGTGGTCTTGCCGTGGTCGACGTGCCCCATGGTGCCGATGTTGAGGTGCGGCTTGGTGCGGACGTAGGCCGTTTTGGACATGACGGTTCCTTCTCCGGAACTCGAAGCTGTGGTCCCGGACCGGCGGCGGTGCGCGCACGGTCGGGACGGGGACCCCGGGGCCTGACCGACCCTCCCCCTGCGGGGTCCGCCGGAATGTCCGGGGAGGGTCAGCTTCGGGCGCCGTGGAAGGCGTCGGGAGTGGGGACGGCAGCCTTCGCAGCGCCCGCGACTGCGGGCGTGGCTGCGAGGAAGGCGTACCGGGACATGGGTCCGATCCTCATCGAAGAGGACGTCCCCGTCGAATGGTTTTCCGCCGGGCGGCCCGGGCAGTTTCCACCGGTTCTCCGCCGGCCGGGAGGCTCCGCGTGGCTCCGGCCCGCCCGGTCACCTCTCCGCACTGTGACGCTCGTGAGACGCAGCATACGGCGATCAGACACATGAGCCGGTTAGTCTGCCCGGATGCCCGAGACCGCAACCGCCCGTCCGCAGGCCTTCGCCGTACGCTGCACCAGAGTGCTGCTCTCGCCGTGGTCGCGGCTGTCGCTGCTCGTCGTCCTGCTGGCGGCGGCGGGTACGTGCGTGCTGCTCTTCGAGCCGCAACGGCTGCTCTCGGGCGGCTGGATCGCGCAGCTCGGCGGCGCCACGGCGGTGGCACTCTTCGCCGTGGCGTACGGGGCGTGCACCGCCGCGTTCGTGCCGCGCCCGCTGCTCAACCTGGCCGCGGGCGCGCTCTTCGGCACGCAGGCGGGTGTCGTCGCGGCGATCGGCGGCACGGTGTTCGGGGCGGGGATCGCGTTCGGGCTCGGGCGGATGCTGGGGCAGGACGCGCTCCGGCCGATGCTGCGGGGCAAGTGGCTGCGGGCCGCGGACGGCCAGCTCAGCCGGCACGGCTTCCGTTCGATGCTGGCGGTACGGCTCTTCCCCGGGGTGCCGTTCGCCGCGGCCAACTACTGCGCGGCGGTCTCCCGCATGGGCTGGCTGCCGTTCCTGCTCGCCACGGGCCTCGGGTCGATCCCGAACACCGCGGCGTACGTCATCGCGGGCGCCCGCGCCTCCACGCCGACGTCCCCGGCCTTCCTGATCGCCATGGGGTTCATCGCGGTCACGGGGCTCGGCGGGGCGACGGTGGCCTGGTTCAAGCGGCATCACCTGCGCGGGCGCTGAATCACTTCGGGGGGGGCGCCACAGGCCCTCGCGCGTCCGCGGGTTGCCGCAAGGCGAACCCCCGGGCGCCGGGAGGTTACGGCCGGACGGGCCCGCGGTAACGCCGAAAGGTTACGGCGGGCAGGCCCGCGGCGGCGGTCGGCGCCGGCAGGGCGGGCCTCCCACCACCCCGTAACTTCGGACCGCTACGCTGCCCCCGGACGAGGGACGTGATCAGGCGATCACCCCCCGCGTTCCGGCGTTCGCCCACCCCTTGTCCCCTCCCCCAGCCACGCCTCTCGATGACCGCTACGACCGCTACGACCGCAGCCGCGGTCCGATGATCAGTACTTGGACGGCGCAGTACTCATGTCTTGGCTTGAATCCTTCATCCTCGGGCTCGTCCAGGGACTGACCGAGTTCCTTCCCATCTCCTCCAGCGCGCATCTGCGGCTGACGGCGGCGTTCGCCGGCTGGCACGACCCCGGGGCGGCGTTCACGGCGATCACGCAGATCGGCACCGAGGCCGCCGTGCTCATCTACTTCCGCAAGGACATCGCGCGGATCTTGTCGGCGTGGTTCGGCTCCCTCTTCGGGAAGGTGCCGCGCTCGGACCACGACGCGCAGATGGGCTGGCTGGTCATCGTCGGCTCGATCCCGATCGGTGTGCTGGGCGTGACGTTCAAGGACCAGATCGAGGGCCCGTTCCGCGATCTGCGGCTCATCGCCACGACGCTGATCGTGATGGGCATCGTGCTCGGCATCGCCGACCGCCTGGCGGCCCGCGACGAGACGGGCGGCAGGCACCGCGTGGTGCGGGAGCGCAAGAGCCTGCGGGAACTCGGCGTCAGGGACGGCCTGATCTTCGGCATCTGCCAGGCCATGGCGCTGATCCCCGGCGTCTCGCGCTCGGGCGCCACGATCAGCGGCGGCCTCCTCATGGGCTACACGCGCGAGGCCGCGGCCCGCTACTCCTTCCTCCTGGCCATCCCCGCGGTCCTCGCCTCCGGCGTCTTCGAGCTGAAGGACGCGGGCGAGGGACATGTCTCCTGGGGCCCCACGATCTTCGCGACGCTCGTCGCCTTCGTGGTCGGCTACGCGGTGATCGCGTGGTTCATGAAGTTCATCACCACGAAGAGCTTCATGCCCTTCGTCTACTACCGGGTCCTGCTGGGCCTCGTCCTGATCGTGCTGGTCAGCATGGGCGTACTGAGCCCGCACGCGGGCGAGTCCGGCGGCTGAAACCGGGCCGCACACGTAGCGCTGACGTGTATTTCCTGGCGCTCGATCGCAGCACCACGCCGGCCTCCAAGTCGTCAGCGATCACCTGGGCCGTGGTGCGCTCGCGGCGCCGGCGAAGGGGACCTGGGCGGTGGGCCCCACATCCGTCACGGTGCGGAAGGGGTGGGTCCACAGGCCCTGTGCCGCGAGCCCGGGCAGGACGCCCTCGCCGAACCAGTACGCCTCCTCCAGGTGCGGGTAGCCGGAGAGCACGAACTCCTCGATGCCCAGGGCCGCGTACTCCTTGATCCGCTCGGCGACCTCCTCGTGGCTGCCGACCAGCGCTGTGCCCGCGCCGCCCCGGACCAGCCCGATGCCGGCCCACAGGTTCGGATGGATCTCCAGGGCGTCCCGGCTGCCGCCGTGCAGGGCGAGCATGCGCTGCTGCCCCTCGGACTCACTGCGGGCCAGGCCCGCCTGGACGGCCTTGACGGCCTCCGGATCGAAGCCGTCCACGAGCCGGTTCGCCTCCGTCCATGCCTGCTCGGACGTGTCGCGCGTGATGACGTGCAGCCGGATGCCGAACCGGACGGTGCGTCCCTGCTCGGCTGCCAGCCTCCGGATCCACGCAATCTTCTCGGCGACGGCGGTCGGCGGCTCGCCCCAGGTGAGGTAGACGTCCGCATGGCGGGCGGCGATCTCGCCGGCGATCGGTGAGGAGCCGCCGAAGTACACCTCGGGGGCCGGGTCGGGCACCCGGGCCAGCGTGGCGTCCTCGACCTGGAGGTGCTCGCCGACCAGATCGACGGTCTTGCCCTCCCACAGCTCCCGGACGATCCGCAGGAATTCGCCCGTGCGGCGGTACCGGTCGTCCTTGCCGAGGAAGTCGCCGTAGGCGCGCTGTTCGTGGCTCTCGCCGCCGGTGACGACGTTGAGCAGCAGCCGTCCGCCGGTCTGCCGCTGGAAGGTGGACGCCATCTGTGCGGCGAGCGTGGGTGAGACGAAGCCGGGCCGGAAGGCGACCAGGAACTTCAGCCGCTCGGTGTTCTGGCTGACCATCGCGGTGGTGAGCCACGCGTCCTCGCACCAGGCGCCGGTGGGGGTGAGGGCGCCGACGAAGCCGAGGTCCTCGGCTGCGCGGGCGATCTGGCTCAGGTAGGCGACGGACGGCGGCCGGTCGCGGCCGAAGGCGGTGGCGGGGGTGCCGTGGCCGCCGCCGACGACGTGGCGGCTGTCGCCGTTGGTGGGCAGGAACCAGTGGAAGGTGAGGGACACGTGGGGGTCTCCGTTCGAGGGGCGTCGGTCTACAGCAGTCCGTGCCGGGGCGGCCGGGTGCCGTTCAGGATGTAGCGGCCGATGTGCTGGACCTTCCAGCGGGTCGGATCGTGCAGGGTGTGAGTGCGGGCGTCACGCCAGTGGCGGTGCAGGCCCAGGGAGTCGAGGGCGGCGCGGGTGCCGGCGACCTCGAAGAGAGCGCTGCCGACCTCCACGGCGGCCTCCGCCGCGGTCACCTTGGCCGCGGCGACCGCGATCGACGCCTCGGCGGCGGAGTCGTCGGTCAGGTCGTCCCGGGCGGCGTCGACCCTCCGGGCGGCCTCGCGCAGCAGTGCCCGCGCCGCCCTGACCCGGAGGTCGAGCTCGCCGAACCGCTGGACGAGCAGCGGGTCCTGCGCGGCCGTCTCGAACCCGCTCTCGAACCACGGCCGGCTCTTCGTACGGACGAAGTCCACGGCCTCCGCGAGCGCGCCGGAGGCGATGCCCGCGTCGATGGCGGCGTGCAGCAACTGGGCGACGGCGCCGTGGAGCTGAGGCCCCTGGAAGGTGAGGTGGTGCGGTACGACCCGGTCGGCGGGCACGGGCACCGACTCCAGGCGGACGGTTCCGCTGGCGGTGGTGCGCTGTCCCATGCCGTCCCAGTCGTCCACGACCGTGAGGCCGGGCGCGTCGTGCGGTACGTACGCCACGTACAGGGTGTCGTCGTCGGCGCGGGCGAGGACGGGGACCCAGTGGGCGAACAGGGCACCGGTGGAGTAGTGCTTGACGCCGTCGAGGACGTACGACCCGTCCGGGCGTCGCGCGAGCCTGGTACGGATGTCCTGCACGTGCTTGGTGCCCGCCTCGGACTGGGCGTTGCCGAATCGCTTGCCGCGCAGCACCTCACCGAAGAAGAACTTCCGCTGCTCGTGCGTCCCCTGCCGGCGCAGCACGTTGACGTAGACGAAGTGGCTCTGCGGGATCTGGGCGAGGCTGGCGTCGGCGGCGGCCAGCAGCCGAAAGACCTCGGCGAGCGTCTCCGCGCGGACGTCCGCGCCGCCGAACTCGGCCGGCACGTTCACCCCGAGCAGCCCGGAGGCGGAGAGCCGTTCCAGCTCCGCGTGCGGCAGCCGGCGTACCGCGTCCCGCTCCGCGGCGTCCTTGCGGAAGTCCGCGGCCAGACCGGCGGCGACGGCGAGGGCCTCACCGTCGCCGCCGATCACGACCGGGGCGCTCATCCGGTGGCCGCCAGCGGTGCCGTACGGCCGCCCAGCGCGAGCGAGAACTGGTCCGTGACCTGGGCCAGCGCCTCGGCCGAGCCCGGCGCGACGATCAGCGAGCCGTCGTCGCCCACGGTGAGGTCCTTGTCGAGGGTGAACCAGCCCGGGACGATGTGCGTGGCACCCATGGAACTCAGCACGGGGCGCAGGGCGTAGTCGATGGCCAGGACGTGGGCGGTGGAGCCGCCCGTGGCCAGCGGCAGCACCGTCTTGCCGGCCAGCGCGTACTGCGGGAGCAGGTCCAGCAGGGACTTCAGCAGCCCGGAGTAGGCGGCCTTGTAGACGGGGGTACCGACCACGACCCCGTCGGCCCGCTCGACCAGGGCGGTGGCCCGGATGATCTCCGGGTGCCGGAAGTCCGCCCCGAGCAGGGCCTCGGCGGGCAGGGTCCGGACGTCGAACGCGATCACCTCGTGGCCCTGCGCGGTGAGCCGGTCGTCCAGGTGGCGCAGCAGCCGGGCGGTGCGGGAGGTGGCGGAGGGACTGCCGGAAACGGAGAGGATGGTGGCCATGCGAGGACCTTTCAGGAGTACCAGGTGGGCTGCGGCAGTTCGCCGGTGAGGACGTGGCGGCCGATCTCGCGGCGCTTGTAGGCGACCGGGTCGTGGAGCGAGTGGGTGCGGACGTTGCGCCAGAAGCGGTCGAGGCCCTCCGCGGAGGCGGTGGCACGCGCACCGGTCACCTCGAAGACGCGATGGGTGATGTCCAGGGCCACGTCGGTGGCGCGGGCCTTCACCGCGGCCACCCGGACCTCGAACTCGCCCCGGGCCTGTTCGGTGACCGCGTCCGGGTCGTCGTGCAGCCTCTGGCCCTCGGCGGCCACGGCGTCGGCCAGGGCCTCGACGGCCCACAGCTTGGCGGTGAGGTCGCCGTAGATGTCGATGACGTACGGCTCGTCGACGGCGCGCTCGTGGCCGCCGTGCAGCCAGGGCCGTGACTTGGTCCGGGTGTAGGTGGCGGCGGTCTCCAGTGCGCCGGCGGCGATGCCGAGGTAGAAGTTGACGAAGACGAGCTGGATGGTGGGCACGTTGAGGGTGTTGTAGACGCGCGGCCGGAACCGCTTGTCGACGTAGCCCGCCGCGGCCGACCAGGGGACCCGTACGGCGTCGAGGGTGACGCCGCCGCTCTCGGTGAGGCGCTGGCCGATGTTGTCCCAGTCGTCGTGGAAGGTCAATCCCTCGCTGTCGGACGGGACGATGGCGAAAACGTGGTCGTCGGTGCCGGCCAGGACGCCTTCCAGCACGGTGACGTCGGAGACCTTGCTGCCGGTGGAGAAGGACTTGCGGCCGGTGAAGGTGAGCGTGTCGCCCTCGTCCCTCACCACCACGTCCTCGTCGCGCGGGTTGACCGCGCCGCCGAAGAACCACTGGCTGCGGGCGGCCTCGGCCTCTACGTGCTCCCACTGCTCGCGGGTGCCGACGATCCGGGCGGCCCAGTTCCACAGGTAGTGGTAGCCGAGCAGCTGGCCGATGGAACCGTCCGCCTTGGCGACCTCGCGGACGACACGGTAGGCAGTGGGCCAGTCCTGGCCCCCGCCGCCGTGCTCGACGGGGCCGAGGAGGGTGACCAGGCCGGACTCCTTCAGCAGCCGGACCTCGGCGTACGGGGTGGCGGCGGCCTTGTCCCGGGCAGCGGCGTCGGAGGCGAGGACGGCCGCGACCTCGGCGGCGCGGGCGATCCAGCCGGCGGCGTCGGTCGGGGCGGGGGCGGTCTTCCAGTCGGCCGGTGCGGCGGTGCTCATGGGGATACCTCTCTTACTGTCGGTGCCGGTCACGGGTGGTCAGGCGCGGGCGGCGACGAGTTCGGACTCGGGCTGCTGGGCCTCCAGTTCGCGTACGAGGGGCAGCACCCGCTTGCCGAAGTAGTCGACCTCCTCCAGGTAGTGCAGGAAGCCGAGGAGGAAGAGGTCGACGCCGAGCCGCTTGTAGGCGACGATCCGCTCGGCGATCTGCTCAGGGGTGCCGATCAGACCCGTACGGAAGCCGTCGTTGTACTGGACGAGGTCCTCGAAGTCCGAGTCCTGCCACATGCCCTTGCCGTCAGCGGTGGACTGCCCGGCCTGCTGGACAGCGTCCCGGAAGCCGTGCACGGCCGGGGTGTCGGCCTTGGCGACGATCTCGCGGAGCGTGTCGCGGGCCTCGGCCTCGGTGTCGCGGGCGATGAGGAAGCCGTTGAGTCCGAACTTCGGTGGCGTACGGCCCGCTTGGGCGGCGGAGGCGCGGATGTCGTCGATCTGCCCGGTGACGCCCTCGAAGTCCTTGCCGTTGCTGAAGTACCAGTCGGAGACGCGGCCGGCCATGGCGCGGGCGGCGGTGGAGTTGCCGCCCTGGAAGATCTCCGGGTGCGGACGCCCGGGGGTGTTCAGCGGCTTGGGCTTGAGGGAGAAGTCGCGCACCCGGTAGAAGTCGCCGGCGAGTTCGGCGTGGTCCTCGGTCCAGATCGTCCGCAGGGCGGTGATGAACTCCTCCGCGCGCCGGTAGCGTTCGTCGTGCTCCAGCCAGGGCTCGCCGAGAGCGGTGAACTCGGCCTTGAACCAGCCGCTGACGACGTTGACGGCGAAGCGGCCGTCCGACAGGTGGTCGGCTGTGGCGCCGAGCTTGGCGAGGACGCCCGGGTGCCACAGGCCGGGGTGGACCGCGGCGATGACCTTCAGCCGCTCGGTGGCAAGCAGCAGGGCGAGGCTGAAGCTGGTCGACTCGTGCTGGTACTCGGCGCCGTAACCGGCCATGTAGCGGACCTGGCTGAGGGCGTAGTCGAAGCCGTTGTTCTCGGCGAGGACGGCCAGTTCGCGGTTGTAGTCGTAGCCCCAGTCGGTGCGCTGCTCGATGGTGCTGGTGACCAGGCCGCCGCTGACGTTCGGCACCCAGTAGGCGAAACGGACGGGGTCGGGTCCGGGGATTGCGGGCATGGGGAAACTCCTGGCATGAGTACGCACGCGAAAGGGGCGCATGTGTGAGAGGGAAACGTCTCCAGTGACCGGAATCCGGACGTGTGGGGACGACGTTCCCGGGAAAAGCCGGCATCACCGCGGACAACGGCTTGCAGGGGAATTCGCGAAGGAAGGAAGATCAGCGCGAGTGCGAGGGTTTCCCTCGGATGCGCTCAGACCCGACAGCGACAGCAGGAGCTGGAGACACGCGCAAGGTCGACGTGGCGTCGCCGCGTGAGGTCCTGTCGCTTCATGTCATCGATCAAAGCAGCGGGGAGTCCGGCCGGTCAAGAATGCCCGGAGCTGATTCCACATGCTGAAAGCAGGAATTCACGAGGTTGTGACAGGGTTTCCCTTGAACCCGGTCGGCGGTGATGGGCAGCCTCGCTGTCGTGCGTAGAGAACAGCTCGAATACCAGCCGGCGCTCAGCGAGACCGTGCGCGATCTGGAGCGCGAGCTGGGCGTGGACCTGCTGGAGCTCAAGCGGTCCGGGGCGGTCTGGAGAGCACCGAGAAGCGGCGTGTCCGGGAGATCTCCGGCGGCCGGCGGCAGCGCGTCGCCATCGTCCGGGCCCTCGCTGTCGAGAACCCGCTCTTCCTGCTCGACGAGCCGTTCACGGTGCTGGACGCGCTGACCCGGGAGCGGCTTCAAGAGGACGTCCGCCGGGTGACCTCCCGCAGGCCGGGCCTCCCGCTCACCTCCGGCTCCACTCCCGCGCAAGCAGTTCGTACGACCTCACCCGATCGGCGTGGTCATGGGTGATCGTCGTGATGAGCAACTCGTGTGCCCCGGTGGCCTCTTGGAGCTGCACCAGGCCGTCTGCCACCTGTTCCGGTGAGCCGACGAACTGCGTGTCCACGCGGTCCCGCACCAGCTCCCGGTCCTCGTCACTCCACTCGAAGGCCCGGGCCTGCTCCGGCGTCGGGTACTCGATGGCGCCCTCGGCGGTGCGGATGCTGCGGACCCAGGCCGCGTAACCGGTGGCGAGCTCGCGGGCCGTCTCCTCGTCCTCCGCCACGACCACGTCGGCCGAGACGCTGACGTACGGCTTGTCGAGGAAGTCGGAGGGCTGGAAGAAGGCCCGGTAGCCCTCCACGGCCTCCAGCACGGTGGCGGGGCTGACGTGGTAGTTCGCGGCGAACCGCAGCCCCCGCGCGCCCGCCGCCTCGGCGCTCTGGCCGCCGCTGCTGCCCAGTATCCACACCTCGACGTCGGCGCCCTCGCCCGGCACGGCGTGCGCCTCGACGCCCTCCGGGGACCGGTAGGTGCCGGCCAGCAGGGCGAGGATGTCGTCGATCTGCTCGGCGTAGTCTGGCGACTCGGCACCGGGCAGCAGGAGCAGCTTGCGCTGCAGGGCGATGCGGGGTGAGCCGAGGAGGCGTTCGAAGGAGAAGCGGGACGGGATCAGCAGGCCGTTCGGGGCCCGGCCGTCCACGACGGGCGTCACGGTCGCAGGCGCTGCGTTCGCCTGTCCCGGCGGGCGGCCGCCCGAGCGGCCCAGGCCGAGGTCGAAGCGGCCGGGGTGCAGGGCGTCGATCAGGCCGAACTCCTCGACCGTGCTGAGCGCGGTGCGGTGGCCGAGCTGTACGGCGCCGGAGCCGAGCCGGATCGTGGACGTGGCGGAGGCGGTCAGCGCGAGGACGACCGCGGGGGAGGTGCCTGCGACGCCCGGGTTGAGGTGGTGCTCGGCGAACCAGTACCGGGCGTACCCGAAGCGCTCGGCGTGCTGGGCCAGGTCGATGGAGTTGCGCAGGGCGTCGGCGGCCGTCGAGCCGGACGGTATCGGCACCAGGTCGAGGACGCCGAGTGGGATGTCAGGCATGGGCGGGTTCCTCCTCGGTGACGGGCAGGACCGGTCCCCAGACGAAGGGCGGGTCCGGGATGTCGCGGCGCAGTACCGGGGCGACATCGGACTGGAAGAGCTGGAGCGAGGCGCGGTGCTGCGCATCGGTCAACCCGTTGGCGTCCGCCTGCAGATGGAGCACCGTGTGCCCGAACTGCTCGTGGTAGCGGTGCACCTTGTCTGTGACCTGCTGCGGGCTGCCGATCAGGGCGGAGCTGCGCTCGACGAAGTCCTCCACGGTCTCGAAGACCACCGGCAGGCCTGACTGCTTGTGGAACGCCAGCGTGGACTCGAAGATCGGCCGGTATGCCTTGAGGGCTTCCTGGGAGGTGCGGGTCACGAGGAGCCCGGCCGTGCCGGCACCGACCGCGATCCTCGCCGGGTCGTGGCCGTGGAATTCCCAGCGCTCGCGGTAGTACCTGATCAACTCGGCGTACGGCTCGATGGGGTTGGTGACGTTCGCCGAGAACAGCGGATCGCCGTAGCGGGCGGCCAGGTCCACCGACTCCTTGCTGGTGGCGCTGCCGTGCCAGACCCGGACGGGCCGCTGGTAGGGCCGCGGCCACACCTCGGCGTCCGTCAGCGGAGGGCGGAAGCGAGTCGCTGCGGTCACCTTGTCCTGCCGCCAGATCTGCCGGAACACCTCGTAGCTCTCGGCGTTGCGGTCCCACTGGTCCTCGGGTGTGACGTGGAACAGCTCGCGCTGGGCGGCGCCGTTGCCCTTGCCGATGATCAGCTCCAGCCGTCCCCCGGAGAGATGGTCGAGGGTGGCGTAGTCCTCGTAGGCGCGCACCGGGTCCAGGAGGCTGAGCGTGGTCACGGCGGTGAACAGCCGGATGCGTCGGGTCAGTGCCGCGATGTGGCTGAGGACGACGGTCGGCGAGGAAGAGATGAACGGCCGCTCATGCCGCTCCCCCACACCGAAGCCGTCGAAGCCGAGTTCCTCGGCGAGCAGGGCGTTGTCGAGGACCTCACGGAACCGGTCATGGGTCGGCTTGTGCACCCCGGTGATCGGATCCGGCCGGTGCACTATCAGGGTGATGGCGAGGAACTTCACGACGCCGCCCGTTCGTCACGGACGTCGTCGATGGGGGTCCCCCCGCTTGAGCGGAGCCGGGAGTGGGGGAGGGCCAGACCGAGATGGTCGCGCAGGGTCGCGCCCTCGTACTCCGTGCGGAACACGCCCTGTTCCTGCAGGAGCGGGACGACCTTGTCGGCGAACTCGTCGAGGCCGGTCGGGGTAGTGTGCGGGACGAGGATGAAGCCGTCACTTGCGTCGGCCTGCACGAACTCGTTGATGGTGCGGGCGAGCGTCTCCGCCGAACCGATGAAGTTCTGCCGGTTCCCGGTCGCGATGGCCAGGTCACGGATCGACCAGTTGTTCGCGGCGGCGAGCTCGCGCCACTCGCGGGCGGTGGCCAGCGGGTCGCGGTACATGCGGACCTGGGCGCGGCCCTTGGAGATGTGGTCGTCGCTGACGTCCGGGTCGATGTCGGGGAGGGGGCCGTCCGGGTCGTAGGAGGACAGGTCCCGGTTCCAGACGAACTCCAGGTGCTTGAGGGCGGTGGCGCCGCTGACCTGCCGGCGGCGCACCAGCTTGGCCAGCTCCTCCGCCTCGGCGTCGGTGTCGGCGAGGGTGAAGGTGGCGGCGGGCAGGATCAACAGCTGGTCGGGGCGGCGGCCGTACTTGGCGAGGCGCTTCTTGACGTCGGTGTAGAAGGTCTGGCCCGCTTCGAGGGTGGCGTGCCTGCTGAAGATCGCGTCGGCTTCGGAGGCGGCGAACTCGCGGCCTTCCTCGGAGTCGCCGGCCTGGAAGATCACCGGCCTGCCCTGCGGGGAGCGCGGGACGTTGAACTGCCCGTGGATGTCGAAGTGTTGCCCGGTGTGGACGAAGGCGCCGGCCTTGGCCTCCCGCAGGAAGGTGCCGGTCTCCTGGTCGGCGAGGATGTCGTCGCCGTGCCAGGAGTCGAAGAGTTCGTTCGCCGTGGCCAGGAACTCCTTGGCGCGGGAGTACCGCTCCTTCTGCGGCAGGAAGCCGCCGCGGCGGAAGTTCTCGCCGGTGAAGGCGTCCCAGGAGGTGACGACGTTCCAGGCGGAGCGCCCGCCGGAGAGGTGGTCGAGGCTGGCGAACTGGCGGGCGACTTCGTAGGGCTCGTTGAAGGTGGAGTTGATGGTGCCGGTCAGACCGAGGTGGTCGGTGACCGCGGCGAGTGCGGCAAGGACGGTGAAGGTGTCGGGGCGACCGACGACGTCCAAGTCGTATATCTCGCCGCCCTGTTCCCGCAGCCTGAGGCCCTCGGCGAGGAACAGGAAGTCGAACTTGGCGCGCTCGGCTGTCTGCGCGAAGTGGACGAAGGAGCTGAACTCGATGTGGCTGCCGGCTGCCGGGTCGCTCCACACGGTGGTGTTGTTGACGCCGGGGAAGTGGGCGGCCAGATGGATCTGCTTCAAAGGCTTGGTCATCGGTCGGGGCATCCTTCCGGCTCAGGCAGCGGCGTAGCGGTTGGCGGGGCGGGCAAGGCCCAGCAGGCCGCGCAGGGTGTCGGCCTCGTAGGCGCCGCGGAAGACGCCCCGGTGCTGCAGTGCGGGGACCAGCCTCCGGGTGATCGCCGGGAGGTCGTGGCCGGCGACGGCGGGGCGCAGCCGGAAGCCGGTCAGCCCGGCGCCGCGCAACTCCGTCAGCACGTCGGCGAGTTGGTCAGGCGTACCGGCGAAGATCCGGGCGTCGCTGGTGTACGGCTCCCCCACAAGGGCGTCGAGGCGCGCGCGCCGGTCCTCCGCAGCAGCCTGGTCGTCGTCCAGGAAGACCACCACGTCGCCGAAGACATGCAGGGGTTCACCTGCTCGCCCGGCCGTCTCCTGCTCGGCGCGGATCTCGGCGACGATCCCGCGGGCCTGCTCGGCGTCGTGCGGGGTGACGTAGCCGATGTCGGCCTGCCGGGCCACCAGCCGGTACGGAACGGTCTGGTGGGCGAGGGCGCTGACGATCGGCTGGCCCTGCGGCGGACGGGGCGTGATGCTGGGGCCCCTGACGCTGAAGTGCCTGCCCTCGAAGTCGATGTGGTGCAGCTTGTCGCGGTCGATGAAGCGGCCGGTGGCAGCGTCCCGGATCTCGGCGTCGTCCTCCCAGCTGTCCCAGAGGCGGCGCACCACCTCCACGTAGTCGGCGGCCTCGTCGAACAGGTCGGTCACCACCTCCTGGGCGGCCGGGCTGTCGTATGCCTCGACGCGCGGGATGGTGCGGCGGCCGAAGTGCGCGGCCTCGTTCGGGCGGGCGGTGATCTGCACGCGCAGGCCGGCGCGGCCGGCGCTGACGTAGTCGAGGGTGGCGATCGCCTTGGAGATATGGAACGGCTCCGTGTGCGTGGAGACCACCGTCGGCACCAGACCTATGTGCCGGGTCAACGGTGCGATGCGGGAGGCGACGAGGACGGCGTCGAGGCGGCCGCGCACCTGGTCGCTGCGCTCGTCCGGGTCCAGGAAGTGGGAGGACTGCGGGCCGAGGCCGTCCTCGATGGTCACGAAGTCGAGCAGACCGCGTTCGGCCTCGGTGACCAGATCGGCCCAGTATCCGGCAGTGAACAGATCGCGCGGGCGGGCCACCGGCTCGCGCCACGAGGCGGGATGCCAGCCGGTGCCGTCCAGGGCGACGGCAAGGTGCAGGGAGGAGGGAGTTGTCGAGGACACGAGTGGGTGCCTTCCTGGAAGTCCGTGACGAGAACGCCGGCCCCCTCAGACAGGAGGAGGCAACGGCGGTGAGGGAACGGGTCAGGAACAACAGAGCGCGCCGGCCACGCGCTGGAGGTCTATGTGGGGCCGGGAGTGGAGGTGGACGGCGTGGAACATGTGCGTCACGACCGCCACCTCCGTCCTCAGGATCATGCGCGTCGGCGCCTCGCACACCTCGTCGTGACTCACAACGCCCCGGCTTCGCCCGATGTTCCCGGGCCGCGGACGAGGCCGGTGAGCGGGTTCGTCCGCCCGAGCGCCGAGAGCTGCCGCCGCGCACCGAGCGTGGACGTGAGCGGGCTCGACAGCAGGGCGGTGGGCCCCTCCGAGCCCGGGCTCAGGCCGGGTGCGGTACGCGCGACAGCCGACCGCTACGACGTCGAGACCGGTGTTGGTCAGGGACACTCCGCGGCCGGCAGCACCTGGTGCCGGTGCCGCTCACAGCGTGCCGAACAGGCGCGCGGCGTTGCGCAGGGCGTGCGTCGCCACCCGCTCGCCGAGGACGAGACCGGCCTCGTCGGCCGAGCGGGTGTGGATGCCGGAGTACACGCGGGCGTCCACGTTCTCCTGGGACAGTCGGCTCCAGGCCGTGTACGTGCGGGTCACTCCGGGGGCGGTGGGGCTGGTCAGCCGGAAGGGCGCCGTGCGCGGCCCGACGAGCGCCGAGAGGACCGCTTCCGCGGCGCCCGAGTACGTGGTGTGGCCGCTGGGGTAGTCGGGATGGGCCGGCGTGGTGTGCAGCGGCGTCCATGAGGGGTCGGGGTCGATCGAACCGGTACGGATGGCCGTGATCGGGCGCCACCGCAGATGGGCGTACTTGCTGTCGGAGGTGGCGATCTGCGTGTCCACCAGGGCGACGTGGAACAGGGCCACCAGCCTGGCCCGCCCGGCGCTGGAATGCGGTGACCGGGCGAGGGCCACCCGCAGTGGCTCGGTGTACAGCGTCAGTGAGGATCCGAGCCAGAAGGTGGCGGTCTCTGTCTGCCTCTCCGTGCGCACGGTGCTGTCCACCGCCCCGTATGCACGGACTTCGGCCAGTTCGGCGCGGTAGCGCGCGGAGTCCAGGGCGGGCGGTGCGGTCAGCCGGTACTGGTCGGGGCTGTCCAGCAGGAAGGGCCGGGCGAGCCGATTGCCGTACTGCGCGGCCGGGGCGTGGGCGGGCGGGGTCGGCTGCCACACCCCAGGAGCCGCCGGGGGGACGGTGAACGGCGCGTCGACCGAGGCCGGGTCGAGGCCGTCACCCTCGCGGGCGGCGAGCACCAGCCGCGCCTGGCGGGCGCCGGCCGCCACGCCCTTCGACTCGGCCGCTCCGTCGGGAACGCCCTGAAGCGTCGTGCGCAGAGCGGCGTCCAGTTCCTGAGCGCGGGAGGGGACCAGCGCCACCAGCGCGTCGTGCAGGGCGGACGCCAGGGCCGCGTCCTGGAAGTCGCCCCGGTCGACGCCTGACGGCACCTGGCGGGCGGCTCGGGCCGCCGCGAGCCAACTGACGGCCCAGGTCCGGCTGTTGGTGATCTGCGTCGGGGCGGCGTCCGCCGCGACGGTGGCCGCTGTCGTGTCGTACCAGTCGAGCGCGACGGACGAACGCGGCTGCTCCTCCACCACGGCAGCCGCGGCGGACGGGACGGTGACGGAGGCTGCCAGCAGGACGGCCGAGCCCAGCGCCACCAGGACGGGATGACGGGTTCTGAACGGTTTCACGCGTACTCCTTCGTGGACGTGCGGACGGCCGGTGGTGTTGTGGACGCCGGGGAGTGAGCGGCGAGGTGAACTCACGCTCGGGGCCCGGTCATTGCGGCGGTTGTCGTGGTGTGCGTCATCGGGTCGCCTCCGTGTATCGGTCGTATCGGTCGTATCGGCCGGCGGGACGGGGCAGGCCGAGGTGGTGGACCACGGCGGACGGATCGGCGGGTGCCGGGGCCGGAAGGAGGTGGAAGCCGTCGACGCCGGTGGCCTCGTGCCAGTGGGCGAGCGGACCGGCGAGGTCCGCGGCGGCGCCGGTGGGTGCGCAGGCGTCGTACGGCCTGCGGACCCGGGGTCGGCTACTTGTTGGTCCTGGGCAGGCCGGGCGTGTTGATCTCGGACTTGGTCACGGCCTCGTCCGACAGGCCCCAGCGCTTGAGCACCTTGGCGTACGTGCCGTTGTCGATGACGTGGTTGAGGGCGTCGGCGAGCGGCTCGACCAGGCCGCTGTCCTTCTTGGTGGTGGCCGCGATGAGCCCCTGGAGGGTGGAGCCGGCGCCGGAGTAGGTGCCGACGACCTCGGTCTTGCCGGTGGTGGCCGCGTGGTAGGCGGCGGTCGGGTGGGGGCCGAGGTAGAGGTCGACGCGGCCGGACTGGAGGGCGAGGTAGGTGTCGCTCTCGTTCTGGTAGTACTTGATGTTCACCGGCTTGCGGCCGGCCTTCTCGTTCTCCTTGCTCCACTCGATGAGCAGCTTCTCCTGGTTGGTGCCGCTGCCGACCGCGACCGTCCTGCCCGCCACGTCCTCGGGCCCGGTGACCTTCAGGCCGCTGCCCTTCTTCGCCTCGAAGCCCAGGTTGTCCTCGCGGTAGGTGGCGAAGTCGTACTTCTCCTTGCGCTCCTCGGTGACGGTGATGTTGCTGAAGCCGACGTCGTACTTGGCGCTGTCGAGGCCGACGAAGATGTTCTCCCAGGAGACCGTGTTGATGTGCGGCTTGAGGCCGAGCACGTCGGCGACCAGGGAGGCGATGTCGGGCTCGACGCCGATGACGGTCTTGTCGTCGGTGGCGAAGAAGGTCAGGGGCGCGGCGGAGCCGGAGGAGTCGACGATCTCCAGGGTGCCTCTCTCGCGGATCTTCTCCGGGACCTCGGCGGCTATGGAGTCGACCTTGCCGGTGGTGACGCGGTTCTGGTCGGGACTGATGTTGATCTTCGTCTTGCCGCCCGACGTGGCCGCGACCTCGGTCGTGCCGCCGTCGGAGGGGTTGCTGCAGGCGGCGAGGACGAGGGCGGTGGCGAGTCCGAGCGCGGCTGCGGCGGTTCGGCGGCGGGCGAGGGTGGTGGACACGGTCGTTCTCCTTGCGTGGGCGTGCGAAACAGGTGAGGGGCTGGTCAGAGGACCTTGGAGAGGAAGGCGCGGGTGCGCTCGTGCCGCGGGGCGTCCAGCACGGCCGCGGGCGGACCTTGCTCCACGACGACTCCGCCGTCCATGAACACCACGGTGTCGGCGACCTCGCGGGCGAAGCCGATCTCGTGGGTGACGACGATCATGGTGGTTCCGGTGCGCGCCAAGTCCTTGATGACGTCGAGGACCTCACCGACCAGTTCCGGGTCGAGCGCCGAGGTGGGCTCGTCGAAGAGCAGCACCTTCGGTTCGAGGGCGAGCGCACGGGCGATGGCTACGCGCTGCTGCTGGCCGCCGGAGAGCTGCCGCGGGTAGGCGCCCGCCTTGTCGGCGAGGCCGACCCGGTCAAGGAGGCGGCGGGCGGTCTCCTCCGCCTGCTTGCGCGGGCGGCGCAGAGCCGACACGGGGGCCTCGACAAGGTTGTCCAGCACGGTCAGATGCGGGAAGAGGTTGAAGTTCTGGAAGACGAACCCGATGTGGGTGCGCTGCTTCAGTACATCCTTCTCCTTCAGCTCATGCAGCTTGCTCCCGGAGCGGCGGTAGCCGATGAGCTCGCCGTCGATGCTGATCCAGCCGCTGTTGACCTTCTCCAGGTGGTTGATGGTGCGCAGCAGCGTGGACTTCCCCGAGCCGGACGGGCCGAGGACCACGGTGACTTCGCCGGCCCGGACCCGCAGGTCGACGCCGCGCAGTACCTCCAGCGGGCCGAAGCTCTTGTGGACGCCGCGGACGTCTACCATCACCGCGCTCATCGGCTGTCTCCCAAAGGCTTGAGGGGTATGACGGGCTGGTTGCGCTGAGCCGCGGCGGAGCGGAGGCCGCGTACGAAGCGGCGGGCGCGCTGGAGCGGGGTGGGTGGCGGGGTGCGGTTGGCGCCGCGGGCGTAGCGGCGCTCCACGTAGTACTGCGCGATGGACAGCAGGGAGGTGAGGACCACGTACCAGGCGGTGGCGACCAGCAGCAGCGGGATCACCCGGCCGTTGCGGCCGTAGATCACCTGCACCTGGTAGAACAGCTCGCCGATGGACATCACGTAGACCACCGAGGTGCCCTTGAGAAGGCCGATGATCTCGTTACCGGCCGTGGGCAGGATGGCGCGCATCGCCTGCGGCAGCACGATCCGGCGGATCTGCCGCAGCCGGGGAATCCCCAACGCCGCGGCGGCCTCCAGCTGCCCGTGGTCGACGGCGATGACACCACCGCGCACGATCTCGGCGGCGTACGCGGCCTGGTGCAGCGTCAGCCCGATGATGGCCGCGCCCATGGTGCCGATGACGCTGTTGCTGTCGACGGACCAGAACACCGGGCCGAAGGGGACGCCGAAGCCCAGCCTCTCGTACAGCGCGCTCAGGTTGAACCAGAACACCAGCTGGACGATCATCGGGATGGAGCGGAAGATCCAGATATAGGTCCAGGCGACGGTCTGCAGCACCGGGCTGCGCGACAGCCGCATGAAGGCCAGGACGGTGCCGAGGAGGAAGCCCAGCACGGTGGCGTAGGCGGTGAGCTGAAGGGTCACCCACACCGCCCGCACGATCGTCTCGGACAGCACGTAGTCGCGGAAGACACCCCACTCCCAGACCGGGTTGGTGGCCAGACCGTGCACGAACTGGGCGACCAGCACGATCACGGCGACGGCCGCCACCCAGCGGGCGTAGTGGGGGGCGGGGACGACCTTGAGGGTGGCCGGATCGTCCGGGGCGGGCGCGGCCCCGGGGCCGGTGCCCGGGGTGGCCGCGCCGGGCGGCGCGGTGTCGGTGGTGGATGCCATCGTGGTGTTCCTGCTCAACTCTCAGGTGTGCTCGGGCGGGTTGATCCGCGACGCGTCGATCGCGGAGGCGGAGGTGCCCCACTTCTTGAGGATTCGGGCGTACGTGCCGTCCTTGATCAGCTCTCTGACGGCGGCCTGGAAGGCCTTGGTGAGTGGGGAGCCCTTCTTGAAGGCGAAGCCGACGTCGAGGCGGTGGAACTCGCCGAGGAAGGTGGTCCGGGAGGCGGGCTGTGCCGCCTGGTGGCGCAGGCCGTTGATGGTCGACATGATCACGTCGATCCGGCCCTGCTGGAGTGCGGTGAGGGTCGCCGCGTTCTCCGAGTAGACCTTCACGTCGTACGGCTTCTTGCCCGCCCTCGCGCACACGCCCTTCCGCGCGGTGAGGGTGGCCGCGAAGGTGGTGCCGGCGCCGGTGCCGATGGTCAGCCCGCACAGCTGGGTGAGGCCGGTGACCTTCTTGCCGAGGGCGGTGTTGCCCGTCTTCACCGCGAAGCCCTGGCCGTCGTTGATGTAGGTGACGAAGTCGATGGTCCTCAGGCGTTCGGTGGTGACCCCGAAGTTGCCGGTCCCGAAGTCGTACTTGCCGCTGCCCAGGGCGGGCAGGATCGTCTCGAAGGAGGCGTCCTGCCGCTCCAGCTTCACGCCGAGGACCCTGGCCACCGCGTCGGCGAGGTCGATGTCCTGGCCTGCGGGTGGCTTGTCCTGCCCGTTCGGGTAGTACGCCCCGGGCGGGGACCCGATCGAACTGCCGACGCGAAGCGTGCCCGCTGTGCGGACGTCGGCGGGCAGCAGGGCGGCGACGGAGTCCACCTTGCGGACGGCGGCGACCGGGTCGTCGGTCGGCGCGGGAGATGCCTGGGCGCCCGCCGGTGTGGTGCCGGAGGTGGCGCCGGAGCCACAGGCGGTCAGCGCCAGTACGGGCAGCAGCGCGACGGTCGCGGCGACGCGCAGGCGGGTTCTGATCGGGCGAGGGTTCACAGGTCGGCTGCCTTTCCCGTGCGTGCTGTGCGTGCTGTGCGTGCTTCGGCCGGCAGATGCTTCTCGAAGGGCAGCGGGCCGATGGTTTCCGGGTCGGCCTCGGTGTCGAACAGCGGTGTGTAGCCGGTGGCCAGGTACAGGCCGCGGGCCTCGGGCTGGCGTGGTCCGGTGGTCAGGTGGATCCGCCGGTAGCCGCGTGTGCCCGCCTCGCGTTCCAGCTCGGCGATGACGCGGCGGGCGAGGCCGCGCCGCCGGTGGGCGGAGTGGGTCCAGATCCGCTTCAGTTCGGCGGTGGTCGCGTCGTACCGCCGGAAGGCGCCGCCTGCGACGGGCTCGCCGCGCTCCAGCAGCAGGAGCAGCAGGCCGCCGTACTGTTCGGTGAACTCCTCGTCGGGGTAGCGGGAGATCTCGGCGTGGGCGTCCTTGCCGTAGCGCGTGGAGTACTCGTGCCCGAGTTCGCGCAGCAGGGGTCTCACGCGCGGGTCCGAGACAGGGACCTGAAGAACCGTCAGATCCGCTGTCCACGACGGCGGTTGGGCTACCGAGGTCATTCGTCCACCGCCACAAGGGTGTGCGTCCCGCGTGCCGCCCGCTCGGCGTCGCGCTTGGCGACCTCCTCCCGGACGATCGGGATGACGTACCGGCCGAAGTCGATGGCGTCGCCCAGCAGGTCGTAGCCGCGGGCGGAGAGGATGTCGACGCCGAGGTCGTAGTAGTCGAGCAGCGCCTCGGCGACCGTCTCGGGGGTGCCGACCAAGGCGTTGGAGTTGCCCGCGCCGCCGGTGGCGGCGGCGGTCGGGGTCCACAGGGCGCGGTCGTAGCGCTCCCCCGCCTCGGCGATGACGAGCAGCCGTTGCGAGCCGGTGTTCTCGGGCTGTGCGTGGCCGTTGTGGCGCTTGGTGATCGCCTCGCCGCGCTGCCTGCGGGCCTTGATCGCGCCGACCGTGCGGTGGGCCTTTTCCCAGGCCAGTTCCTCGGTCGGGGCGATGATCGGGCGGAAGGCGACCTGGATGCGGGGCGGGTCGGTGCGGCCCGCGGCCTCCGCTGCGGCCTTGACGTTCTCGATCTGCTCGGCGGTCTTCGCGATGGGCTCGCCCCACAGGCAGTAGATGTCGGCCTCGGCACCTCCGGCGGCGTACGCGGCAGGGGACGAGCCGCCGAACGAGACCTTCGGGCGCGGCCGTTGGACGGGGAAGACGTCGCTGACGAAATCGTGGAAGCGATAGTGCTCGCCCTCGTGGTCGAAGGGCTCGTGGGTGGTCCAGATCTTCTTGACGATCCGGATGTACTCGCGGGTGCGGGCGTAGCGCTCGTCCTTGGTGAGGGTGTCGCCCTCGCGGCCCTGCTCGTGGTCGTTGCCGCCGGTGATGAAGTGCACGGTCAGCCGGCCTTCACTGATCTGGTCGAGGGTGGCGAAGGTCTTGGCGGCGAAGGTGGGGTAGGAGACGTTCGGCCGGTGGGCGAGGAGAATCTGGAGGCGGTCCAGCCTGCTCGCGATGTACGCGGCTGCCGGTGCGGGGTCCGGCGATCCGGAGCCGTAGGCGAACAGCACCCGGTCCCAGCCGTGGTCCTCGTGCGCCCGGGCGAGCCGGAGCGTGTACTCCTTGTCGAACGCGGCGCCGGAGCGCGGCGTGGTCTCGGAGCCGTCATGGGTAGCGGCGATGCCGAGGAACTCCACGGGCATGGGCATGGCCTTTCAGGGATTGCGGCGGCACGCGGGCATGGCGGAATCGCCTTGCGTGCGGGCATGGGCGAACGGACCGTCAGGCAGACGGTTCGGTGCAGTCGTGACGACGTCGAGCGTCGGGAGAAGCAGAGCTGCGGCAGCGCGCGTGAGGAGAGAACTCGGCCCGCGACGGGGTCACCGAGGGAGGGAAGGGCCGGTCAGACGGCCCGCTGCCGAGTCAGGCGCAACACGCGGCCGACCACACCCGACCGAAGTCGATGTGATCGCGCGAGACCAAGCGCTGCTGGGCATTCATGCGACCAATTGAGCAGTACATCGTGGCGCTCGTCAAGCAGCGCCCGGATGCCGGACCGCCTGGACGCGCCCTGCGCAGGGCACTGTTGACACATCGATCCCCTGGGCACATACGATCGACAGCGGATCGGCCGCCCTGCCCGGCGGCCCTCCCGGGCCGCGTTGAGGGACGCGGCGAATGTGACGACGCCGAGCCCCGGCCGCACCGTATGCACGCAGCGCCTGTGCCGTTGCGCTCCCTGCGAGTGCCGCCGGGTGGTCACCCACGCCTGCGATTCCCTCCCCCGGAGAGCCTCTCGATGGTCACCCCTTCCGAAGTCACGCCGGCCCCTGTGACGAAACCCCCGAAACGGGCGAGCGCCCCTGGCTCCGACGTGCCGCGGATCGTGCCGCGCCGGCACGTCGGCCGGTGGCTGACCGCCGCGGTCGCGCTGCTGCTGTTCGCGATGGTGCTCAACTCCGTCGTCCGCAACCAGGCTTTCCAATGGAGCGTGGTGGGCCGGTACTTCACCACCGCCGCCGTGCTCGACGGACTGCTGCTCTCCCTGTGGCTGACGGCTGTGGTGATGGTGCTCGGCTTTCTGCTCGGCACCGTGCTCGCGGTGATGCGGCTCTCCGCCAACCCGGTGCTGCGCGGCCTGAGTTGGGGCTACGTGTGGATCTTCCGGTCCACGCCGCTGCTGGTGCAGCTGCTGTTCTGGTTCAACATCGGCGCCCTGTATCCGACGCTGGGCCTCGGCATCCCGTTCGGCCCGCAGTTCCTCACCGTCAAGACGGTCAACCTGCTCGGCCCCACCCTGACCGCCGTCATCGGCCTGACCCTGCACGAGACCGCCTACGCCGCCGAGGTGGTGCGCGGCGGCATTCTCTCCGTGGACCCCGGGCAGACCGAGGCAGCCCATGCCCTCGGGCTGAGCAGATACCGCACCCTGTGCCGGATCGTCGTCCCCCAGGCGATGCGCTCCATCGTGCCCACGGCCGGGAACATGCTGATCGGCACGCTCAAGGGCACCAGCATCGTCAGCGTGCTGGCCGTGCACGACCTACTGTATTCGGTGCAGCTCATCTACAACCAGACTTACCAGGTCATCCCGCTGCTGATGGTCGCCACCCTCTGGTACATCGCGGTCACCACAGTGCTCGGCGCGGGCCAGTTCTACGTCGAGCGGTACTACGCCCGCGGCAACTCCCGCGCCCTGCCGCCGACACCACTGCAGCGGCTGCGCGGCCACCTGACCGCCGTGCGCCACCGACTGAGCGCGGCGACCGCTGCCGACGCCCGGCCGGCGATCGGCGGTGACCGGTGAGCAGCACCCCTTCGCCGGCCGTCCTGGTCGTCGTCGGCGCGGGGCCGCGCGCCACGGGCCTGCTGGAGCGCATCGCCGCCAACGCGCCCGAACTGTGGGACGGTGTACGGGCGTTGCGCATCCACCTGGTGGACCCGCATCCGCCGGGTCCGGGACGCATCTGGCGCCACGAACAGTCGGCGCTGCTGCGGATGAACTCCATGGCCGAGGACGTCACCATGTTCACCGACGAGTCCTCCACGATCGACGGCCCGGTACAGCCGGGCCCCTCGCTCGCCGAGTGGGCCGCCCAGTTCTCCGGCCGGAGCCCGCACCACGCCCCGTACTCCCCCAAGCTCTCGACCTCGCTCGACCAGGGGGTACCCCCACCACCCGCCGACCCGGAGGTGCTCGCCGAACTGCGCTCGCTCGACGGGTCCGACTTCCCCACACGCCGCGCCCAGAGCGCCTACCTGGACTGGGTGTTCCGCAGGACGCTGGCCCAGCTGCCGCCCACCGTCACGGTCGAGTGGCACCCCACCACCGCGACCGCCGTCACCGGCCCCCCGGACGGCCCGCAGCAGGTGCACCTCGCCGACCGTGCCACGCCGCTCACCGCCGACCTGGTGATCCTGGCCCAGGGACACCTCGGCTCCACTCCGTCCGCCGAGTACCGTGACCACGCCGCCTTCGCCCGCCGGCACGGCCGCTTCCACCTCCCGCCCGAGTTCTCCGCCGACACCGACCTGTCCGCACTGCGCCCCGGCGAACACGTCATCCTGCGCGGCTTCGGGTTGGCCTTCATCGACCTGATGACCCTGCTCACCGAGGGACGCGGCGGCGCCTTCCGCACCGAGCCCGACGGCACCCTCACCTACCTCCCGTCCGGCCGCGAGCCCGTCCTCCACGTCGGATCGCGGCGCGGAGTGCCGTACCACTCCAAGACCCGCTACCGCCTCCAGGGCCCCCGTCCCCCGCTGCCGCGCCACTTCGGCCCCGAGGCGGTCGACGCGCTGCTCGTCCAGGGCCGCCCGCTGGACCTGCGGGACGACGTGTGGCCGCTGATGGCCAAGGAGATCGGCTTCGGCCACTACCACGAGCTGTTCCACGCCCACCCGGAGCGCACCGCCCTTCCTTGGCCGGAGTTCTCCGCCGTGTACGACCGCCTGGGCTGGTACGCCGGCGAGATGGCCGCCCTGGTTGTCACGGCCGTACCCGATCCGGCGGACAGGCTGAACTTCGAAGCCCTGGACCACCCGCTGGACGGCCTCGCCTTCCCCACACCGGACGCCTTCCAGGACCACCTGCGCGACCACATCGCCCAGGACGTCACCCGCCGCGAGGACCCGGAGTCCAGCGCCGACCTCGGAGCGTTCCTCGCCTTGCTCTCCGTCTACGGCCAACTGCCCCGCCTCGTCGCCTCCGGTCGTCTCACCGCCCGCTCGGTCGCCGACGACCTCGACGGCTGGTGGCACGGCTTCTTCAGCTTCCTCGCCTCCGGTCCGCCCGGCTTCCGCCTGCGCCAACTCCTCGCGCTGTCCCAGGCCGGCATCGTCCACTTCCTGGGGGCAGGTATCCGCATCGCCACCGACGCGACGAGCGGCACCTTCACCGCGACCAGCACCACCGTCCCCGGCCACACCACCCACGCCACGGCCCTGATCGAGGCGTACCTGCCGGGCACCTCCCTGGCCCATACCGAGGACCCACTCCTGCGGGGCCTGTACCGGGAAGGCTCACTCGCCGAGGAGGTCATCGCCGACCCCACCCACACCCACCGCTCCGGCCTGCTCGCCGTCTCCCCCACGGACGGCCACGTCCTCGACCCGTCCCTCGACAGCCCCCATCCCCGCCGCATCGCCCTCGGCGCCGCCACCAACAGCCGGGCTGTCGCCGCCTTCGCCCGCCCCCGCACCAACGCGCCGGCCTTCCGCCAGAACGACGCGGTCGCCCGCGCCCTCCTGCGTGCCCTGAGCGCCACCGAGGCTGGGACAGCGACGTCTCCGGTGGACGGCCGACCTCTCAGAGTGTGAGACCTTCCCGCCTTTTCCTACGGAGTTACTAGGGAAGCCTTGACGGCGTCTGCCGGGGATGCGCAGGATGATGAACATGTCCCGTAAGCAGCAACGACTCGTTCGTCGTCGGCATGTCGACTTTGGTCACGTCGTCAGCGCCGCCTGCTGCCGCGCGTAAGGCACGCGACTCGCACCTTCGCCCGCGCCGCTCCGCTCCCCCTTCCCAGGCGATCAGACGAAGTCACCCACTGCGCCTGACGGCCCGACACACTTCCGAGGGACAACCGCCATGACCACGGCTCTTCCGGCCCAGGCCACCCCACACGATCCACTCCTCTCCGACACACCCCGTCTTCGCCTGGTGGGCGACACCGCTCAGCGAGACACCCAGGGACACACTTCCGCGCCGCTCGTCGGCTACCTCGTGCTCGTCCCCGAGGGCACCGATCCCACCGAGCTCTTCGCCAAGGACAGGCCGCGGCCCGAGATCCGACCGGTCGCCGCCGCAGGCCCGGCCCCTGTCCAGCGGACGGCAGACGACGTCGTCCGCATTGATCCGGCGCGACATGTCGCCGAGGTCGACGGACGTGAACTCGACCTCACGTACCTGGAGTTCGCGCTGCTGGCACATCTCGTCCAGCATCCCCACCACGTACAGACCCGTGATCGGCTGGTGGCCACCGTCTGGGGCTACGACCACATCGGCGACGGCCGCACCGTGGATGTCCACATCGCCCGCCTGCGCCGCAAGCTGGGCAGAACTCACCGGCACCGCATCGTCACCGTTCGGCGCGTGGGCTACAAGTACGTGCCCGACCAGCGGGGAAGCCTCAACGCCGCGCCCAGCGGCCGACCTTGAGAAGACCGCTTCCATGGGCCTTGCCTCCGCGCCGTCCCGCCCCGCCTCGCCGTCCGAACGAACCGGGCCCCGGCCATGCGCACTGGCTGCGCGAAGCGGGACTGCTGACGCTCCTGACGCCGACCGAGTCCCAGGGCGGCGGCGCGGACTGGCCCATGGCCTACTCCGTCGTCCGGGAGATAGCCGCCTCCGACGGCGCAATCGGTCGACTGCTCGGCTGTCACTACTTCCAGTCGCCTGTCGTGGAGCGCCCGGTTCTGCTGCACCACCGGGGTCCTGGCCGCCGGTCGTCTCGCCGTGCGTGCCGTGCGTGCCGTGCGGCAGGACACGGGTGAAACGCGGGCGGCGCAGCAGTCCACCACCCGCGCCCTCGACATCATCGGTCGCCCACCCTCCGTTCGTCCTGCCCGCCTGATCCGGGAGGCGGGGACGCTCAGGGAGACCGATTCCAAAGACCGATTCCGTAGTCCCACCCATGCCCAAGCGGAACGATCTGCTGCCAGGGCCCCTCGCCACCGGGGGACTCAGCAGCCCTGTGGGCCGGCGACAGGGACCACGGCGGCGATACCGGCCGGACATTCGAATCGGAGGGCTGCGTGACGTGGTCAACGGGGCTGGCCGGGCTGGCGGTCGGCCTGCTCATAGCGGTGGTGACCGCGCCCGTGGGGGTGTCGGGTGCGGTGTTCCTGCTGCCCGTGCAGTTGAGCGTCCTCGGTGTGCCCAACCCGGCCATCACACCCACCAACCTGCTGTTCAACGTGGTGGCCGGGCCCGGCGCCCTGCTGCGCTACCGCCGCGAGGGCCTCCTGTACGGTCCGCTGACGCGGCGCCTGGTCACCGGCACGCTGCCCGGGGTGGTCATCGGCGCCGTCATACGGGTCTTCGCCGTCCCGGGGGCCACCGCCTTCCGCCTTCTGGTCGCCGCTCTGCTGATGCCACTGGGCCTGTGGCTCATCGGGCGCACCCTCCGACCCACCCGGCCGGCCCGGGCCGCGGAACCCTCACGCCGGGCCATCACCGGAATGGCCCTGGTCGTCGGGGTCGTCGGCGGGATCTACGGGATCGGCGGCGGATCGATCCTCGGCCCCATACTGGTCGGCCGGGGTATGTCCGTCGCCCGCGTGGCACCAGCCGCCCTCGCCTCCACGTTCACCACCTCCGTGACCGGGGCCGCGGCCTTCGCGCTGCTCTCCCTGACGAGCTCCGGTGACATCGCCCCTGACTGGTACCTCGGTCTGGCCTGCGGCCTCGGCGGACTGATCGGCGGCTACCTCGGGGCACACCTGCAACCTCGGCTGCCCGAAACGGCACTGCGTCTCCTGCTCGGCGCCCTGGCTACCGCCCTCGGCGCCCTCTACGCCGTGCAGTCTCTGCGCTGACGGCGGTGACGGCGGTGACGGCGGTGACGGCACGAACGGCAGTCACCACGCCACCCGCCACCCCCGTCCGGAGAATTGTGAACGCCGCGCTTCATTGGCATGTCGGACTGTTGAGAACATAAGGCGCATACGCAAGCGATATTGACCTGGCTGGATTTCGCTGCGACTTTCGTGGCTGTGAGCAAGTCCGAGACCCTCGCCGCGCGCCTGCACGTCGATCTGCGACGTCAGGCCAGCGCCATCTGTGCCGCCGGTCGCCGTACTCACTGACAGGCGCAGCTCCCCTTCGCTCCCTATCACGGTCGGCTTCTACGCAAGCTGCTGCCTCTGCCTTTTCAACAGACGTCGGCCCTCGCCATGGCCATTTCTGCTGAGGCCGCTTCTCCGCCGTTCGACGCCTGCCCTTTCCTCTCCCCGTTTCCCGTTTCCCGTTTCCCGTTTCCCGAACAGGAGCCTGCCATGGCCGTTACGGCGTCGGCCCGACGTCACTTCCTCACCCTTCTCGGTCTTTCGGCGGTGTCGGTGAGCTGCGGCACGGCCGCGTCCGGAACACCGGCAGCCAAGGACCGGACCAGGACACTGAGATGCAACGCCTCGCAGTTCACCTTCGCGATCCCGCGGATGTACGCGGGCATCATCACGGTCTCCGCCATCGGCGTGATCTTCAACCAGCTCCTGGTGACCGTGGAACGGCGGCTCAGCTCCTGGCGCGTACCCGCCGGCAACTGACCCGCCTCCGCCCTCTCCTCCCCCTCTCCTCCGCCCTTCCCCTGTCACCCGCTCGTCTCGCTGCCCCCGATCCGAGGAACCCCATGACCGCGCCCAGACCCCGTCAGCTGCATCTCAACGCCTTCCTCATGAACGCGGGCCACCACGACGCCGCCTGGCGGCACCCGCGCACCCAGCCCGAACGCGTCACCGACCTGCGCTACTTCCAGCACCTCGCGCAGACCGCCGAGCGCGGCCTGCTCGACTCCGTCTTCCTCGCCGACGGTCTCGCCCTGTGGGGCAAGGTCCGGCACAACGCCCTCGGCGGCTTCGAACCGCTCACCCTGCTGTCCGCGCTGGCGGCGGTCACCGAGCACGTCGGCCTGATCGCCACTGTGTCCACCACCTTCAACGAGCCCTTCCACACCGCCCGCAAGTTCGCCTCCCTGGACCACATCAGCGGGGGCCGGGCCGGCTGGAACATCGTCACCTCCGGCACCGTGAACGAGGCCCGCAACTTCGGGCAGGACGAACACCTGGAGCACGGGCTGCGCTACGAGCGGGCGCGGGAGTTCGTCGAGGTCGCCACCAAGCTGTGGGACAGCTGGGAGGACGACGCGATCCTCCTCGATCGGGAGAGCGGTGTGTACGCCGACACCGACAAGGTGCGGGAGATCAACCACCGCGGTGCATACTTCGGGGTGCAGGGCCCCCTGAACGTACCGCGCAGCCCGCAAGGACACCCGCTGCTGGTGCAGGCCGGTTCGTCGGAGGACGGCAAGGAGTTCGCCGCCCGGTACGCCGAAGCCGTCTTCACCGCCCAGCAGACCCTCGCCGACGGCCAGACCTTCTACAAGGACCTCAAGTCCCGGCTCGCCCGGTACGGCCGCTCCGGACACCAATTGCTGGTGCTCCCCGGCATCGCGCCCGTCATCGGCTCCACGGAGGCCGAAGCTCGCGCACTGGAACAGGAGCTGACGAACCTCCAGGTTCCGGAGTACGGGCTCGCCCAGCTCTCCGGGATGCTCGGCACCGACCTGACCGGACTGCCGCTGGACGGGCCGCTGCCCGAGCTGCCCGGAGAACGGGACATCAACGGCAACAAGAGCCGCTTCACCCTCGTCGCCGAACTCGCCCGCCGCGACGGCCTCACCCTGCGCCAGCTCATCGCCCGCCTCGGTGCCGGACGTGGTCACCGTGTCTTCGCCGGTACGCCGGAGCAGACAGCGGACGAGATCGAGGAGTGGTTCACCGAGGGTGCCGCCGACGGCTTCAACATCATGCCGCCCCATCTGCCGGGCGGTCTGGAGGACTTCGTCGACCACGTCGTACCGATCCTGCAGCGGCGGGGGCTGTTTCGTACCGAGTACACCGGCCGCACCCTGCGCGAGAACTACGGCCTGGCCCGCCCCGCCAACCGGCTGGCACCGGCCGCCGCGGGAGAGGAAGCGGCCGTATGACCGGTCTCGACCTCACCACGGACGTCCTGGTGGCCGGCGGCGGTGGCCCCGCCGCCTCCGCCGGAACCGGCGTCTGGTACGTCCCCCCGGAACCCGCCGCGCGGGAGGCGCACTGGACGCCGGGTGACCGTCGCGGGCGACGCCCCGCCGGGCAGGGGTATCCGCTCCCGCCCGGCGGCCCGCGGGTAGCGGATGCCGGCCGAAGCCATACGGGACAATGGACGCATGCGGATCTCAGCCAGAGCGGACTACGCGGTACGTGCCGCACTGCAACTCGCCGCGTCACGCGATGACGGGCCACTGAAGGCCGAGGCCATCGCCGACGCCCAGGACATCCCGCACAAGTTCCTCGAAGGCATCCTGAACGACATGCGCCGGGGCGGGCTCGTGATCAGCCGGCGCGGCGGCAACGGCGGCTACCGGCTGGCCAAGCCCGCCGAGTCCATCAGCATCGCCGACGTCATCCGCGTCGTGGAGGGACCCCTGGTCTCGGTACGCGGTGTCCGCCCGCCCGAGTTGTCCTACACCGGCCCCGCCGAGTCACTGCTCCCCTTGTGGATCGCGTTGCGGTCCAACGTGCGCGAGATCCTTGAGGGCGTGTCGCTCGCCGACGTCGCATCGGCCCAACTGCCCACTTACGTAACCGCCCTGACCGACGCCCCCAAAGCCTGGGTGAACCCCTGACACGCTGGGCCGTCGACCAAGGATTCCAAGAAACAAGCAAGGTGGATTCCAAAAAGCGAGATAGTCGCGTCCACCATATGAACACCCCCTTGGGGTGAACACCGCCTTCTGCCACGATCCCTATCAGCCAGGTAGGAAAACTAGGGATCTGTGGATCTGTGGGGGGCCATGCGAACGCACAACCGCGCAGACTTGCCGCTCCCCCTGCTGACCTCGCGCTGCCACATCGACCTCGGCCGCACGTCCAGCGCCCTCTGTCGGCCCGCCTGAGACCGCCGACAGAAGATCCTCCGGTCGGCAGCGTCATCCGCGCCCGCCCATCCCCGCACAGCTCCGCTCCCGGCCCCGTGACGGCATTCCCGCCGCCGAGGACCGCCGAGCGAAGCGCGGGCGCATGCCCCATGAGCTGTGCGCCTCACGCTTTCGCATCTCCCTGACCAACCCATTCCCCGAGAGGACACCTCCGTGTCTGCCGCAAGACCGCTCACCACCCTGCGCACCATCGCCGTCGTAGCAGCGCTCCCCCTTCTGCTCACCGCCTGCGGCTACGGTTCCGACGCCACCGACGACGGCAAGCGGACCGAGGTCGCGGCGGACGCCAAGAAGCTCTCCGCCGACGAGGTGAAGATCGGCTACTTCCCCAACCTCACCCACGCCACGGCCCTGGTGGGCGTCCAGGAGGGCCTGCTCCAGAAGGAGCTGGGCGGCACCAAGATCAAAGCCTCGACCTTCAACGCAGGCCCTTCCGAGATCGAGGCCCTCAACGCCGGCTCCATCGACATCGGCTGGATCGGCCCCTCCCCCGCCATCAACGGCTACACCAAGTCGGGCGGCAAGAACCTGCGCATCATCAGCGGTTCCGCCTCCGGTGGCGTGAAGCTCGTCGTCGACCCGAAGAAGATCAAGTCCCTGGACGACGTCAAGGGCAAGAAGATCGCCACGCCGCAGCTCGGCAACACCCAGGACGTCGCGTTCCTCAACTGGATCGCGGACAAGGGCTGGACGGTCGACGCGGAGAGCGGCAAGGGCGACGTCTCCGTCGTCCGCACGGACAACAAGATCACCCCGGACGCCTACAAGTCCGGTTCCCTCGACGGCGCCTGGGTGCCGGAGCCGACCGCGTCGAAGCTGGTCGCCGAGGGCGCGAAGGTGCTCCTCGACGAGGCCGACCTGTGGCCCGACAAGAAGTTCGTGATCACGAACATCATCGTGTCGCAGAGCTTCCTCAAGGACCACCCGGACGTCGTCGAGGCCGTGCTGCGCGGCTCGGTGAAGACCAACGAGTGGATCAACGCCAACCCGGAGAAGGCGAAGGCGTCCGCCAACGCGGCACTGAAGGCGGAGACAGGCAAGGCCCTGCCCGCCGAGGTCGTCGACCCGGCCTGGAAGTCCATCACCTTCCTCGACGACCCGCTGGCCTCCACCCTCAACACCCAAGCGGAGCACGCGGTGAAGGCCGGGCTGCTGGAGAAGCCCGACCTGAAGGGCATCTACGACCTCGCACCGCTCAACAAGGTCCTCAAGGCCGAGGGCAAGGACGAGGTCGACGACGCCGGTCTCGGCGCCAAGTAGCCGAACCGCCGACAAACGGCAACCGCCCCGATGAGTCCCCAGGAGGTGACGACCATGCCCACCACGATCGCCAAGGCTGTCCAGGTCACCAGCCTTGAGCCACGAGCGTTCCTCCCTCCCTGCCTGGGCGAGGGGCGATGACCGATATAAGTAGAAACATCCCGTAATCGTGCGTAATGTCTCCACTACTCAGCACACATGCTGAGGCATCGACGTGCAAGGAGGCGGAGGTCATGGCTGACAAGCCTGAGGAGATCCACGCGGAGGAGTTCCCCGAGGAGGGAAGGAGCCGTTCGGCACAGTCCGCCGGGCGGAAGAAGCAGGACCCGACGAAGGAGCGACCCGAGTCGCGCGAACAGTCGGGTGACGACGACGATCCGCCTGGGCCGAGGGCCGCTGCCGGCCTGCGATGAAGACGGACGTCGTGGCGGTCGAGTGGTAACGAACGCCGAAGGGTCTGCGGTGCGCCGACGAGACGCACCGCAGAACCGTTTCTGAACACGCGCCGCTGGGCGTCGGCTGCTCGCCCCTCAACAGCTTCGAGGGGCTGCGCACGGTCGACGAGTTGCCGGTGAGCACCTGGCCCCACCGCGACGCGGCCGAAGTCCGGCACCTGGGACCGATGGCCCAGGACTGGTGGGAGGCGTTCGGGCGCGGCGGCGGCGACAGAACCGTCAGCATGGTCGACACCAATGGCGTCGCGCTCGCCCGCGTCCAGCCCCGCACCGGCTGCTGGAAGAGGGTCGCGAAGAGGTATGTGACTCCGCCGACCGGTGGGCGCGCACACAGTCGCCCTCCGGCAGGTCGCGCGAACAGATGTCTCCCCGTCGGTTCGCGACCGGCTGACGGAAGGTTTCGGCGGCGTCCCCCAGCCACGACCGGTGAGGAGTCCGGATCAGTGACCATTCATGTCTTCGTCGGGCCGACGGTGCCCGTCGACGTCGTCCGTGACCGGCTCCCCGCAGCCGTGGTGCACGGCCCAGCCGGCCACGGCGACCTCATCCGCCTCGATCCGGCACCCGGTGACATCGCCGTCGTCATCGACGGGCGGTACCATCACAGCCTGCCGCTGCGGCACAAGGAGCTCCTCTGGG
Source organism: Streptomyces sp. NPDC050703 (assembly GCF_040654435.1). Lineage (NCBI taxonomy): Bacteria > Bacillati > Actinomycetota > Actinomycetes > Kitasatosporales > Streptomycetaceae > Streptomyces > Streptomyces sp. NPDC050703. The sequence continues at coordinate 93,699 of NZ_JBFAHX010000021.1, forward strand.
TCCTCGCCCGGGGGACCGTCGTTCTCGGCGCGGCCAGCATCGGCGCCCTGCGGGCCGCCGAGCTTGAGGCGTACGGCATGGTCGGCGTGGGCGAGATCTTCCGCCAGTACCGCGACGGCGTCATCGACTCGGACGCCGACGTCGCGGTCGCCCAAACGGAGGACCCGCCCCACCGGGCCCTCACCCTCGCCCTCGTCGACGTCCGCCACCAGGTCACCGAGCTCACCCACAGCGGCGTCCTGACCGGGGAGGCGGCGGCGCGCGTCCTGGAGGTGGCGGGCGCACTCCCGTACACCGCGCGCTCCTGGGCCGCCATCAAGCACCATCTCGCCCGGGAGCGCCCCGAGTTGCTCGCGCAGACCGAGGAAGCCGCACGTACCGTCGCCGGTGACCCGCTCCTCCACAGCCTGAAGGCTTCCGACGCGCTGCGCTGCCTCGACCACGCGGGAGCCCTCACCGGGACAGCGCCGGCCACCGCGTCCTGGGCGGCGGACGAGGGGTGGCGGACCACCTTCCTGGACGAGGCGATCGTCGAGTACCTCCCCGCCGACCCGGACGGAGCCCACCCGGGCACCCTGGGGGCCGTCCTGCGTGAACAGCGCCTCCATGACCCCGGCTTTCCCGCCCGCTGGGCCGCGTACGTCCGAAACTGGATCGCCACCGCCAAGGACGCCTGCCCGGGTCGCCTCACGAAGGAGCAGATGGCGCAGTGGCTGACCCCTCAGGAGGCCCACGCCTTGGACGATGACCGGGCCCACGCCGTCGCCCACGTACGGTCGGCCGCCCCACCCCTCGCGCGGGCCGCGGAGGCCGACCGGCTGCGGGCACTCCTGCACGGACGAGGCCCGGCCGTGCAGGAGCGCCCGCCCTCCGCGCACACGAGCCGACCGGCCCAGGGGCGGCGGGTGCGCGCCTACTTGAGCGGTGTCTGGGGTGTGCCCGAAGAGAACGACGCGCTGCTGGCGGCAGCCCGGGACCGTGGCTTTCCCAGCATCCGCCACGCTGTGGACGCGGCCCGCCAACTGCTCAACGACCCGCCTCCAAAAGAGAGGACCGCCCGGTGACGACCACCCACGCAGCGACATCCGCCACACGCAAGGTCTTCACCGAGGGCACCCACCGCGTACGTTCTCCGGAGGAGACCTGGGAGGCGGTACGGCCCCTGCTGTCCGAGTACGGCATTACGCGCGTCGCAGACGTCACCGGCCTCGACACCCTCGGCCTGCCGGTCGCCATGGCCGTACGCCCCCTGTCGAAGACGCTGGCCGTCTCCCAGGGCAAGGGGCAGTCCGCGCTGCTGGCGAAGATCTCGGCCGCCATGGAGAGCATTGAGCTCTGGTACGCGGAGCGGGCCGTCCCCGACCCCGATATCGGGATCGCCCCCGCGCGGCGTCTCGACCTGCCGTACGACCTGATGGACCTCGCCCACGAGCCGGGAAGCATGGCCGACGCCCGGCGGGAGCTGTCCTGGGTGCGGGCCGTCGACCTGCTCAGCGGCTCCCCCGTTCCACTGCCGCTGGACGCCGTACGCCTCAACCTGGAGGCGGATCGGCCCTGGCGTCCGCCGGGCCTTCAGGCGTCGAGCAATGGTCTGGGGTCCGGCAACACGCAGGCTGAGGCCCTACTGCACGCCCTGTACGAGGTCGTCGAGCGCGACTGTCTGACCCAGCTCGACGACAGCGGTCACGACTGCCGCCTGACCATCGAACCCGGCTCCGTCGCGGGAGGGGTGAGCGACCGGCTGGTCCGGCTCTTCGACGAGGCGGCGGTCTATCTGGAGATCGCCCTCGTCCCCAACCGCTGGCAGGTGCCGTGCTTCGTCGCGTACGTCTGGAGCGAGGACTTCCCGGTGTGGTCCGCCGGTTCGGGCGCCCACTCCTCGCCGGACGTAGCTCTGTCGAGGGCGATCACGGAGGCGGCCCAGAGCCGGCTGACCTTCATCACCGGTACCAGGGACGACCTGCCCGCCCTCTACCATGACGACCCGCGGAACCGCCCGTGTGCGCCACCGGATCTGGTCACCTGTCCAGATGCCGTGTCCTCGTACCGCATCGGATTCGACGACGTCACCGCCGAACTCACATGGCTGACGGAGCGGATCTCACGGGCCACGGGCCACGGCCCCCTCGCCGTCCGCCTCGCCGACCGGGACGAACTGGCCGTGGTGAGAGTCGTCTGCCCCGGCCTGCGGTTCGACGCCCGGCACGAGATCCCCCGCCCCGTCCACACACCCTGACCGACGAGACCGAGTGGGCCGCGGTGAGCGGCCCGGTGTGACTGCGGAGGAGGCCGCGGAGATCGTTCGTCGACGCCCGCCGGCAGCTGTTCGGAGTCGAGCCGATCCGCGAAGTCCTGACCAGCCACGGGCTGAAGACGTGGATCAGCCGCGTGCACGCCGACAGCTTCGGTGTACCAGCCTCGGGAGCCCCGTAGCAGGGTTCACATACGGGTTCTGCAGCAGTTCCGGCATCGGCTCCCCGGTCGCGGCCGAGGTGATCGCCTCGGCGACGAACCGCAGTTTGGCATCGGCGTACTGGGAGGCCGCCACCAGGATCTCCCACGCCTCCTCCGGCTTCACCGTGCCCGGACTTCATGCCGTTCGTCTGCTCCCGGGTCCCGCTGGGCCTCGTCCTGATCGTGCTGGTCAGCATGGGCGTACTGAGCCCGCACGCGGGCGAGTCGGCGGGCTGAGTCCCGGGGAGGACGGGGCCGGGACCGGGGCGGAGCCGGCGCAGGCCGTTCGTAGCGCCGCGGCGTAGCGGAAGAAGTCCTGCGTGCGGGCGCCCGACTCGCGCGCCGCTCGGGTGAGGTCCCCGCCGGGGAAGAAGCTGCGGCGCAGCGCCTGGCTCATCTCCAGCTGTACGCCCGCGCCCGGCAGCGTCCTGTTGCAGATGTTGGCCGGGTCGGTGCCCGCGATGTCGCCCGCGGCGGCGGACACCGTGAAGCCGGCTGCCCGCAGTCCGGCGGTCACGCGGGCGGCCAACGCCGTGTCCAGGCCGCCGATCGCGGTCATGGACAGCAGGTTGTCGTCGTCCTGGTAGCCGTGGAAGGACAGGCAGCCGCGGGCCGTCGTCACCAGCGCGAGGGCGCGGGGCTCGTCGTAGCGCGTCGACGTGATGTGCAGGTCGCGGTTGCCGGAGGACTTCATTCCGTCGAGTTCGTAGTACCGCATCCACGTCCCGGCGACCTCACGGGCCATTTCACCGGACCCCGCCTCGATGCCGCCGCCGTGGATGGCGATGGACGCCAGGGACGCCCCCGCCGGGTCGGCGAAGCGGATCTGGTAGTCGACGCCCTCGACCTCCGCCGCCGCCAGCTCCGCCCAATCGCCGTACAGATCCGCCATGTGATCCCACGCCCCCTCCGGGCTGTAGTCGGAGGCGCTGCCACCACCGGTCGCCGTCCCTCCCTGCCCGGAGGCGGTGGTGCCGCCCGGCGGTGACGTTGCGCGCACAAGTGTCCTATACCGCCCTCACGTCAGCAGGACTCCTCGCACACGTCAGCAGGACTCCTCGCTCACGTCAGCAGGACTCCTCGAACTTCACCGCACTGAGCGTCACGGGCCGCCCGTCGAGCTTCGCGCCCGCGGCTGGCTCCTGGCCGCACACCTGCCAGTTCGACTCCATGAGGATGAACCGGTCCTGCCCCGACGCGTCCTTCACCGTGATGCTGGTGCCGGAGTCGAGGGCGCCACGGGCGACCTTGACGGCCTTGCCCTTGAAGTCGGGCATCTTCGCCCCCGCGGCCTGCGGCTGCTCCGCGCCGGCGTCCTTGGCCGGGCAGGTCTCCTCCAGCTTGACCGTGGCGAAGTCGACCTTGGTGTCGGTCGGGTGGTCACCGGCCTTCGGGGTCTGCGAGCAGACCTTCCAGTTCCGGTCGAAGGCCTGCATGCGGTCGCGGCCGAGCGCGTCGTGCGAGGTGAGGCCGTAGAAGCCGGCCGCCTGCGCCTGGTCCTGCGCGGACTGCAGCCCCTTGCCCGTCATGTCGGGCAGCGCGGCGGTCTCGTCCTTCGCGTCCGTCGCCTTCCCGTCCGCCGCCTTCTCGCCCGCCGCCTCTTCGTCCGCCGTGTGGGCGGCGGCGGGCTTGTCTGTGGTGGTGCTCGTACCGGAGTTTGAAGCGTTGTCCGGGCCGCAGCCGGTGAGCGCGAGCAGGCTGCTGCCCACGATGAGCGCGGTGGCGATGGTACGGGTGTGCATGATCCCCCCTGGGATTGCGCATGTGCTGTGCTGTGCCGAAAGAGTCATCATGCGCCATGTGGGGGGATGGTGAAGACGCCGTGACGCTCCCGAGGGGCTCGACCACCTGTCGGCAGGGGGCGCGTGCGCGCACACGCGGGCGCCACCCGGCATCGCGCACCACTCTGCGGCTACGGACACCCCTCCGCCCCCGGGCGCCACCCCGGCGTGGTCGCCACCGCCCCACCCGGGCGGCGGCACCGCGCCGCCGCCCATGGTGGCGCCCCGCCGGCCCGCGGCGGTCGCCTGGGGCGTGTTGCGAAAGTGGCGTCGTCCGCCCGGAGGACGGGTCCGGCGGCGTCCGGGCCGGACAGGCGGGACTTCCGCAACACGCACTAGGACTGGGGGCGGCTCCCGTGGTTGGCCGCGTGCTTGCGGCGGGCCTTCTTCTTGCGGCGTCGCTTCGACGACATCTCGCCACCTCTCTCGGTAGGACTCGACGCGGGCTCCCTCCGTACTCGGCAGAGATGCGTCACACCCGCCGAGCCGCTTTCCACCGTTCCATACCGATTTGAGGGCGGCTACCGGAGGCGGATCGGCCTCGATCGATCACCTGGCGGAGGTGTGCGGTAGCTGACAGTTCCGATTGTCGTAGGCATCGCCTAGGCTTGCCGCATGCCCTTAACCCCTCCACCCCATGGTTCCGTGCGCTCTTCCGCGGAACTGAACGAGCGCATCCGCAGCCTCTGGCTGCGCGCCGGCGGCCGCCTCTCCACCGAGCAGCGCGCCGAGTACGAACGACTGGTGACGGAGTGGGCGGCGGCGGTCCGCGCGGAGATCGTCAAGGCCGCCTAGCCGGCCCCCGGCACCGGGTTCACCACCCGTCCGGCCCCGATCACCGGTCACCGATCACCGATCACCGATCACCGATCACCGCTCGCCCGACCTCGGCCACCCGTCACCACTCGTCCGACCCCGGCCACCGCTCCCCCGGCGGACGCGTTCCTGCACGCCCCTTGGCTCGGCACCTCCCGTGCCCAACACTGAGCCGATGACGCAGCGCGTGGAACTGGCGGCCGTGATCGACCGGTTGGCCATCGATGCCCTCATCACCGAGTACGCGGTGGCCGTCGACGACGGCGACTGGAGCGCCTACGAGCGGCTTTTCGCCGCGCAAGGACGCGCCGACTACAGCTCGGCGGGCGGTATCGAGGGGAGCGCCCGCGAGGTCGCTGCCTGGCTCGCCGAGACCATGCGCATGTTCCCGATGCGCCAGCATCTCATCGTCAACCGGAAGCTGGACTTCGGCGTCCTCGACCAGGACGTCGGCGACACCGCGCGCGTCCAGGCCGACTATGTGAACCCCATGCGCTTCCCCGACCGCGACGGCTCCGCGACGTCCACGGCGCCCGACTTCGAGTGCGGCGGGCGGTACGTCTTCACCCTCCTGCGGACACCCTCCGGCTGGCGGCTCCGGCAGGTCGCGGTGGAGGAGAAGTGGCGCCGGACCAGCGAACGCGCCCGCGAGGCCGCCGCCAGGAAGTGACTCGATCCCTCCGCCCCTTGCCGCCGGGCAGCCGCCCCCTGTTCTAGATCGCCGAGGACGCGCACACTGGGACGCCCGCCGGGGCGGCGGGATCGAGGAAGGCGCTGCATGATTCAGTTCGGCGACCGCGACCGCGACCGCGACGGCCACGGCGACCGCGAACGCAAACGCGAACGCGAACGCGACGGTGACCGGAGCGGTGACGGCGGCGGCCGGGGCGGCGGCACCGGAGGCGGCGACCGGTGGGGCCGGCTCGGGGCTCCCGCCCGGCGGGCCATGGCCTCGCGCTGGTGGCGCGGCGGCATCGCCGTCCTGACCGGCGCGCTGCCCGCCCTCGCCTTCCCCGCGCCGTCGCTGTGGTGGTTCGCGTACGGGGCACTCGTCCCCTGGCTCCTGCTGATCCGCACGGCGCCCACCGCCCGGCGGGCCATGCTCGACGGCTGTCTCGGCGGCCTGGGCTTCATGGTGGCCGTACACCACTGGCTGCTGCCCAGCCTGCACGTCTTCACGGTGGTCATAGCGGCGCTGCTGGGGCTGCTGTGGGCGCCGTGGGGCTGGCTGGTCCGCCGCTTCCTCGGCGGCGCGCCGTCCCCGGGGCGGGCCACGGCGGCCCTCGTGGTCCTGCCGTCGGGCTGGCTGATGGTCGAACTGGCACGGTCCTGGGAGAACCTGGGCGGCCCCTGGGGCCTGCTCGGCTCCAGCCAGTGGCAGGTGACCCCGGCGCTGCGGCTCGCGTCCGTGGGCGGGGTCTGGCTGGTCAGCGCGCTGATCGTGGTGCTGAACGTGGGCCTCGCGCTGCTGGCGCAGACCCTGGCGGGCCGGGTAGCAGCGTCGCGTGCGGCGGTGTCCCGCACGGAGGTCGCGGCCTCGGGGCCGGACACCGCGGGCCCGCGGACCACGGGCGCCGCCCCCGCCCTCGCGGGCATCCTCGCCGTGGCCGCCGTCACCGCCGTGACCGCGGCGGCCTCGGCCTGGGCTCCGCGCCCCGAGGCCGCGGGCCACGTCCGTGTCGCCGTCGTGCAGCCCGGTGTCATCGACGGCATCTCGGGGCCGGAGAAGCGGCTCGACCGGCAGGAGGCGCTGACCCGGGCCCTGGCGGGGCAGGACCCCGACCTCGTGGTGTGGGGCGAGAGCAGCGTCGGGTTCGACCTGGCCGACCGCCCCGACGTGGCGCGCCGCCTCGCCGCGCTCTCCCGCGACGTCGGCGCCGACCTGCTCGTCAACGTCGACGCCCGCCGCTCCGACCGCCCCGGCATCTTCAAGAGCTCCGTGCTCGTGGGCCCGGGAGGCCCGACCGGGGACCGCTACGACAAGATGCGGCTCGTGCCGTTCGGAGAGTACATACCGGCGCGTTCCCTGCTCGGCTGGGCCACCTCCGTCGGCAAGGCCGCCGGTGAGGACCGCAGGCGCGGCGACCGCCAGGTCCTGATGGACGCGGGACCCGGTCTGCGCGTCGGGCCGCTGGTCTGCTTCGAGTCGGCGTTCCCCGACATGAGCCGTCGGCTGACCCGCGACGGGGCGCAGATGCTGCTGGCCCAGTCCGCCACGTCGTCGTTCCAGTCCAGCTGGGCGCCCGAACAGCACGCCTCCCTCGCCGCGGTGCGCGCCGCCGAGACGGGCCGCCCCATGGTGCACGCCACGCTGACCGGTGTCTCCGCCGTCCACGGCCCCGACGGCTCCCGCGCGGGCGCCCCGCTCGGCACCTCGGCGAGCACCGCCGAGGTCTACGACGTGCCGCTGGCCACCGGCACGACGGCGTACGTCAGGTGGGGCGACTGGCCCGTGCACGGGGCGCTCGTGGTGATCACCGTGCTGTGTGCCGCCGAGTGCGCCCGGTCGCTCAGGCGCCCTGCTCCCGAGCCGCACGGACGACGCGCTCACACAATTCATGGGTCGCCAGCGCATCCCGGGCACTGAGGACCTTGCCCGCCCGTACGGCGTCGAGGAAGGCGAGGACGACCTGCTCGATGCCCCGCTGACGGGCCACCGGCACCCAGTCGCCGCGCCGCCGCACGCTGGGCTGGCCCTTGTGGTCGATGACGTCGGCGAGGTTCACGACCTGCCGCTTGGTGTCCTGCCCCGAGACCTCAAGGATCTCCTCGGTGGAACCGCTCAGCCGGTTCATCACGCCGAGCGCCGTGAAGCCGTCGCCCGCGAGCTGCAGCACCACGTGCTCCATGAGGCCGTCCACGACCCGGGCGCGCACCCCCACGTGGTCGATCTCGCCCGGCGCGAGGAACCGCAGGGTGTCCACGACGTGGATGAAGTCGTCGAGCACGAGGGTGCGCGGGTCCTCGGGCAGGCCGACGCGGTTCTTCTGCATCAGGATCAGCTCGCGCGGGTGGTCGGCGCACTGGGCGTAACCGGGCGCGTAACGGCGGTTGAAACCGACGGCGAGGCTCACTCCGCGGTCCTCGGCGAGCTGCACCAGGCGGGTCGAGTCGGCGATTTCGTACGCTATCGGCTTGTCGACATACGTCGGGACGCCCGCCTCGATGAGCCGGCCGACGATCTCCGGGTGCACGGAGGTCGGGGCGTGCACGAACGCGGCGTCGAGGCCCTGGTCGAGCAGCGCGTCGAGGTCGGTGTGGCAGCGCGCGTCGGGGATGTGGTGGGCAGCGGCGACCCGGGCGAGCGTCGCCGGCGTACGCGTCTGGAGGTGCAGCTCGACCCCGGGCAGGGTGGTGAGGACGGGCAGATACGCCTTCTGCGCGATGTCACCGAGTCCGATGCAGCCGACCTTCACCACTGTCTCCCTACCGCCCGTCGCCGATCTGGCGCCCTGCTGTCCCCGCGTCCGGCGCCCGCACGGTCCTCGCGGGCGCTCCGGTCGCCGTTCCCGCAGCATACGGGGGTTGCGGCGGACGCCGGCCGGTGACGGAGGTGATGCTCCGCAGGAGGAGGTCCGGGGCCGACCGTGACACCGTCGGCGACGAGGGGGTCGCGTACCGCGCCCTCGCCGTTCGCCCCGCCCCCCGTCACCCCGCCCCACCCCCGTCATCCCGCCCCGCCTCCGTCACCCCGCCCCGTCACCCGTGCGGGGCACCCCCCACCCGTTCCGACCCCAAGACGCGCCCCCTCCTCAAGAGTTACGCGGATGCATCGATCGACGACCACCGCTGCCGCCGCGCTGCTCCTCTCCGTGGCCGTGCCGGCCGCCGTCTCCGGCTGCGTGAGCGTCGAGCGGCCGGGCGGCAGCAGCGGCATCCCGGCAGCCACCGCACCGCCGTCCACCCCCTCGCCCGCGCCGCCCCGTACCGAGGGACGCAGCCGGGACCGGGCCGAGGAGTCCCCGGCCAGGGAGGTGCTGGAACGCATGGGGCCACCCCGCCCCCGTTCGCCCCGGCGCCCTGCCCCCGCCGCTCTCCCCTCGGCCCCGCCGCGCCACCCGGACCGGCCCGCGCCCCCGCCGGTCCGCAGACCCCCCGCCGCCCGTCCTGACGCCGGAGCCACGCGGGCCGCCCCCGCTCCGTCCGCGCCCGCCGTCCCCCGTACGGACGTGTGCGCGCTCGGTGAGACCTACGGAGGCTGGGACCCCGGCAGCCCCCAGGCCGTCATCTGCCGCGAGGCCTACCGCCCTTGACACGCGGCGGCTTCGCACCGCCGCGGGCGCGTCACTCCTCCTCGCCCCCCTCCCCCAGCTGCCCCTCCAGTCTCGCGAGGGCCGCCTTGATGCCGTTCCCGTACCCGTCGTCCGCCAGGGAACCCGCCGCGCCGCGGGCCCGGCGCAGATGGGTGCGGGCCGCCGCGGGACGGCCCAGCTTCACGTAGTCCGCGGCCAGGTTCAGGTGCAGGGAGGGATACAGGCCCCGCACTGCCAGTGACTGGTGGTGCGCGCTCAGCCGCTGGTCCGTCAGCTCGTCCGCCGCGGACAACGCCCGCAGGTCCCACGCCAGTTCGGCCGAGGGGTCCTCCTGCGTGTCCGCCATGTAGTGCGCGAGCGTGCAGCGGTGCAGCGGGTCGCCGTCCTCGCCGATCTCCCCCCACAGCCCGAGGAAGCGGCCCTGTGCCTCCTCGCGGTCACCGCCGTGATGCAGCATGACCGCCTGCCCGATACGCGTCATCATCGCGTCGTCCGCCGTCTGCTCCTGCTGCTCCGTCACCGGGTCCTCCGTGGTCGTGCCGCCTGCGCCCCCATCCCCCACGACGCTAGCGGCCCCCACTGACAATCGCGCTCAGGCACGTTCGGACGGGAGGCGCTCAGGCGTACCGCTGGGCCAGCCCGGTGACGCTCCTCGCCACCTCGGCGCGGAGTTCCGGCGGGCCGAGCACCTCCGCCTCCAGACCGAGCCGCAGGATGTCGCTCACGGCGACCGGCAGCTCCTCCACCTCCAGGTCGACCTCGGACCAGCCGTCCGCCCGCGGCTCGCCCGCCCCGTCGACGGCCCGCGCGCCCGCCGCGCCGAACATCGCGGGCAGCAGCCGGAGCCCCGCCCCGCTCACCCGCAGCCGCGCCGTGCCGCGCAGCACGCGGGCCTCCAGACCGCGCGACGCCTCCTCCCAGTACGCCGCGAGGTCGAAGTCCGCGGGGCGCGCGCACGGCTTCTCCACCACCGTGACCTCGACGAACCGCGAGACCCGGTAGGTGCGCACGCGGTCGTCGACGGACGCCGCCAGATACCAGTTGCCCGCCTTCAGCACGAGCCCCAGCGGGTGCAGCTCGCGGTGGACGTCGCCGCCCCACCGGCGGTAGTGCGCACTCAGGACGCGCTGTCGCCACACGGCGTCGGCGACCACGTCGAGCAGCGGCGCCGGTTCGGCGGTGCGGAACCACGCCGCCGCGTCGAGGTGGAAGCGCTCCTGGATGCGGCGTGACCGCTCCCCCAGACCCGACGGCAGCGCGGCCGCCAACTTCAGCTGGGCCGTCGCGAGTTGCGCGCCGAGCCCGAGGTCGGACGCGGCCCCCGGCATCCCCGCGAGGGCGAGGGAGTCGGCCTCGTCGCCGGTGAGCCCCGTGAGGCGGGTGCGGTAGCCGTGAAGGAGCCGGAAGCCGCCGGCCGGGCCCCGCTCGGCGTAGACGGGCACTCCGGAGGCGGCGAGCGCCTCCGCGTCGCGGTAGACGGTCCTGACGGAGACCTCCAGCTCGGCGGCGAGCTCGGGCGCGGTCATCCGGCCGCGGTTCTGGAGGAGCAGGAGGAGGGCGAGGAGCCGGTCGGCGCGCATGATCCCCAGTCTGCCCGCGCTCCCCTCGCGTCCCTGCCCGCGCTCCCCTCGCGTCTTTGCCCGCGCTCCCCTCGCGTCCCTGCCCGCGCTCTCCCGCGTCCCTGTCCGTGCTCCCCCAGGTCCCTGCCCGCACTCTCCCGCGTCCCTGCCCGTGCTCCCCCGGGTCGGTCCTGCCCGCACTCTCCCGCGTCCCTGCCCGCGCTCCCCCCGGGTCCTGCCCGCGCTCCCCCGCGTCCCTGCCCGCGCCCTCTCGGGCCCCTGCCCGAGCTTTCCCGCGTACCTGACAGAAGGTGTCAGGTACGGCCGGAAGAGTGCTCCTTGGCGGCGGACGGCCCGTCCGCCGGAGCCAGACCCCTCTCATCCGCACGCGGAAGGACCAACCATGCCCCAGACCCACCCGCTGACCCAGACCCACCCCGCAGCCGGCCCCCGGCCCACAACCGGTCCCCGCCCCGCGGCCGATCCGCGCTCCACGGCCCGGCGCGTCACCGGCACGTTCACCTTCACCCACTGGGACGAGCGGCCCGTGGCCGGTGAGGACGGGGGCGTACGCATCGCGCGCGCCGACGTCTCCAACGACTTCCGCGGCGGGATCGAGTCGACGGCCACCTCATGCCAGTACACGATCGCCTACCTCGGCGAGAGCGGCGGCGCCTACGTCGGCCACGAGTTCATCGAAGGGACCCTCGACGGCCGCGAGGGGTCCTTCGTCATCGAGCAGCGCGGTTCGTTCGTGGCCGACGGCATCGAGTGCGCCTTCACCGTGCTGCCCGGCTCCGGCACGGGCGAGCTGGCCGGGCTGAGCGGAACCGGCGCGTTCACCGCGCACCACGGGGAGAAGTCCACCCCGTACACGCTCGACTACACGCTCGGCGTGTGAGGTCCCGGCCGGTCAGCCGATGTCCGGGATGCGCCAGTCGATCGGCTCGTGTCCCTGCGCCGCCACCGCGGCGTCTATCTGCGTGAAGGGGCGCGAGCCGAAGAACTTCTTCGCGGACAGCGGTGAGGGGTGCGCGCCCTTGACGACGACGTGCCGCTCCTCGTCGATGAGGGGCAGCTTCTTCTGGGCGTAGTTCCCCCAGAGGACGAAGACCGCCGGGTCGGGGCGTGCGGCCACCGCGCGGATCACCGCGTCCGTGAACTTCTCCCAGCCCTTGTTCTTGTGGGAGTTGGCCTCGCCGGCGCGGACCGTGAGCACCGCGTTCAGGAGGAGGACGCCCTGCTGGGCCCACGGCATCAGATAGCCGTTGTCCGGCACGGGGTGGCCCAGCTCCTCCTTCATCTCCTTGTAGATGTTCCGCAGGGAGGGCGGGGTCTTCACGCCGGGGCGCACCGAGAAGCAGAGCCCGTGGCCCTGGCCCTCCCCGTGATACGGGTCCTGGCCGAGGATCAGGACCTTCACCTCGTCGTACGGCGTGGCGTCGAGGGCGGCGAAGACCTCGTCGCGCGGAGGGTAGACGGGGCCTTGCGCGCGCTCCCGCTCGACGAACTCGGTGAGCTCCTCGAAGTAGGGCTTCTGGAGCTCCTCGCCGAGGACTCCGCGCCAGGACGCGGGCAGCATGGCGATGTCGGTCACGTCACGAACCTCCGGTGTGCGATCACTTCTGACCACAGAACCTACCGGCGACCACTGACAATCGGCCCCGCCGCCCCGTCCGCCGAGCCTCCCGGCCGCTACCAGCTCGTCTTGCGCTGGAGTTCCCACATCATCATGATCGCCGAGGGGTCCAGGGCGCGCTCGCCGCCCGCGATCTCCTCGCTGGCCATGATGTACTGCTTGCCCTGCCAGAGCGGCAGCAGCCTGACGTCGTCGACCAGGATCTTCTGGGCCCGTTCGAAGTCGTCGACCACCGCACCCCTGTCGGTCTCCCTGCGTTCACGCGGCAGCAGTTCCTCGGTGATCTCCTTCGACACGTACGGCGTGTTGAGCACGTTCTTCGCGCCGACGAAGGGCGCGATGAAGTTGTCCGCGTCGGGGAAGTCGGGGAACCAGCCGCGGCCGAAGACGGGGTACTCGCCCTTGCTGTAGCCCTCCTGGAACTCGTTCCAGGGGCGGCTCTTGAGCGTGATGTCGAACAGGCCCGAGGCTTCGAGCTGCCGCTTCAGCTCGGCGAACTCCAGGGCGGTGGCCGATCCGTACCGGTCGGTGGTGTACCAGAGGGTGAGCGGCACGGGAGCGTTGATGCCGGCGTCGGTGAGGATCTTCCTGGCCTTGGCCACGCTGGGGTCGCCGTAGTCGTCGAAGAAGCCGGTGGCGTGTCCGGTGAGCCCCCTCGGCACCATCGAGTACAGGGGGTCGACGGTGTCCTTGTAGACCTTGTGGGCGATGGCGGGGCGGTCGACGAGCTGAGCGAAGGCGCGCCGGACCGGCAGTTTGCCCGCCCAGGGGTCCCGGGTGTTGAACACCAGGTAGCGGATCTCGGTGCCCGCTCCCTCGACGAGTGCGACCTTCTGCCCGCCTTCGCCGGCCCCGCTCTTGCTCTGCGCGGCGATGATGTCGCCCGCGTCCAGGCCGCGGAAGGTGACGTCGATCTCCTTGTCCCTGAGGGCGTCGACCATGGCGGAGGACTTCTTGAAGTAGCGGATGGTGACGCCGTCGTTCTTGACGTCGGCGGCACCCTTGTAGTTGTCGTTCTTGACCAGCTCGGCCTTCTGACCGGGCTCGTACGCCTTGAGCGCGTAGGGCCCGGAGCCCGTGAGTCCGTTGCCGGTGCGCAGCTTGTCGGCCGGGTACTCGCGCGGGTCGACGATCGACATGGCGGGTGTCGACAGGACGAGCGGGAACGTCGCGTCCGGCTTCTTGAGCCGGAAGACGACCGTCCGCTCACCCTTCGTCTCGACCTCGTCGAGCGAGCCGAGCAGGCCCATGGGCCCGCCCTTGACGACGCCCTCGGCCTCCAGGGTGCGCATGCGGTCGAAGGAGTGCTTCACCGCCGCCGCGTCCAGCTCGTGCCCGTCGGAGAACGTCAGGTCCTCGCGCAGCTCGCAGGTGTACACCGTGTTCGACGCGCCGTCGAACGCGCAGGACTCCGCGGCGTCCGGCTCGGGCTCGGTGGCCCCCGACGGCAGGCTGAGCAACGTCTGGAAAACGTTTCTGTACAGCTCCCAGGAGCTGTCCCAGGCCTTGGCGGGGTCCAGGGTGCTCGGGGCGCTCATCGTGCCGACCGTGATCACCTGTTCCCCGTCCGACCCCTCGGAGGACAGTGCCCCGCATCCTGCGACGAGGGACAGCGACATGACTGCCGCCACGGGCCCCAGGCCCCTCGTCCACTTCGCGGGGGGAACATCACTGAACACGCGCACGCTCCTCGATCGGCCTCGCCATGGGTCGGCAGACCATATCCGCAGTGCCCCGCCACGCCAACCAGTGGCGCGTACGGGGCACTTGATGCGTGCCTACGTCCTCTTTGACGGCGAAGCCGACGGTTGAGCCGCCTTCGTCAGCCGACGCCCGCATTGAGGAAGATGCCGCCATCGACCACGAGTGTCTGGCCGGTGATCCAGTCCGACTGACTGGAGGTGAGGAACGCGGCGGCGCCCCCGATGTCCTCGGGCACACCGAGCCTGCCGAGCGGGTAGGAGGCCGCGGCCTCCGCCTCGCGGCCCTCGTAGAGCGCCTGGGCGAACTTGGTCTTGACGACGGCGGGCGCGATGGAGTTCACGCGCACCTTCGGCGCGAACTCGTGCGCGAGCTGAAGGCTGAGGTTGACCATGGCGGCCTTGCTCATGCCGTACGCCCCGATGAAGGGCGAGGCGGAGACGCCCGCGACGGAGGCGATGTTGACGATCGCGCCGCCGTTCTCGCTCTGCCAGGCCCGCCAGGTCTGCTGGGCGAAGCCGAGCGCCGAGACGACGTTGGTCTCGAACACCTTGCGCGCCACATCGAGGTCGAGCTCGGCCATCGGTCCGAAGACCGGGTTCGTGCCCGCGTTGTTGATCAGGAAGTCGACGCGCCCGAACGCCTCCATCGCGCGCTCGACGGCGACCGCCTGGTGCGCCTCGTCATGGGCCTTGCCTGCGACCCCGATGACCCGGTCGGAACCGAGCTTCTCGACGGCCTCCTTGAGGGCGTCCTCATTGCGTCCCGTGATGCAGACGCGGTCGCCGCGGGCGACCAGGGCCTCGGCGATGCCGTAGCCGATGCCGCGGCTCGCACCCGTGATGAGCGCGGCCTTCCCACTGTCCTGCACAGCCATCGTCCTCCGCCTTCCGGGTCAGTTGAGCGGGCCGCCGGCCACGTACATGACCTGTCCGGAGACGAACCCGGCCGCGTCGCCCGTGAAGAAGGCGATGGCGTTGGCGATGTCCTCGGGGCGGCCGACGCGCTGCACCGGGATCTGGGTGGCGGCGGCGGTCTGGAACTCCTCGAAGTCCATGCCCACACGGTCGGCGGTGGCCTTGGTCATCTCGGTGACGATGAAGCCGGGGGCGACGGAGTTGGCGGTGACGCCGAACTTGCCCAGCTCCTTGGCGAGGGTCTTGGTGAAGCCCTGGAGGCCGGCCTTGGCGGCGGCGTAGTTGGCCTGGCCGCGGTTGCCGAGGGCCGAGGACGAGGAGAGGTTGACGATACGGCCGAAGCCCGCGTCCACCATGTGCTTCTGGACGGCCCGCGACATCAGGAACGCGCCGCGCAGGTGCACGTTCATGACCGTGTCCCAGTCGCCCGCGCCCATCTTGAAGAGCAGGTTGTCGCGGAGCACACCCGCGTTGTTGACGAGGATCGTCGGCGCGCCGAGCTCCTCGGCGATGCGGGCGACGGCGGCCTCGACCTGGGCCTCGTCGGACACGTCGCAGCCGACGGCGAGCGCCTTGCCACCGGCCGCGGTGATCCGCTCGACGGTGTCCTTGCAGGCGGCCTCGTCGAGGTCGATGACGGCGACGGCGCGGCCCTCGGCGGCGAGCCGTACTGCGGTCGCCGCGCCGATGCCTCGCGCTCCGCCGGTCACGACCGCGACGCGCTGCTCAGTGGTGGACATGCTGGTTCTCCTCGCCCTTGGATACGGCTCTTGGGGTGCGGTCCACGGTACGCCCCGATGGTGAGCGACCGCTTAGTACCTTCGGCTGGACGAGACGCTAGAAGCCCTGGCACCGGGTGTCAACGGCCCACAGGTCCGCTGTGACGCGTTACCTCACCAGGAGGTCGAGGAGGCGGTCCGTCTCCGCCGCGGGATCGGCCGTGAGGCCCGTGTGCACCGGGCCCGGCTGCACCACCGTGGAGCGGGGCGCGATGAGCCAGCGGAAGCGCCGCCCCGCGTCGTCGCGCTCCGCCTGGCCCGCCGCCGCGCCGCCCTCGCAGATCCGCTCGACGGCGCCGAGGGCCGCCCTGATGCCGTCCACGTCGGCCGCGGGGTCGAGGGCGAGGAGCTTGGCCTCGTCCAGGTGGGTGCGGGCGGCCACGTAGGACTTCGCGCGGCAGTAGACCACCACGCCCGCGTTGAACCGCTCGCCGCGCTCCACGCGCGGGACCACCCGCACCAGCGCGTACTCGAAGACGTCCCGATCCGTCATGTGACGGCCCCCTTCGGCTGCGGCTCGCCGAGTGCGATCCGTTCGTGGATGGTCGCGGCGCGGGGCAGCAGGGCCGCCACGTACGCGTGGCGCACGTCGTCCGGTGTCGCGAAGCCCGGCTCGTCGGCCAGCCAGGCGTCGGGCACCTCGGCGGTCACCTCGGTGAGCAGCTCCTCGGTGACGAGCGGGGCCAGCTCCGCGGCGGCCGACGCCACGTCGGGCCCGAAGCCGCCGAGCACGTGGTCTCTGGCGTCGTACGGCTTGGCGGACGCCGTCGCGGCGGTGCGCCAGTTGTGGTGCCAGATCATGCTCGCCCCGTGGTCGATCAGCCACAGGTCGCCGTGCCACAGGAGCAGGTTGGGATTGCGCCAGGAGCGGTCCACGTTGTTGATCAGCGCGTCGAACCAGACGACGCGTCCCGCCTCCGCCGCGTCCACCTCGTGGGCGAGCGGGTCGAAGCCGAGCGCCCCGGAGAGGAAGTCCATGCCGAGGTTGAGGCCGCCGCTCGACTTCAGCAGCTCCTGCACCTGCTGATCCGGCTCGCCGAGGCCGATCACCGGGTCGAGCAGGATCTGGGTGAGCCGCGGCATCCGCAGCCCCAGACGGCGCGCGAGCCCACCGCAGATCACCTCGGCGACCAGCGTCTTGCGGCCCTGGCCGGCGCCGGTGAACTTCATGACGTACGTCGCGTACGCGCCATGGCCGTCGACGGCCTCGACGACGCCGGGGAGCGATCCGCCCTCGCGCAGGGGCGTGACATAGCGGACCGCGGTCACTTCGGTGAGCATCGCCCCAGATTACTGGCGCCCGGTACCTGTTCGATCACTCGCCCCGCTGCCTACAGTGCCGCTCATGGACACACCGGATCTTCCTCGGCAGTTCGCGCGCACGGGCCGCTTCACCCTGGGCGCGCCCCGGGGACTGACGCTCTCCGAGGACGGCCGGCGGCTGCTCTTCATCCGCTCCGGCGCGGGCGACGACCGAGTCGGCAGGTTGTGGCTGTACGAGGACGGGGCCGAGCGCCTGCTCGTCGATCCGTCGGCCACGGGCGCGGCGGGCCCGGTGCCCGAGGCGGAGCGCGTGCGCAGGGAGCGCGCCCGGGAGGCCGCACGAGGAGTGGTGTCCTTCGCGACCGACCGCCACGCGCGCGTGGTGGCCTTCACGCTCGGCGGCGCCCTCTGGGTGGTGGAGCCGGACGGCGGTGCTCCGCGCCGCGTCCGCACCGCGGGCCCGGTCGTCGACCCGCGCCCCTCACCGGACGGGACCCTGATCGCCTACGTCACCGGAGGCGCCCTGCGGGTCGTCGGAGCCGACGGCACGGGCGACCGGGCCCTGGCGGAACCCGAGGGCCCCGATGTCACGTACGGGCTCGCCGACCACGTGGCCGCCGAGTCGATGGACCGCCACCGGGGCTTCTGGTGGTCACCGGCGGGTGACGCGCTGCTCGTCGCGCGCGTGGACGCCTCCATGGTGCGGCGCTGGTGGCTCGCGGACCCTGCGAGGCCCGAGCTGCCGCCCCGCGCGGTCCGCTACCCGGCGGCGGGCACCGCCAACGCCGAGACGTCCCTGCACATCCTGCGCCTGGCCGGGACCCGCACCGAGGTGCGCACTCCGGAGCGGGCCGGTGAGCCGCACCCCGGCGGTACGTGGACGGACGACCGCTTCGACTACGTGCCGACGGCGGCCTGGGACGCCCACGGCCCCCTGGTCGGCCTCCAGACGCGCGACCAGCGTTCCGTGCACGTCCTGGCGGTCGACCCGGCCACGGGTGCCACACGGACCGTGGGCCGCCCGCACGACGAGGCGTGGGTGCCGCTGCTGCCCGGCGCGCCGCTGCGGACCCCGTCCGGCGCCCTGGTGCGGTACGCGGCGGTCGACGGGGACACCCGCGGCCTCGCCGTGGGAGAGGCGACGACGCCCGCGGGGCTACAGGTGCACGAAGTCCTCGGCGCGGTGGGCGAACGGGTGTTCTTCACCGCATCGCGGGAGCCCACGGAGGTCCACGTCTGGTCCTTCGACCACCGTCAGGACCAGGCCCGGGCCCAGGCCCAGGAGCAGGGCCTGGGTCTGGGCCTGGGCCAGAGCCGGACGGGAGCGGACTCCGTCACGCGGATCAGCGAGGGACCCGGCGTGCACACGGCCGTGCTCGGCGGCGACACCGTGGTCCTGGACAGCCGGACGCCCGAGGGGCAGACGGTGACCGTGCTGAGCGGCGGCGAGCCCGCGGGGCGGATCGGCGTGCTCTGCGAGGAGCCCGTCGTCGTACCCCGCCCCCGGCACCTGACGCTCGGCGAGCGGGAGCTGCGGGCGGCGCTGTACCTGCCGTCCTGGCACGAGCCCGGCACCGGAAAACTGCCGGTCCTGCTCTGCCCGTACGGGGGCCCGGGGCTGCGGCTGGTCGTGCGCACGCGCGCGTGGTGGACCGTCGTCGCCCAGTGGTTCGCCGAGCAGGGCTTCGCGGTCCTCATCACGGACGGGCGAGGCACCCCGGGGCGCGGCATCGCCTGGGAGCGGGCGGTGCACGGGGACCAGTTGACGCCGGTGCTCGACGACCAGGTGGACGCGCTGCACGCGGCGGCAGCGACCTGCCCCGACCTGGATCTCGACCGTGTCGGCATCCGTGGCTGGTCGTTCGGCGGCTACCTCGCGGCCGGTGCCGTACTGCACCGCCCCGACGTCTTCCACGCCGCGGTCGCGGGCGCGGCGCCCACCTCAATGGAGCTGTACGACACCCACTGGAAGGAGCGCTACCTGGGGCACCCCGACGTACGACCGGAGCAGTACGAGCGCTGCTCCCTCGTCGCCCATGCGCACCGGCTGACACGGCCGTTGATGCTGGTGCACGGCCTGGCGGACGACAACGTCTTCCCCGCGCACCTGCTGCGCTTCTCCTCGGCCCTGCTGGCGGCGGGCCGGCGGCACACCGTGCTGCCGCTGTCCGGCGCGAGCCACCTGGTGCGGGACGAGGAGGCGGCGAACCTGCTGCGGTGCGAACTCGACTTCCTGAAGACCTCCTTGTTCCCGGCTCTCCCGGCCACATCCGCGACGGTTTGAACACCTGGCCGCGCGGGGCCGTACCACCCGGCATGACGACTCATGAGGAACCCCTCTCCGGACCCTGCCGCCGCACCGTCGTGGCGACGATCGGCGCCGCGGGCCTCGCCGCCGCGCTCACCGCGTGCGGCGGCGGGGACGACGGCAAGGACACGGCCGAGCCCGCGGGGGCCAAGCCGGAGGGCGGCGGGGCCGGTGGGACCGTGCTGGCGAGCACGGCGGACATCCCGGTGGGCGGCGGCAAGATCTTCAAGGACGAGGGAGTGGTGGTCACCCAGCCCAGGAAGGGCGAGTTCAAGGCGTTCTCCAACCGCTGCACCCACAAGCAGTGCCCGGTGACGAGTGTGGCGGGCGGCACCATCAACTGCCCTTGTCACGGCAGCAAGTTCGACATCGCCGACGGCAGCGTCAAGCAGGACCCGGCGCCCCGGCCGCTGCCCGCGGCCGAGATCTCCGTGGACGGTGACTCGATCAGGCTTGCCTGACGGTCCTCACGCGTTCCACGCCCCCTTCCAGGCGTCGAGCACGTCCTCGGTGGTGGTGACGGTGGCGACGAGGGCGAGGGTGTTGCGGACGACCTGGGGGGTGTAGTCGGCGGGGACGCCCGCGATGGCGTCGGCGGGCACGACGGCGGTGTAGCCGAGGTTCACCGCGTCGAACACGGCGTTCGGGATCGCCACGTTCGCCGAGACCCCGGTGACCAGGAGGGTGCGGCAGCCGAGGTTGCGCAGCAGCGGGTCGACGTCGGTGCCCGCGAGCGGCGAGAGGCCGTGCAGGCGGCGTACGACCAGGTCCTCGTCGGTGACCTCGATCGGCGGCGCGATCCGTACGGCCGCCGTGCCCGAGAGCTGCCGCACGGGCAGCCGATCCGCGGCGCGGAAGAGCCGGGCGTTGCGGTTGGCGCCCCGCCCGTCGGGGCGCCGTTCGGCCACGGCGTGCAGGACCTGGACGCCGTGGCCGTGCGCGGCGGCCACCAGCCGCGCCACGTTGTCCAGCGCCCCCGACGCCCTGGCCTCCTCGGCGAGTTCGGGCAGGGCGCTCTCGGTGCCCACGACGCCCTGCTGGCACTCGACGGTCAGCAGGGCCGTGCTCGCCGGGTCGAGGATCTCGCTGAGCTGTCCGTACGACGGCATGGGTCCCCCTGGGGCGGTGGCCCGGGGCACCGGCACGGCCGTCGCGGGCCCGCGGCTCCCGGAATCCGCGTGAGGCTAACGGCCATTGCGTGACGAGGGAAGAGCCTCCATCATCCTTTCCTGACACCCCGTCAGGCGCGGTGAGCGGGGCACGTCAGGTACGCCGGGCACCAGCTTCGGGCGCGCAGCCCCGGGCCACCCGGCACCGGCACACCGCTACACGTCACCCTTGGAGGACGCATGGCCGCCACGCAGCGCAGGGGCCGCAGGATCATGATGACGCCGGAGGAGCGCGATGCGTTCCTCGCCGCGGAGCGCACCTGCCGCATGGCGACGGTATCGGCCGACGGCTCCCCGCACGTCAGCACGCTCTGGTTCGCCTGGGACGGCACGTCCCTGTGGCTGTACTCGATCACGCGCAGCAAGCGCTGGACCGACCTCCGCGCTGACCGGCGCGTCGCTGTCGTGGTGGACGCCGGCGAGGAGTACGGGGAGCTGCGCGGCGTCGAGCTGTCCGGAACCGTGGAGTTCGTCGGCGAGGTGCCGCGCACGGGTGAGCCCTGCCCCGAGCTGGCCGCCCCCGAGAAGCTGTTCGCGCGCAAGCTGTTCGGCATGGACGAGATGCCGCACGACGGCCGCCACGCGTGGCTCCGCCTCACGCCGGACGCGATCGCCTCCTGGGACTTCCGCAAGCTCGCGCAGCTCTAGCGCCGACATCCGGCGCCCGACATCCGGCACCCGGCGCCCGGCGCGCGACACCCGACATCCGGCGCCCGACATCCGACATCCGGCACCTGACATCCGGCGCCCGGCACCTGACATCCGGCACCTGACATCCGGCACCCGGCATCCGGCACCCGACATCCGGCGCCCGACACACAGTGCCCCTCGATCCCCGCGCGCCGCCCACCACGGAGGCTGAACCGGCCCTACCGAAGTCCCGCCCCCGCCACCCGCAGCGCCTCCGCCGCCGCTCTGATCGACGGGCGGCGGGCCGCGTCCGCCCGCCAGACCACGTACACATGGCGCCGCACCCGGTGCCGCACCGGGACCGTCCGCACTCCGGCCGGCATCGGGTCGCGGCCGAGCTGTGGGACCACGCAGACCCCGAGGCCCGCCGCGACCAGGGCGAGCTGCGTGTGGTGCTCCTCCGCGCGGTGCGCGATGCGCGGCTCGATGCCCTTGCCGCGCAGGGTGAACATCAGCCACTCGTGGCAGAACTCGCCCTCGGCCCAGGTGATCCACTCGTCGTCCGCCAGCTCCTCCAGATCGACCTCGGTCCGGTCGGCGAGCGGGTGCGCGGCGGGCATCGCGACGTCGGCGGGATCGTCGAGCAGGGGCGCCTTGGCCAGCCCGTCCGGTATGGGCAGCGGTTTGTTGTACCAGTCGAGGACGACCGCCATGTCGATGTCACCGCGCACCACGGCGGCGACCGCGGTCGCCGGCTCCATCTCGTGGCAGCTCACCCGCAGCCCCGGGTGCTCGGCGCGCAGCGCGGTGAGCGTGGCGGGCAGCAGGCCGCGCATGGCCGTCGGGAACGCGGACATCCGCAGCTCGCCGACCGCCTTGCCGCGCTGCTCCTCCAGGTCGGCCTGGGCGAGCTCGACCTGCGAGAGGATGCGCGCGGCGTGCTCGGCGAGCAGCTGCCCCGCGTCGGTGAGCCGCACCCCGCGGCCGTTCTTGGCGAGGAGCCGCTGGCCCACCTCGCGCTCCAGCTTGGTCATCTGCTGCGAGACGGCGGACGTCGTGACGTGCAGCCCGGCGGCCGCGCCGCTGACCGAGCCGTGCCGCGCGAGGGCGTCCAGCGTGCGCAACCGCTCCAGATTCAGCATCGGCTCCCCCAGTCACCCGACAGGACATGTAAGCGATGCTACGCGATGCCCCGCAAAAAATCTCGCTTGCGCTACGAGATTGTCGGGGCGCATCGTGGAGCGCATGAGCGACCCGACCGAGCACGCGGTGACGGCCACCGCGCCCACACCGCCCGCCACGTCCCCCGGCCCCGGCACGGCCACGCCCCGGCGGCCCGCCGTCGACTGGCGCATCCGGTTCGGCGTCCTCTCGCTGATCTGGGGCTTCAGCTTCTTGCTGATCAAGGTGGGCACGGAGGCGTACGCGCCCTTCCAGGTCACCCTGGGCCGGCTCGTGTTCGGTACCGCCGTCGTGGCCGCCGTGCTCGTCGTCAAGCGGGAGCGGCTGCCGCGCGGCACGCGCACGTGGCTGCATCTGGCGGTGGCGGCCCTGCTGCTCAACGCCGTGCCGTTCTCGCTCTTCGCGTACGCGGAGCTGACCGTTCCGTCGACGCTCGCCGGCATCTGCAACGCGACGTCACCGCTCTGGGGCATGGCCCTGTCGCTCGTCGCGCTCTCGGAGGACCGGCCGACCCGGCGCCGCGTCGCGGGCCTCGGCATCGGCTTCTTCGGGGTGCTCACGGTGCTCGGCGCCTGGCAGGGCTTCAGCGGCCTCGACCTCACCGGCACCGCGATGGCACTGCTCGCCTCGCTCAGCTACCCGATCGGCTGGATCTACGTACGCCGCACGCTGGCCGGTTCGGGCCACTCGAACCTCTCCCTGTCCGGCGCGCAACTGCTCGTCGCGACCGCGGAACTCGCCGTGGTGACCCCCCTGTTCACCGATGTCCCCACGCACTTCCCCGTCGTGCCGCTCCTCGCGGTCGTGGCGCTCGGCGCCCTCGGCACGGGACTCGCCTTCCAGTTGCAGTACGCCCTGGTCGCCGAGGTCGGTCCGACCACCGCCCAGATGGTCACCTACTTCATCCCGGTCATCGCCACCGCCGCAGGCGTCACGCTGCTCGGTGAGTCCCTCAGCTGGTCCACCCCGGTCGGCGCGGTGATCGTCCTCGCGGGGGCCGCGCTCACCCAGTCGAGGCCACGCGCGCGTGGCGCCACCCGCCGGCCGGAGCGGGCACCGCGCGAGGACGTCGGCCGCAGCAGGCGCGCGGAAGCGGGACCGCTCAGTCGTAGCGCCGCGCCGGAGCGGGCCCCAGGGCCGAGGCCACCGCGTCCGCCACGGTGACGATCTCCTCGTCGGTGAGGGCGGCGATGGTGATCCGCATGCCGGGCGGCGCGGCCAGCCGGTAGCGCGCGCCGGGGGCGACGCCCCATCCGGCGTGCAGCAGCCGCGCCACCACGCCCGTCTCGTCCGGGACGGGCACCCATACGTTCATGCCGCTGCGCCCGTGCGCGGGCACGCCGCGGTCGGCGAGCGCCGCGATGAGCGCGTCGCGCCGCCGCCCGTAGGAAGCCGCCACCTCGCGCGCGTCCACCGCGTCACCGGCCCAGAGCCGCAGGACGGCGCGTTGCAGGAGCATGCTCACCCAGCCGGGTCCGAGCCGCTGGCGGCCCTGCACCCGGTCGACGGTGACGGGGTCCCCGGTGAGCACGGCGAGCCGCAGGTCGGGGCCGTACGCCTTGGCGGTCGAGCGGACCAGGGCCCAGTGGCGCGATGCTCCGGCCAGCGGGTGGAGCGGCAGGTCGACGATGCCGTGGCCGTGGTCGTCCTCGATCAGCAGGGCGTCCGGGTGCGCGGCGAGCACGTCGCGCAGGGCACGCGCGCGTGCGGCGCCGACGGCGGCGCCGGTGGGGTTCTGGGCGCGGGCCGTCACGATGAGGGCGCGGGCACCGCCGGACAGCGCCCGTTCGACGTCGGCGGGGCGTGGCCCCTCGTCGTCCACGCCGACGGGGACCGTGCGCAGCCCGAGCGCCGGGACGAGGTCGAGCACGCTGCCCCAGCCCGGGTCCTCGACGGCCACCGCGTCGCCGGGCCTGAGGTGCGCGGCGAGCACCCGCTCGATGGCGTCGAGCGCCCCGGAGGTGACGGCGACGGGTCCGGCGGGAACGCCCTCGGCGTCGAAGGCCGCGCGCACGTACCGCGCGAGCCCCGGGTCGACCGCGTCCTCTCCGTAGAGGACCGGTTTCGCGTCGCCCTCCGCCGCGGCCAGCGCGAACGCCTCGGCGAGCGGCGGCAGCAGCCGCGGATCGGGATTGCCCTGGGAGACGTCCCGCACGCCCGGCGGCACGTCCACCCGCATCCGGTCGCGCGCGGTCGTGGCGGGCTTCGGCCTCACGCGGCTGCCGCGCCGCCCGGCCGTCTCGATGACTCCGCGCTCGCGCAGGGTGCGGTAGGCGGCGGCGACGGTGTTGGCATTGACCCCGAGGCGCGCCGCCAACTCCCGCATGGGGGGCAGCAGTTGACCCGGCTCCAGGCCGCCGTCACCCACGGCCCGCTCCACACTGGCCGCGATATCGGCTGCACGCCGGCCTTCGATCCGATACTCTCCTAGCACAAAAACGAGTATGCACTAGTGCAATATGAACGGCAAACCGGAGCGCCCGGGAGGCGCGCCGTCAGCCGGACACAGGCTCAGTACAGGAGAGGCCATGCAGACGACGCGCACCACCACCGACACGGACACGGACACGCCGGAGAGCGCCGCCTACGCACCGACCGACCGCACCGTCCCCACCCGCTCCCGGGAGCGCGCCTCGTACGACCGCGAGACGGTGCACGCGATACTCGACGAGGCCTACGTCTGCCACCTCGGCTTCGTGCGCGACGGCGCCCCCGTCGTCCTGCCGACGCTCTTCGGCCGGGTGGGCGAACGCCTCTACGTGCACGGCTCGACCGGTTCCCGGCCGCTGCGCATGGCGGGCGACGCGGGGGCGGCCGGGAAGGACCCGGGGCTTCAGGTGTGTCTGACCGTCACCCACGTCGACGGTCTCGTCCTGGCCCGCTCCGCCTTCCACCACTCGATCAACTACCGCTCCGCCGTGATCCACGGCACCGCCCACCAGGTCACGGACCCCGAGGAGAAGCGAGCCGCCCTCGACGCGCTCGTCGACCACGTCGTGCCGGGGCGGGCCGCCGACTCCCGCCCCGCCAACGCCAAGGAGCTCGCCGCGACAGCCGTGCTCCGCCTCGACCTGAACGAGGTGTCGGCGAAGGCCCGCACCGGAGGCCCCAACGACGAACCGGAGGACATGGGCCTCCCGCACTGGGCGGGCGTGCTCCCGCTGCGCGGTGGCTACGACGCGCCGATCCCCTCCGCCGACCTCGCCGAGGGCGTGACGGCGCCGGACTACCTGCCCGGCCTGTGACCCTCCGCCGCGAGCCCTGAAGGGGGTGGCCGCCCCACCGCGGGGCGGCCACCCCCTCAGACCGTCACGGCGG
Source organism: Streptomyces sp. NPDC050703 (assembly GCF_040654435.1). Taxonomy (NCBI): domain Bacteria; kingdom Bacillati; phylum Actinomycetota; class Actinomycetes; order Kitasatosporales; family Streptomycetaceae; genus Streptomyces; species Streptomyces sp. NPDC050703. Next base: position 119,468 of record NZ_JBFAHX010000021.1, read on the forward strand.
CCCGTCGCGCCGCCACCGCTCCCCGCGCCTCCGCGACCGCGAGGCCCGTCACCGCGGCCAGCATCAGCACCGTGCCCGCCACGGTCGCCGCCGTCAGCGCCTCGCCGAGCAGGGCGACCGCGATGACCGCGGCGCTGACCGGCTCCAGGAGCATGATCACGGAGACGGTCGCGGACCGTACGACGGCCGCCCCCGCGAAGTAGAGCGCGTACGCGACGGCCGTCGGCACGGCGGCGATGTACAGCAGGTACACGCCCACGCGCGCGGGGTCGGCGGTGTGCGGCACCAGGCCCTCGGCCGCGGCCCCCGGCAGCAGGCAGAGCGCGACGACCGCGAACGCCCAGACCGTCGTGCCGGAGGAGTCGGCACCGCCGTCCCGCCCCCACCACCGCGTCACCAGCGTCATGGCGGCGTACGCGGCGGCCGACACGAGACCCCAGACCACGCCCAGCGGTCGCACGGTCGCGCCGCCGCCCCCGAGGACGAGCACCACGAGCCCGGCGAGGGCCCCGAGGACGGCGCAGGCTCCGCCGCGCCCCAGCCGCTCCCCCATGGCGAGCCGCGCCCCGAGGGCGATGAGGACAGGGCCCGAGCCCATGGTGACGACGGTGCCGACCGCGAGACCGGTCGTCTCCACCGCCGCGAAGTAGGCGGTCTGGAACACCGCGAGGGCCACACCCGTGACGGCGATCCGGCGGGCCCTGCGGCCCAGCGGCTCACGGGCCGCCCCCGCCACGTACGGCTTCTCGCGGTTCGGCCGTACCGCGCGGGCGGCGAGCAGCAGGACGAACCCGCCCGCGCACCGCCAGAAGGAGAGGCCGACCGGCCCCATGTCACTGGCCCGGAACACGAGCGCGGCGGCGGCACCGGCCGTGCCCCAGGCGACTCCGGCGACGATCAGATAGATGAGGCCTCGCCCGACGGGCAGACCGAGGACAGCGTTCGACACGTGAATGTTCTCCGCAGCAGAGGAGGGACAGATCGGCTCCGTCTGCGGGCAGCACCGCTCGGCCCGGCCACCGGCCGGGCGTGATCCGTGGGGCGTCCCGCGCTAAGCGGCGGGAGGCGGAAGGACGAGCGCGCGTGCGTGCATGATCCGCACCCTAGGCCGCGCCGCCACTGCGCGCCAACTCCGTTTCGGGTGACGGAACGGCATCCTTGCCCGCCGGCCCGCCCGGTGTCGCCGACTGCGCGATGAACGCGCCGACCAGGACGACGGCACCGCCCACGATCTGCGGCGCCGAGAGGTGCTCGCCGAGGACGACCCAGGCGAGGGCGGTCGCGATGACGGCTTCGAGGCAGGCCACGACACCGGCCACCTGCGGGGAGAGCCGACGCACCGCCAGCACCCCGGTGACGTAGGCGACGACGGTCGCGAGGAGCACGATCCAGCCGAGCAGCACCCAGGCCGGGACGGCCGAACCGTCCAGGTCCGCGCTGCCCGCCAGCACCTGCCAGTCCATGCCCCACGGCCGCGCGACGACGGTCAGCACTGCGGTGCCGACGAGCAGTCCGTACGCGATGACGCCGAGGGGGTGGGGGGCGTCGTCGCCCGCGTCGCTGCCCTGGTCGGACAGGACGAAGTAGCCGACCTGGCAGCAGGCGGCGCACAGCGCGAGCACGAGTCCCACGGCGTCGAAGCCGAGCCCCGCCCACACCTCGACGACGCAGGCGAGTCCCCCCACCGCGAGCACGACGCCGAACGCCGCCGCCCGCGTCACGGGCTTGCGCTGCACGAAGCGCACCCAGCCGAGGACCAGCGCGGGCGCGAGGTACTCGATCAGGAGGGCGACCCCGACGGGGATACGGGAGAGCGCGGCGAAGTAGCAGGCCTGGACGCCCGCGACGGCGAGGAGACCGAACCCGGCGAGCAGCGCGGGCCTGTCCCGCACCAGCGAGCGATGGCGCCACGCGACGGGCAGCATCACCAGGGCGGCGCCCGCCACCCGCAGCCACACCACGTGGAGGGGGTCGAGCCCCGCCTCGATCAGCGGCTTGGCCGCGACACCGGAGCCGCCGAAGGCGACCGCGGAGAGCAGGGCGAGTCCGAGGCCGAAGCCCCGCCCCTGGCTCCCGTGGCCCGTCGGGCTCCCCTGGCTCCCCTGAGACGCTTGCACCGGCACATCATGACAGGCGGCGTCATGAGCGTCATCCCCGATGACCCCTGTCTCAATCGGCGGACGTCCCGCGCCTCACGTCCGTGCCGAGCCGGTTCCCCCCAGGTAGCCGTGGTCACCGGACGCGTACTGCCGGCAGCCCGCCTCGACGCGCCGCAGCAGGACCTCGACGTCGACGCCGGCCCGCCCGAAGACCTCGACCGCGCGGCTCTCGGCGTCGGCCACCAGGCCGGCCAGGAGATCCATGCCGAGCGCCCGCGTGTCGCCGCGCCGTTCGGCCCGCTCAAGGGCCACCTCCATCGCGAGGACGGCCGTCGGCGACCAGCCGGTCTCCTTGGCCGACGGCACCACGGGCACGGCCCCTGAGTCCTCGACGGTGCCCTGCCACTGGAGGCCGTAGCCGATGCTGCGCTGGACGAGGTAGCCGAGGAGGCGCACGACCTGGGCCCCGTCGGCGAAGACCGCGCGCACCTCGGGGTCGGACTCCAGGAGGGAGTGCAGCAGGTGGGCGGTGTCTATCTGCCGGTCCCCGTCGCGTACCGCCCGGCGGCGCGCGCCCGCCACCACGGAGGCCAGCTCGGCGCTGAGGCGGGACTCGGGTTCTGCGGGGATCAGGTCGGGTTCGGCCCCCGGCGGGGTACGGCTTTGCACGTCTCCCACCACATCAAGCGCGAGCGGCATATGCATCGGCGGCGGGAAGCATCTTCGCGTCCGACACAGGTTGGGCATGGGTGCGACGGTTGTCCTCCTTACGGATGAGATCCGGCGGATACGTCCGGGGCGGCGCGCGCCGCCTTGCCCCGCGCCCGTGGGGCAACCATGGTGCGTCGCCGCACGTCTGAAAGACATGGAGAGCAGGTGCTGGATGGTCGCCCTGCCGGCGATCGACGGCAGGCAGTACGTGTACCGGGTGTACGCCCCCGACGACGCGCTGCCCGCCGACCTGTTCTGGGACGCCTGGCACTGCCATGACGAGAGCCCTCTCCCGAGGGCCTCGGACCTCTTCGACGCGGCGGTCATACGCCGCGTCGGCTGACGGTACGAGGCCGCCTGGCCCGCACGGAATCACGCGGGCCCGCCCCGGATCACCGGTCCCGTACCGGTCCCCCGGGCCCGCACGGCATCACCCGGCCCCGTACGGCATCCTCACTCGGCCCGCGTGCCGACCACGACCGTCGCGTACAGTTCCTCGTCCTCGACGACCGACGCCGTCAGGCCCGCCCGCTCGACGGCGTCCACGGCCGCGGGCACCTGCGCCTCGCTGGTCTCGAACAGCAGGTGCCCGCCGGGCGCCAGCCAGCGCGGTGCCCGCTCGGTCACCCGGCGCAGCACGTCGAGCCCGTCGCCGCCGCCGTCGAGCGCCACCCGCGCCTCGTGCTCGCGCGCCTCGGCGGGCAGCAGGCCGACCTCGGCGGTCGGGACGTAGGGGACGTTGGCCAGCAGGATGGCGACGCGGCCCCGCAGTTCGCCGGGCAGCGGTGCGTAGAGGTCGCCCTCGTGGACCCGGCCGCCCGCGGCGACGAGATTGCGGCGGGCGCAGCGGACGGCGGCCGGGTCGATGTCGGCGGCGTGCAGTTCGACCCGGTCGAGGCGCGCGGCGAGGGCGGCACCGAGCGCGCCCGACCCGCAGCACAGATCGACGACGACGGCTTCGCGCCCCGCGAGGGCGACCGCCCGGTCGACGAGGAACTCGGTGCGGCGGCGCGGCACGAAGACCCCCGGGTCCACGATGATCCGCAGACCGTGGAACTCGGCCCAGCCGAGGACGTGTTCGAGGGGCAGTCCACCGGCCCTGCGCCGCACCATGGCGGAGGCCTCGTCCAGGGAACGCGCGGTGGACAGCAGGAGTTCCGCCTCGTCCTCGGCGAAGACACAGCCCGCCGCGCGCAGCGCGGTGACGACGGATGCGAACTGGGCGGGGGTGAAAGAAGAAGTGACCGTCATGCGAAGAAAACCTTCCGGGATCCCGATGGGGCTCCCTCGGGTCACCTACGCGTGGTGAACCGCGCGGTCGCGAGAAGGGAGCGCCCGACCTGCTGCTGCGGTAATGGGTCTCACCTCCGTCGGTCGCCGCCTGCGTCCGCCGCAGGGCACCGGAACAGTACCGCACCCGCCGGAGGACCGGACACCGGCCGCGCGGGGCCCAACGCCCGTGGGCGCGCCCGGTCACGTGACGAGGCGCCCCGCACTGCCTGTGCGGGGCGCCTCGTCTGCGGGGAGGGCTCTCGGCCCGCACCCGTCAGTCCTCATCGGCGAGGATCAGGTACAGCTTCTTGCGGGCGTCGTTGATGACCGTGACGGCCTTGTCTCGCTGCTCCTTGCTGCCGGTCTTCCAGACCTGGCCGAAGGCCTCCATCAGGCCCGTCCCTGCCTGGCGGATCTCGTGCAGCGTCTCCCAGTCGACGCCGCGCCCCGCCTCTTCCCAGGGCGCGTCGGGACCCTCGCCGGCCGTCTCGCGGCCGGCCTCGGTGAGCGAGAAGAGCTTCTTGCCGCCCTCGCTCGCGCTGCTGATCAGGCCCTCGTCCTCCAGGAGCTGGAGGGTCGGGTAGACCGAACCGGGGCTGGGCTTCCACGCCCCGCCGCTGCGCTCGGCGATCTCCTGGATCATTTCGTAGCCGTGCATGGGACGGTCCTTCAGCAGGGCCAGGATCGACGCGCGTACGTCGCCGCGCCGTGCCCTGCCGCGCCCGCCCCGCCCGCCGGGACCGCCGCCCCAGGGGCCGCCGGGGCCACCGAAGCCGGGCCCGAAGGGGCCGAAGGCGCCGCGCCGCGACTCGAAGTCGCCGAAGCCGCCGAAGCCGCTGAAGCCGCCGCCTTCGCGGCCGAAGCCCTCGCGGCCCTGGCGGCCGCCTCGGCGACCGCGACCGTGCTCGTGTTCGAAACCGTGGGAACGCATGACGATCACTCCTTGTACGTCTATGGGTCTTCTGATCGTCGATCATCAACGCACGATCGTCGATCAGTCGCGTGTCGTTCGCGATGCTTCAACGATATATCGTAACAGCTCGCCGAACAAGCCTTCAGCGGGGCGCGTCAAGTCCCCCGCCAAAAGGGTCCACCAAAAGGTCCACTGATACGCGATTGGCCTTACCGGCCCGCTCCGCCACGCCCTACCGTCGTCGGTATGCCGACTCCTCAGCCGACTCCTCAGCCGACGTCTCACCGCATCCGCGTCGTGGACGCCTTCACCGACCGCCCCTTCACCGGCAACCCGGCCGGTGTCCTGCTGCTCGACGCCTTTCCCGACCATGCCTGGCTACAGGCCGTGGCCATGGAGGTCAACCACGCGGAGACCGCCTTCGCCCACCCCCTGCCCGCGGACGGCGACGCCGACTGGGCCCTGCGCTGGTTCACGCCCACGACCGAGGTGGACCTCTGCGGCCACGCCACTTTGGCCACGGCCCATGTCCTGCACAGCACCGGCACCGCCTCAGGGCCGGTCCGCTTCGCCACCCGCAGCGGCGTCCTCACCGCCGTCGCCCACGCCGACGGCAGCCTCACCCTCGACTTCCCGACCGCACCGCTCACCGCGACCGGCATCCCCGACGGCATCGCCGAGGCCCTGGGCGCCGAGCCGCTGTGCGCGTACGACACCGGTCCACGCTGCGGCGACCTGCTCGTCGAGCTCGCCGACGAGAAGACGGTCAGGGCACTCACCCCCGACCACAAGGCCCTCGTACGCCACTCAGGGCGCGGCATCATCGCCACGGCACTCGCCGAGGACCCCGCCCGCGGCTACGACTACGTCTCGCGGGGCTTCTTCCCCCGCGTCGGCATCGACGAGGACCCGGTGACGGGCAGCGCGCACACCGCCCTCGCCCCCTTCTGGTCCGAGCGCCTGGGCCGCGCGGAGCTGACGGGCCTGCAGGCATCGGCCCGCACCGGACTGGTCCGCACCGGACTGCGGAGCGAGCGCACCCTCCTGACGGGCCGCGCCGTCACGGTCATCGAGGGCGACCTCCTGGCCTGAGCCGCACGGGTCAGGGTGTGGGAAGCCAGTCCACCTTGCCCGCGAGCAGCGCGTATCCGACGAACGCGCCGATGTCCAGCAGGGAGTGGGCCACGACCAGCGGGCCCACCCTGCCCCACCTGCGGTAGAGGAGCGCGAAGACCACACCCATGGCGAGGTTGCCGACGAAGCCGCCGATGCCCTGGTACAGGTGGTAGGAGCCGCGCAGCACCGAACTGCCCACCAGCGCGGCCATCGGCGTCCACCCCAGCTGGTGCAGCCTGCGCAGCAGATAACCGACGACGATCACTTCCTCAAGGACCGCGTTCTGGAGCGCGGACAGCACGAGGACCGGGTACTTCCACCACACGTCGGGCAGCGCCTCGGGGACCACGGTGAGGTTGAAGCCGAGGCCGCGGGCCGCGAGGTAGAAGGCGATGCCCGTGCTGCCGATCACCGCGGCGACGGCGGTGCCGCGCCCCAGGTCCGGCCAGGGGCGCGTCCGGTCGAAGCCGATCGTCCGGAGGCCCGCCCGCTCACGCAGGAGGAAGTGCGCGACGAGCGCGACCGGCACCAGCGCCGTCGTGATCCCGAAGAGCTGCCACGCGAGATCGAGCCACGGCCGTCCCGGTGCCGCCGACGCGTTCAGGGTGGCCGCCTGGTCCTTGAGGCCGCCCGGCTTCGTCACCGAGCCGACGAAGCTGATCAGCGCGGACACACCGCTCGCGCCCAGTGAGAGGGCCAGGACGAGCAACGTCTCGTCCCGCAGGGTCCGCCGCGCCGGCTCGTCCCCCGGAAAGGAACCGTCCATCGGCTCCGGCTCCGCTTGCACTTGTGCCTCCAGTTGAGTGATCCCGCCTCGTCCCCACCCCCGCCCCGCTAGGGTCTCGAAAGAGGTTACGGAGATCGCGCGACAGGCCGAGGGGGAGGCCGCCGTTCCGGGCGAGACGCCCCCTCTTTCCTTGCTGCAGCAGCTTGCTTCGGCACCTGCTCCAGCACTCAGGGAGGGGCACCACCGCCATGGGACGTCACAGCTTGCCCGATGAGCACGGGACGGACGCGCGCACCCCCCGGCCGCGCGCCCGTGTCCGCACCGTCGCCATCGCCACGGCTCTCGTCCTCGTCGTCGCCGGCGGCACCGCGGTGGCCGTCCGCAGCGGGCTGCTCTCCTTCCCCGGCTCGTGCGGTGCCGACGCCGTGCGCGTCGACGTCGTCGCCGCCCCCGCTGTGACGCCCGCCCTGCGCACCGCCGCCGAGCGCGCCAGGGAGCGGGAGATCACCTCCGACGGGCACTGCCTGGACGTACGCGTCACCGCCCGCGACTCCTACGAGGTCGCGGGCGAACTCCGCGCGGGCAGGAAGACCCCCGGATACGAGGTGTGGGTCCCCGACTCCGGGCTGTGGGTGCGGCGCGTCGGCCTCGGCACCAAGCAGACGAAGATCGCCGCCGCGGGGAACATCGCCTCCTCACCCGTCGGCATCGGCATGGTCCCCTCGACCGCCGAGACCCTGGGCTGGCCGAAGAAGACGTACGACTGGCCGGAGTTGGCCGCGGTCGCCCTGAAGGGCGACACGGTGCGTCTCGGCGCCGCCGACCCGGCGCGGAGCGCCACCGGTCTGCTCGCCCTGGCCAAGATCGGTGACTCGGCCCAGAAGCAGGGCGGCAAGCGGGGCGACACCCGGGCCGCGGCCCTGGCGAAGGCGCTCTCCGAGCGGACCACCGACACCGACGCGCAGTTGCTGGACACGCTGGCCCGCGACGGCTCCGGCGCCGAGAAGGGCGACCCGCGCCGCAACCAGGCACTGATCGTCTCCGAGCAGGCGGCGTTCGCGCACAACGCGTCGGCGGGCGAGGAGAACAGCCTCGACCTCTTCTACCCCGAGGACGGCTCACCCCGGCTCGACTACCCGTACACGCTGGTCGAGGACGACGAGATGTCCACGGACACCAGCCGCGCGGCCCTGCGCTTCATGGCGATGTTCAGCGAGGACGAGGGCCGGCAGATCCTGGCGGACCACGGTTTCCGGACCGACCCCGACGAGCCGTCGGACGCGCTGGTGGAGGCCGCGGGGGGACGCGCCCCGCAGCCGTACTCCGCCAAGGGTGCCGAACCGCCCGCCGACGAGCGGGTCGAGGAGACCCTCGGCATGTGGACGATCACCGTGCGGAACGCCCGGCTCTCGACGGTCGTCGACGCCTCGGAGTCCATGCGGCAGCTCGTGCCGGGGCAGGGCCGGTCCCGGATGGAGGTCACCAGATCCTCCCTGCTCCAGGCGCTGGCGGGCTTCACGGACGAGGACGAGATCGGCCTCTGGGAGTTCGCCACCGCTCTCGACGGGCGACGTGACTACCGCGAGCTTGAGCCCACCGAACGGCTCGGCGACCGCAGGGGGGACACCACCCACCGCGACCGGCTGACGAAGGCGTTCAGCGGACTCGAACCCGTGCCGGGCGGCGCCACGGGCCTGTACGACACCACGCTCGCCGCTTACAAGAAGGCACGCGCGACGTACGCCGACGGCATGTTCAACGCCCTGGTGATCCTCACCGACGGCGCCAACCAGGACCCGGGCAGCATCTCCCGCAGCTCCCTCGTCGCCCGGCTCGAAGAGCTCACCGACCCCGATGAGCCGGTGCCGCTCATCGCGATAGCCGTGGGTCCCGACGCCGACAAGGAGGAGGTCCAGCAGCTGGCCGCCGCCACCGGCGGCTCGGGCCACCAGGTCGACGACCCGACGCAGATACACTCCGTCATCCTCAAGGCCATCATGGAGGCGGGCGGCCACCAGCGCTGACGGCGGCTCCCCGGCGGGCTTCAGCCCCGCGGCACCACCGGCTCGGGGAGCCCCACCGGCCAGGTGTGCACCGGCTCCCCCTCGTGCATCAGCCGGCAGTACCGCTGGGTGGTCGCGGCGAGCGCCGCCTCCCTCGTGAGCCCGCTGTCCAGGGCCAGGTGGTAGGTCGCCGCCTGCCACGAGGCCCCGTTGACCCGCCGCCGGCAGCGCTCCTCGATCACCCCGAGGTACAGGTCCCGGTCCGCGGGCGCCACGCCCCACGCGTCGAGCCCGGCGGCGGCCAGCGGCAGCAGCTCCTCGCGTACGAGGTCCACGGCCGGCACCTCCGCGGTGCCGCCCAGTCTGCCGCGCCGCGGCCAGCGCAGGCCGGCGTCGATGCCGTGCCGGCACGCGACCTCGAAGTTGTGCGCCGCGGCCTCGAACGGCAGCCGGGTCCACACGGGCCTCGCCTCCTCGCAGAGCGCCCGTACGAGCCCGTAGTAGAAGGCGACGTTCGCGATGACGTCGGTGACGGTGGGGCCCGCGGGCAGCACGCGGTTCTCCACGCGCAGGTGCGGTACGCCGTCGGCGATGCCGTACACCGGGCGGTTCCAGCGGTACACGGTGCCGTTGTGCAGGGCGAGTTCGCCGAGGTGCGGGACCTCTCCCGCGTCGAGCACGGCCAGCGGGTCCTCGGGGTCCATCAGCGGCAGCAGCGCGGGGAAGTACCGCAGGTTCTCCTCGAAGAGTTCGAGCGGCCCGGTGATCCAGCGCTCCCCGAACCAGGTCCGCGGGCGCACGCCCTGGGCCTGCAGCTCCGGGGGCCTGGTGTCGGTGGACTGCAGGAACAGCGGCGGCCGCGACTCGCGCCACACCTCGCGCCCGAAGAGGAACGGCGCGTTGGCGCCCACGGCGACCTGTGCGGCGGCGATGGCCTGCGCCGCGTTCCACACGTCGGCGAACCGGTCCGGCGTGACCTGCAGATGCAACTGGATGGAGGTACAAGCCGCTTCGGGGGCGATCGAGGCGGAGGTGCAGGTGAGCCGCTCCACGCCCTCGATGTCGAGGGCGAAGGGCTCGCCGCGCGCGGCCACGATCTGTTCGTTGAGCAGGGCGTAGCGGTCGACGTCGGAGAGGTGGGCCGACGTCAGATCAGCGCTGTTCAAGGTCGGCAGAATACCGATCATGACAATGCCGGCGCCCAGTTCGTTCGCTTTTCTATGAGCGTAGTTGAGACCGGTGCGCAGTTCTTCGGCGAGCTGGTCGAGAACACGGCCGCCGAGCCGGTGCGGGGCAATGTTCACTTCCAGGTTGAACATTCCGAGTTCGGTCTGGAAATCCCGGCTCGCGATGCGCTCCAAAACCTGCGCATTCAACATTCTCGGCAGCCCGTCGGGCCCTGCGAGATTCAGTTCGATCTCCAGTCCCATGAGGTTCTGCGGCCGGTCGAACCGCTCCTCCTCCAGCAGGCGCTCAAGTCCCGTGAGGCACTTCTGGAGCTTGCTGCGGTAGCGGTCCCGATCGGACAGGTCGAACGCGCCCGCCGCGACCTTATCCCCCATCGCCTTGTCCTTCCTCGCGCGGGCAGCCGGGGGCCCGGCCGCTGTGTACGAGGGATGATGCCCCACCGATGTGATCCGTAACGCCCCGCGGGACGCGGCAGGACAGTAGACTCGGCCCCGCCGGGCCACGGCACATTCACGGGGCATGCGGCAGAGTGGAGATTCGCACCTGCGGGCGTGGTCAAAAACACCGATGAGAATCGGCCGACCGCTTCCGCCGAGGAATCGAAGGTCACGGCGTCGTCTCCCTCGCTAAATGGGGAGAAAAACCGCATCATGACGGCCCGATAAGTCCTTGCCGGAAATGTCGATCACCGTTAGATGAAACAACGCCTGAACACCCATCGTATAAACTCCGCATTCGAGGCAGAGTTCTGGCGCCCTGGTCCCCCGGCCCCCGCCCCTCTGACCCGAAGCTGACAGCGCCGTCACGCACCCGCCCCGCTCCACCGTGCCTGTCGAACGAGAGAGGCGACCCACCATGCCGCTGCATGTCCCCCCTGCCCCCGCACCCGCCCTGCGCAGCGTTCTCGCGGCACTCGGTTCCCCCACGGCCGTACGTGAGGCGCGCACCCCTACCCTGCGCGCCGCCCAAGGCCCCCTGAGCCCCGAACTCCCGCTGCCCGTCCACGTCCTGGAGCACCTCGCCCCGGGAGGCACCTCGCCCACGCGTCTCGCCGGCTGGCGCTTCCTGATCCGCGGCGGCGAGCGCGCGCTCGCCGCGGCCGACACGATGCTCACACCGGACGGCTGGGCCTTCTCGCACTTCTTCGAGGGCCCCTACATCGCCTCCACCGAACGGGCCCTGCGGCACGCCGAGGCCATGCCGATGCCCTGCCAGCCGCGGCTGCTCTCCGTTCCCGAGCTGTACATGCTGACGCTGTGGCTGCACCGCGACTGCACGGACGACGGCGCCGAGGGCCCGCTCGCCCCGGCCGACCTCCTCGTGCCGCTCGCGCCCGCACCGCCCGGCATCGCGGCCCACCGCCCGCACCGGGTCGCCGAGTTGCTCCAGGTCCTCACCCTGCGGCTGACCCCCGCGCCGCTGCTGAAGTCACCCGCCTGACGGCGCCACGCCCCTTCCGTCTCCCGTGCCCCGCAGCCGACGGCCGCGGGGCACGACGCTGTTCCCACCCGGGTGGACTAGCCCGGTCGGGCCACCCCGAACCACCCGAAGGGACAGTGGAGTTGGGCTGAACCGTCCGGCCGGGTGACACGTCATTAAGCAGGAGGAACCACTGCCGCAAAATCCCTGCGGATTGACGCCCGGAGGGCAACACTGGGAACGGACCGACTACAACGGGGGGGCGGTCATGAGTACCGCATCGAGCCACAGGACCGACGTCACAGCCATCGAATCGCAGCGAAAGAACCCTTCCATGTGCCAGCACCAACCACCGTGCCCGACAGCCGACTCCGCCGACCGGGAGGCCGCGCTCCTCGCGGCGAGCCACCCGGAGCAGGGCTGGAGCCTGCTGTGCAACGGCGTCCTGCTCTTCGAGGACACCGGTGAGCTGCTGCCGGACGGCCGCATCATCGCCCCGCACCGACCGCTGGGCACCGACCAGATCATGACGGCCGCCTGACCGCCGCCCGCGCAACCGCACGGACGGGCACCTCGCGCGATCCACGTGATCGGCGGAACACCGCGGGGCCGGCCCGGAGATCGCTCTCCGGGCCGGCCCCGACACATGCCCGCGGCGCGCGGGCGCACGCATCAGTGCTCGTACGCGTCCAGCGGCGGGCAGGAGCAGACGAGATTCCGGTCGCCGTACGCCTGGTCGATGCGACGCACCGGCGGCCAGTACTTGTCCGCCGCGGAGACCCCGGCGGGGAAGACGGCCTCCGCACGGCTGTAGCCGTGCTCCCACGCACCGCTCAGGGCGGCGGCGGTGTGCGGGGCGTTGCGCAGCGGGTTGTCGTCGGCGGCCCACTCGCCGGAGCCGACCTTCCCGATCTCCTGGCGGATGGCGATCATCGCTTCGCAGAACCGGTCGATCTCGTCCAGGTCCTCGCTCTCCGTCGGCTCGATCATCAGCGTCCCCGCCACCGGGAACGACATGGTCGGCGCGTGGAAGCCGTAGTCGATGAGCCGCTTGGCGATGTCGTCGACGCTGACGCCGGTCGCCTTGCTGAGCGGCCGCAGGTCGACGATGCACTCGTGCGCGACGAGACCGGCGGGGCCGGTGTAGAGCACCGGGTAGTGCGGCTCAAGGCGCTTGGCGATGTAGTTGGCGGAGAGCACCGCGACCTGGGTGGCGCGCTTGAGGCCCTCGCCGCCCATGAGGCGTACGTACGACCAGGAGATCGGCAGGATTCCGGCGGAGCCCCACGGCGCCGCGGAGATCGGGCCCACGCCGGTCTCGGGGCCCGCGGCCGGCTGCAGCGGGTGGTTCGGCAGGTAGGGCGCGAGGTGCTCGCGGACGCCGACCGGGCCGACGCCGGGGCCGCCGCCGCCGTGCGGGATGCAGAAGGTCTTGTGCAGGTTCAGGTGCGACACGTCGCCGCCGAAGTGGCCCGGCTTGGCGAGGCCCACCAGTGCGTTGAGGTTGGCGCCGTCCACGTACACCTGGCCGCCGGCCTCGTGCACCTCGGCGCAGATGTCGGCGACGTGCTCCTCGAAGACGCCGTGCGTCGAGGGGTAGGTGATCATCAGCACGGCCAGCTCGTCGCGGTGCTTCTCGATCTTGGCGCGCAGGTCCTCGACGTCGATCTCGCCGTCGTCGGCGGTCTTCACGACGACGACCTTCATCCCGGCCATGACGGCGCTCGCCGCGTTCGTGCCGTGCGCGGAGGACGGGATGAGGCAGACGGTGCGCTGCTCGTCGCCGTTGGCCCGGTGGTACCCGCGTACGGCGAGCAGTCCGGCCAGCTCGCCCTGCGACCCGGCGTTGGGCTGCAGGGAGACCTTGTCGTACCCGGTGACCTCGGCGAGCCGCTCCTCCAGCTCACGGATGAGCGTGAGGTAGCCCTGCGCCTGCTGGGCGGGCGCGAAGGGGTGCAGCGAGCCGAACTCGGGCCAGGTGACGGGCTCCATCTCGGTGGTCGCGTTGAGCTTCATGGTGCAGGAGCCCAGCGGGATCATGCCCCGGTCGAGCGCGTAGTCGCGGTCGGCGAGCCTGCGCAGGTAGCGCAGCATCGAGGTCTCGGAGCGGTGCTGGTGGAAGACCGGGTGCGTGAGGTAGGCGTCGCCGCGGAGCAGCCCCTCGGGCAGCGTGTCGGCGGCGGTGGCGTCGAGCGCGTCCACGTCGGCGTCGACACCGAAGGCGCCCCAGACCGCGCTGAGCTGCCGGCGCGTGGTCGTCTCGTCGCAGGACAGCGAGACGTGGTCGGCGTCGACGAGGTGGATGTTCACACCGGCCTCGCGGGCACCGGCGACCAGCTCGGCGGCCTTGCCGGGCGCCCGCACGGTCAGCGTGTCGAAGTAGGCGCCGTGCACGACCTCGTACCCGCCGCCGGTGAGGCCGGCGGCGAGCAGCGTCGCGTACCGGTGGGTGCGGCGCGCGATGGACTTCAGGCCATCGGGCCCGTGGTACACGGCGTACATCCCGGCCATGACGGCGAGCAGCACCTGCGCGGTGCAGATGTTGCTGGTGGCCTTCTCGCGGCGGATGTGCTGCTCACGGGTCTGCAGCGCGAGGCGGTAGGCCTTGTTGCCGTCGGCGTCGACGGAGACGCCCACCAGGCGGCCCGGCAGGCTGCGCGCGAACTTCTCGCGCACCGCCATGTAGCCGGCGTGCGGCCCGCCGAAGCCCATGGGGACGCCGAAGCGCTGGGTCGTGCCGACGGCGATGTCGGCGCCGAGCTCGCCGGGCGAGGTGAGCAGCGTCAGGGCGAGCAGGTCGGCGGCGACGGTGACGACCGCGCCCAGCTCGTGCGCCCGGTCGATCAGCGGCTTGATGTCGCGGACGGCGCCGGACGCGCCCGGGTACTGCACGAGGAGGCCCACGATGCCGCGCTCGGCGACGTCGGCGGGGATGCCGTCGCTCAGGTCGGCGACGACGATCTCGACACCGGTCGGCTCGGCGCGCGTCCGGATGACCGCGATGGTCTGCGGCAGCACGTCGGCGTCGACCACGTACACGCCGTTCTTGACCTTGCCCATGCGCCGCGAGAGGGCCATGGCCTCGGCGGCCGCGGTGCCCTCGTCGAGCAGGGAGGCTCCGGAGGTGGGCAGACCGGTCAGTTCGGCGACCATGGTCTGGAAGTTGAGGAGCGCCTCAAGGCGGCCCTGCGAGATCTCGGGCTGGTACGGCGTGTAGGCGGTGTACCAGGCGGGGTTCTCCATCACGTTCCGCAGGATCACCGGCGGCGTGAACGTCCCGTAGTACCCGAGGCCGATCATGGAGTCCAGGACCTGGTTGCGGTCCGCGAGCGAGCGCAGCTCGGCGAGGACCTCGGCCTCGCTGCGGGCGCCGGGCAGGTCGAGCGCCTCGGCGTTCTTGATCACATCCGGCACCGCGGCGGCCGTGAGCTCGTCAAGGGAGCCGTACCCGACCTGGGCGAGCATCTTGGCCTGTGCCTCGGCGTCGGGCCCTATGTGCCGCTGCTCGAAGGGGATGCCCTGCTCAAGCTCGGCGAGCGGGATATGGGTGGCAGTCATTGCGGAGGCCTCCTGGTCTGCACGACCTACGAGGGGTACCTCGGCGCGGGTACCCGGACGGCCTCCCCCTCTGTCATCTCAACCTGAGAGCTTCACCGGCGACACCCTCGACACACGAGGACGCCGGCCGGCTTTCACCGTCGGTGAGGGAGGATTTCGGACGTGCCCGCCCGACGCCCGCCCTGCTTTCCAGAGTGACCTCGTCCGTGCGGTACGGGTGCCTGAGAGATTCCGGGGAGGATTTGCTCCTTCGGCGCCTCCGGGCCTGTGGTCCGGAGAGCTCTCCCGCACGGGGTCAGCAGCCGCCGCCAGCGTACCAGCGAGGACCATGGCCGATCCCTCGAGTGGCCGCCTGCCGCGAAGTGCTCTTTCGTAGTGAGTACGAACGAACAATGATGAGTTGTCCCCCCGTCCCGGTGTCCCACACGCCGATATCCCGGTGTCCCACACCCCGCGACCAGCTGGAGGGCCCGTGCGAACCGACATCGATCCGCGCAACCTGATCGGCCGCAAGGCGTTCGACCGGAACGGGGCGAAGATCGGCACGATCGACGAGATCTACCTCGACGACGCCACCGGCGCCCCGGAGTGGGCGGCGATACGGACGGGCCTGTTCAGCCGCGACGCCTTCGTCCCCCTCGAACCCAGCGAGCTGGTCGACGACGGCACCCTCCGCATCCCCTTCGACCGCGCCCTGATCAGGGACGCACCCGACTTCGGCGTCGGCCGCCACCTCTCCCCCGCCCAGGAGCTCCAGCTCTACCACCACTACGGCCTGGACACGACGCCGCCGGGCACCCCGCCCCCGGACCGCGACTTCGGTCACGTGGTGGACCAGGACCCGGCCTGACCCGCGTCTCAGCCGTCCCGCTCGCCCCCGCGGCCGTCGCTCTCGTCTCAGCCGTCGCTCTCCTCGCAACCGTCTCTCCCGCCTCTCGGTGCCGGTCGTCACTCACCGCCCACCAGCGGCAGCGGCTCAGCGGGCTCCAGCTTCGGATCGTCCGTCCTGAACGTCCGCACCCGCCCCGGCGCCGACTGCGGCGTCTCGAAGCGCACCGTCACCCGGCCCAGGCCGCTGCCCTGGACCCAGCCGTGCCCGTGGTCGGCGTGCCGCACGTCGTGACCGGCCGCCCAGCGGCGCTCCGCCGGCGCCGCCCGCGCCTCGGCGGGCTCCGTCTCGGGGCCGATGACGGCCTCGCCCGCCCTGGGCTCAGCGGCCTCCCCGACATCTTCGGCTGCGGCCTCGGCGGCCTGCGCGAACAGGTCCTCCTGCGTGTAGTCGGCGAGGCCCGTGACACCGACGCCGAGCAGCCGCACGCCTCCGGTGGTGTCCACGGACTCCAGGAGCCGCGCCGCGGCCTCCCTGACCACTCCAGGGTCGTCGGTGGGCCCGCGGAGCGTCTCGGACCGCGTCAGGGTCGAGAAGTCGAAGCGCCGCACCTTCAGCACGATGGTCCGCCCGGAGTGCCCGGCGGCCCGCAGCCGCTGCACACACCGGTCGGCGAGCCGAGCGACCTCTCCCCTGACCCGCACGCGGTCGTGGATGTCCACGTCGTACGTGTCCTCGACACTGACCGACTTGGTGTCGCGCTCGGCCACCACGGGCCGCTCGTCGTGCGCCAGCGCCATCGCGTACAGCGAGACGCCGTGCGCCTTCCCCAGGAGCCGGACGAGCTCGTCCTCCCCGGCCTCCGCGATCTCCTCGACCGTGGTGATCCCCGCCCGCCGCAGATGGTCGCCCGTGGCGGGCCCCACCCCGGGCAGCGTCCGCACGGACATCGGCCCGAGCAGCGCCCGCTCCGAGCCCGGCGCTATCAGCACGAGACCGTCGGGCTTCGCCTGCTCGGAGGCGATCTTCGCCAGCATCTTGGAGACCGCGAGCCCCACCGACCCCGTCAGCCCGGTGACCGCCTTGATGTCCGCCCGCAGCCGCTCCCCCACGGCCCGCGCCGACGCCTCGTCGTCCGCGACGCCGCCCGCCTCCAGGTCGACGAAGGCCTCGTCCAGGCTGAGCGGCTCCACCAGCGGCGACAGCTCGCGCAGCAGCCCCATGACCTGCTCGCTGATCTCGCGGTAGAGACCGAAGCGCGGCACCAGATAGGCCGCGTTCGGCGCGAGCCTGCGCGCCTGCCCCATCGGCATCGCGGAGTGCACCCCGAACAGCCGCGCCTCGTACGACGCCGTGGCCACCACGCCCCGGGGGCCGAGACCGCCGACCACCACGGCCTTTCCGCGCAGACTGGGCTTCGCGGCCTGCTCCGCGGACGCGTAGAAGGCATCCATGTCCAGATGCAGGATCGTCGGCGCGCTTCTCACGCCTCCGATGCTGCCCTACGCCACTGACAATGCCCTGCCCGGCGCCTCAGACGGCCTTGTTGCGCCGCCTGGCCAGCTCGTCGGCGGGGTTGTGGCCGATGAGCGTCTCCCCGGTGTCGACGCGCTCTCCGTGCAGCTGGGACAGTGCGGCCTCGACGTCCCGCCACACCACGCCCACGGCGATGCCGAAGACGCCCTGGCCGCCCTGGAGCAGCTCGTGGACCTCACCGGGCGACGTGCACTCGTAGACCGTGGCGCCGTCGCTCATCAGCGTCATCCGCTCCAGATCACGGAAGCCGCCGTGCCGCAGGTGCTGCACCGTCGTCCGGATGTTCTGCAGGGACACACCGGTGTCGAGCAGCCGCTTGACGATCTTCAGGACGACGACGTCCCGGAAGCTGTAGAGCCGCTGGGTCCCGGAACCGCCCGCCGCCCGCACACTGGGCTCGACCAGACCGGTCCTTGCCCAGTAGTCCAGCTGGCGGTACGTGATGCCCGCCGCCGCGCAGGCCGTCGGCCCCCGGTAACCGATCTGCTCGGAATTCTCTGACGTAGCGTCCCCGCTCCCCTGGACCGCCATCGGTCGTTTCGGAGAGTGATCGGCCGCGCTGCCGTAAAACGGGTAGGGGCCGCCCACCGCCGTACCGTCGCCGCTGCTTCTCACGCCGACCTCCGTCCTTGACCTGCCTTCTCGAAGGTAGGCAGTCACCAGGGGCTCGTCAACGATCGCCACACTCGCCACGCCGAGTGATAATCACCCTGAGAGTGGTTTCGCGTACCTCGCCACGGGGAAAGGCTGCTCGAATGGCCCGAAGTCGGCCTCCCGAAGCGGCTCACTGGCTGTTGGTGCCGAAGTCCTCGGGAGAGATCTGGTCGAGGAACTCGCGGAACTTCTCCACCTCGTCCTCCTGCTCGTCCGGGATCGCGATCCCGGCGTCGTCGAGGACCCCGTCACTGCCGTAGATCGGCGTGCCCGTGCGCAGTGCCAGCGCTATGGCGTCGGACGGCCTCGCGCTCACCTCCACGCCGCTGGCGAAGACCAGCTCGGCGTAGAAGACCCCTTCTCGCAGGTCCGTGATGCGCACTTCGGAGAGCTCTTGGCCCACCGCTTCCAGCACGTCCTTGAAAAGGTCGTGGGTCAGCGGCCGTGCGGGTGCCATGCCCTGCTGTGCGAAGGCGATGGCGGTCGCCTCACCTGGTCCGATCCAGATGGGAAGGTACCGGTCGCCTCCCACTTCACGCAGGAGCACGATCGGCTGGTTGGAGGGCATTTCGACCCGGACACCTACGACGTCGAGCTCGTTCACACAGCAACCCTAGGACGTGGTCGGCAGGTTTGGGTAGTCGGGCACCCGCCGAGTACGGCGCGGGCAGGCGGGCCGGGCGTCCACGGACGCCCGGCCGGTCACGGCAGTCTGATCCCGAGAGCGGTCTGCACGAGGGCCGAGTGCAGCTTTCCCGTCAGGCCCGCGAGCTCCTTGGTGCGCGCCTCGGCGTGCGCCCTGGTCTGCGGGTTGCGGTGGCGCCGGAGCGGGGCGACGACCTGGTCGACGAGGCCGGCCTCCCGGTCGGCGGCCGACTTCATGGCGCGCAGATGCCGCGGCTCGATACCGAACCTGCCCAGCTCGACGACGAGCGAGGCGACCGTGACGGCCTCCGCGTCATATCCGCCGTCGGGGAGCTGCGCGACCAGTCCGTACGTCTCCCACTCCGCGAGCTGCTGCTCGTCGATCTCGGCGAGGGCGAGCAGCTCGTCGCGGCCCACACGGGCCGCCGTGGGGCCTTCGAGCTCCTCCTGGCCCTCGGCGTCGCCCGGACCCCGCTGACGCCCCAGGGAGGGCAGCGGAGCCCGCTCACCCCGCTCCAGCGCGTCGAGGTACTCGCGGATGACCTTGAGCGGCAGGTAGTGGTCCCGCTGTATCCGCAGGACGTGGCCGAGACGCTCGACATCCTCCGGGCTGAACTTCCGGTAACCGGAAGGGGTGCGCTGCGGTTCGATGAGGCCCTCGGACTCCAGGAAACGGATCTTGGAGATCGTGACCTCGGGGAACTCGTCACGCAGCGCGTTCAGCACGGTACCGATGCTCATCAGCCGACGGTCCGTGGCGGTGCCGGTGTCGGCACCGCCCCTCGGTGTTTGCAGCATGGACCTTCCATGGGGGTGTTCCCCGGAGCAGGTCCGGGGGCGGATCAGATGCCGACGCTCCGCTGACTCGCGTAGAACACCAGCCGGTACTTGCCGATCTGCACCTCGTCGCCGTTCGACAGCGCGACCGAATCGATGCGCTCCCGGTTGACGTACGTGCCGTTGAGGCTGCCCACGTCCGCGACGGTGAAGGAACCGTCCTGGACGCGACGGAACTCCACGTGGCGCCGCGACACCGTCACGTCGTCCAGGAAGATGTCGCTCTGCGGGTGGCGTCCCGCGGTGGTCAGGTCTCCGTCGAGCAGGAAACGGCTGCCCGAGTTCGGCCCGCGGCGCACCACGAGGAGCGCCGAGCCCAGCGGCAGTGCGTCGACAGCGGCCTGCGCCTCCGGGGAGAGCGCGGGAGACGGGTTCGTACCCGTCGCCTCCGCGTCGTAGGCCTCAAGGCCCGAGATGGAGATCGTGGAGGTCGTCTCGGAAGCACGCTCCGGCGTGGCCCCGGCCCGCAGCGGCGCACCGCAGTTGGAACAGAACCGGCTCGCCTCGGCGTTGCGGTTGCCGCACCTCGTACACACCAGGGCCATGGACGGATCCTCCTGCCGCGGCTGCCCCGAAGGGGCGTTCGATGCGTACGGGCCGGGGGTAAACCCTCCACCCGCACTTGAGGTTGACGGTTCTCCGAAACCTATGCGGCCGGGACCGGCAGGGTCAACAGACGACGCGCCCTGTCCGCCCGAAATGTCTCCACCCTGGCCGGCGACCTGATCGCGGAACATCGGGCGCTCTCCGCCCTGCTCCTCGGCCTCTCCATGACGCGGGGCACGGTGACGGGCAGTGGCGGGATTCCCGCTGTCCTCACGTGCACTCTTGCCGAACAACTTCGCAAACAACTTCACGGGCGATTCCCCTTGACCGAAACAGACCCGCCCGTGGGGCAGGACGAACCCTGATTGCACACACCGGCACTCATCGGTGAACCGGACATCCTCATAACGTCCGAAGTCACCAAACAGTTTCCACCACGCACCGTGCTTCCGGTGCGCCGACCCCCCGCAACCTCATGCCCTTGCCGCGCGGCCCCCATGCGCCCGCGGCTCACTCCGACGACGACCGAGCGTAGTCAGGCTGCTTCGCGGGTCGCAAGGCGCTCACGACGATCTTCTCCGAGCGGGTCACGGTGACCGTGGCCTGCTCCTTCTCCAGAGTCTGCACCACACCCCCGGGAATGTTCAGCGCGGGCTCGAGATCGTGCGGCTTGCCGATCACCTTGAAGAGGTACGGCGCGCCGACCTTGCGGCCGTCCACCCGCACGCCACCGCCGCCGGCGTCCGACAGATGGGTGCTGGCCACCACACGTACATCGTTGACCTGGATCGCCTCCGCGCCGGCGGCACGGAGCTCCTGAATGGCGTCGAGCAGCATGTCCGCCTCGATCGCCCCCTTCTTGTCCTCGATGGCCAGCGTGATGCCGGGCCCCTGGGCGGCGACGGTACCGGCCAGGATGCCGAGTTGCCGCTCCCGCTCCACCGTCTGCTTGCGGGCTTCCTCGGCCTGGTCCGAACTGTTCTCCAGCCCGGTCCGCTGCTCCTCGAGACCCCGCTTCTCCTCTTCCAGACGTTCAGTACGGTCATCGAGTTCATCGAGGATGCGTACGAGATCTTCCTGACGTGCCCCGCGCAGCGCGCTGCTGTCGTTGTTGGACCGCACCTGGATGGCCAGACCGAGGCCCAGCACGAACAGCAGCAGGGCCACGATCAGTTGGGGCCGCGTCACCCGCGGCGGCCACAGGCCCTTCACCAGCCGCTGGCGGCCGGTGAGCCGCGGCCTGCCGCCGGCCGGCCCGGCGGGTGCCTCCGGCTCGGCCGCGGGCACCTCCGCGGGCAGTTCACCGCGGAGGGGGAACTCGGGCTTGTCGTCAGCGCTCATCGGCGTCACGCCCTGAAGATGTGCCGGCGGATCGCGGCGGCGTTGGAGAAGATCCGGATGCCGAGGACCACGACGACACCCGTGGACAACTGGGCGCCCACGCCCAGCTTGTCGCCCAGGAACACGATCAGGGCGGCCACCACGACGTTCGACAGGAACGACACGACGAAGACCTTGTCGTCGAAGATGCCGTCGAGCATCGCGCGCAGCCCGCCGAACACGGCGTCCAGGGCCGCGACCACGGCGATCGGAAGGTACGGCTCGACCACCGCCGGAACCTCGGGCCGAACCAGCAATCCGGCCACGACTCCCACGACGAGGCCCAGTACGGCGATCACGATGTGCCCTTTCCTGCCTTCGGCTCTGCTGTACGTACGGTCACACTCGGCGCGGCGGGCAACCGGAGTTCGTCCGACACGGAGATGCTGGTCCGGATGCCGAAGTTCTCCTGCAGCGCGTGCAGATACCGACCGTCGTGGCTGTTCTGGAACCGGGCGCTCAAACGTTTCCCGTCCCCCACCGCGAGCACCGTATACGGCGGCACCAGCGGCCTGTTGTCGACCAGTATGGCGTCACCCGCGGCCCTGATCGCCGACAGCGCGGTGAGCCGCTGGTCATTGATGGAGATCGCCTCGGCCCCCGACTGCCACAGGCCGTTGACGACGCGCTGCATGTCGCGGTCCCGCACCCGTCCGGTGTCGGAGAAGTCCGCGCTCTCGCGCGGCCCGCCCCCGCCCTGGTCCGCCGCCTTCTTGTCGTCCACGACGAGCCGCACGCCGGGCCCCTGGACCTTGGTGGCGCCCGAGAGGAGACCCACCAGTTCGCCCTTGCTGCCGCCGTGCTCCTCCAGCGCGGCCCGCTGCCGTTCGCCCACGTCGTCGCGGAGCTCGTCCACGTCGTCCTCCAGCTTGTCGGCGCCGGCCGTCGCGTCCTCGACGCGGTCGATGAGCTCCTCGCGCTCCTTGGCGACCACCGGCGCGGCTATCCGCGCCTCGGCCGCGCCCACGGTGACCACGAGGGCGGCGAGCACGAGCCCCGCCGCGAGACCGAGCTTGGCGCGCAGCGGACGCGGCACGCCGCTGTCACCCCTGGCCCGCTTCCGGGCCGCGGCCTCCGCGTAACCCTCGTCGAGGCTGTGGTCCATGACCGTGGTGAGCAGCGACATGGAGGCGTCCGGACGCCGGGGGCGTACAGGGGTGCTCCGAACGGGGGGCTGCTGCGGCATGCCGCACATCGTCGCACGTCGCGGGCGCTACCTCCGAATGGCCCCACCGTCGTACCCCGAACGACCCCATGGGCGTGCCGGGCAGCACCTGTCCCGGTGCTGCCCGGCACGCGCGCGTGGTCAGTGACCCGCGCTGTCCACCACGGCTGCCCACTCGTCGAGCAGCGCCTGGGCGGACGCGTCATCCGGGCCCTCGGCCCACAGATGAGTGACGGCCTCGGCCGGGTCCGGCAGCACGAGCACCCATCGGCCGTCGGCCTCCACGACCCGCACACCGTCGGTGGTGTCGACGGAGCGGTCCCCGGCCGCCTCCACCACACGCCGCATGACGAGCCCCTTGACGGCCCACGGCGTCGCGAGGTCACGCCGCTGGACATGAGCGCGCGGAATGCGCGCGTCGATCTGGCTCAGCGTGAGCTGCGTACGCGCCACCAGGCCCACGAGCCGCACGAACGCCGCCGTCCCGTCGAACACGTTGCTGAACTCCGGCACCACGAAGCCGCCGCGCCCGTCGCCACCGAAGATGGTCGACTCGCCGCCCGCGACCCGCGTCAGGTCGTCCGGCGACGTGGTCGTCCAGTCCACCTGCGTTCCGTGGTACGCCGCGACCTGCTCGGCGATGCGCGTCGTCGTCACCGGCAGCGCCACCCGCCCGCTGCGCCGCTCGGCGGCCACCAGGTCGAGCATGACCAGCAGGGCCCGGTCGTCCTCGACGATCCGCCCCTTCTCGTCCACCAGCGAGAGCCGCTCGCCGACCGGGTCGAAGCGCACGCCGAAGGCGGCCCGCGCCGAGGCCACGATCTCACCGAGCCGCACAAGGCCCGACCTGCGGGCGTCGGCGGTCTCGGTGGGCCGCGACTCGTCGAGGCCCGGGTTGATCGTGAGCGCGTCCACCCCGAGCTTGCCGAGGAGGCTGGGCAGCACGAGGCCGGCGCTGCCGTTCGAGGCGTCCACGACGACCTTGAGCCCCGACTCGGCGACCCCGGTGGTGTCGACGTTCCTCAGCAGGGACCCGGTGTAGGAGTCGTAGACGCTGGACGGGAAGTGCAGGTCGCCGATCTCACCGGGGAAGGCACGCCGGTACTCCTGGCGCGCGTACACGCGGTCCAGCTTCCGCTGCCCCGCCTGCGACAGGTCGGCTCCCTGCCCGTCGAAGAACATGATGTCGACGGAGTCGGGCACCCCGGGCGTCGTCCGGATCATGATTCCACCGGCACTGCCCCGGGCGGTCTGCTGGCGTGCCACCGGCAGCGGCACGTTCTCCAGGTCGCGTACGTCGATAGCGCTGGCCTGCAGCGCCGAGATGACCGCCCGCTTGAGGGCACGCGCGCCTCGGGAGTGGTCACGCGCGGTCGTGACGGTCGAGCCCTTCTTCAGGGTCGTCGCGTACGCCCCCGCGAGGCGTACGGCGAGCTCCGGCGTGATCTCCACGTTCAGGATGCCGGAGACGCCACGCGCGCCGAACAGGTGCGCCTGGCCCCGGGACTCCCAGATGACCGACGTGTTGACGAAGGCGCCCGCCTCGATCGTCTTGAACGGGTAGACCCGCACATTGCCCTGAACGATCGATTCTTCACCGACGAGGCACTCGTCGCCGATGACGGCGCCGTCCTCGATGCGTGCGGCCCGCATGATGTCGGTGTTCTTGCCGACGACGCAGCCGCGCAGATTGCAGTGCTGCCCGATGTAGACGTTGTCGTGCACGACCGCCTTGTGCAGGAACGCGCCGCTCTTCACGACGACGTTCGAGCCCACCACGGTGTGCTCTCTGATCTCGGCGCCCGCCTCGACCTTGGCGTAGTCCCCGATGTAGAGCGGGCCGCGCAGCACGGCGTCGGGGTGCACCTCGGCGCCCTCGGCGACCCAGACGCCCGGCGAGATCTCGAAGCCGTCGAGTTCGACGTCGACCTTGCCCTCCAGGACGTCGGCCTGGGCCTTGCCGTAGCTCTCGTGCGTACCGACGTCCTCCCAGTAGCCCTCGGCGACGTAGCCGTAGATGGGCTTGCCTTCCTTCATCAGCTGCGGGAAGACGTCGCCGGACCAGTCGACCGACGTGTCGGCCTCGACGTAGTCGAAGACCTCGGGCTCCATCACGTAGATGCCCGTGTTCACCGTGTCGGAGAAGACCTGGCCCCAGGTCGGCTTCTCAAGGAAGCGCTCGACCTTTCCTTCTTCGTCGACAATGGTGATGCCGAACTCCAGCGGATTGGGTACGCGCGTCAGACAGACGGTGACGAGCGCGCCCTTTTCCTTGTGGAAGTTAATCAGGTCGGTGAGGTCGAAGTCGGTGAGCGCGTCGCCGGAGATGACGAGGAAAGCGTCGTCCTTCAGCGCTTCCTCGGCGTTCTTCACACTGCCGGCGGTGCCGAGCGGCTTCTCCTCGTTGGCATACGTGAGCTCCATGCCGAGCTCTTCGCCGTCGCCGAAGTAATTCTTGACCAGCGATGCCAGGAACTGCACTGTTACTACGGTCTCGGTGAGCCCGTGCCTCTTCAGCAACCGAAGCACATGCTCCATGATCGGGCGATTGGCCACGGGAAGGAGCGGCTTGGGCATGCTGGAGGTCATCGGGCGAAGGCGTGTGCCCTCACCGCCGGCCATTACGACGGCCTTCATGTCGGAAACGTCCTCCTTATAGACGACGATGTCGCCGACAAGCCCGCCGCGTGAGGCCCGTACCAGTCGGATACGGGCCTTCGTGCCTCTGCGGCCGCCGAGTCGGCGGGCTCAATCGGTCATGCTGTCCACCTTGACAAGTCGGCGGACCTGAACCACATACAGGATTCCTGCCCACCAATACAGCGTTGTACCCCATCCGGCGAACGCCCATCCGAAAATAGCAGCGAGAGAAGCGATCCATCCGCTTCCGTCGCTCAGCAGCAGTAGTGGAAAGGCGTACATCAGGTTGAAGGTGGCGGCCTTGCCCAGGAAGTTCACCTGGGGCGGCGGATAGCCGTGACGCCGGAGGATGCCGACCATCACCAGGAGAACCAGCTCGCGCAGGAGAAGCGCCGCGGTCAGCCAGAGAGGCAGAATCTCCCGCCAGGTGAGGCCGACGAGCGTCGAGAGGATATAGAGCCGGTCGGCGGCAGGATCGAGCAGCCGGCCGAGGCTGCTGATCTGGTTCCAGCGGCGCGCGAGCTTGCCGTCGAGATAGTCGCTGATGCCGCTCAGCGCGAGGACAAGCAGCGCCCAGCCGTCGCTCTTGGGCCCTCCGAACTCCGGCCTGAGGATCAACCACAGGAACAGGGGAACGCCGACCAGGCGCGCCATGCTGAGGATGTTCGGGATGGTGAGGACACGGTCCGTCTGGACGCGTGTCTCCTGGACCTCCACCCGGGGGCCTCCTGTGGGAAAGAGCCGATGATGCCCCCTGACCCTACCCTCAGCCGCAAGCCGTAGGTACGTGAGGGTGGGCCGGCCCCTGGTCGGAACGTCCCAGAACAACCCCGTCCCCGAACGCAGAAAACCCCCGCACCAAAAGGTGCGGGGGTTTTCCCTAAAAGGAGTTCGGCGGCGTCCTACTCTCCCACAGGGTCCCCCCTGCAGTACCATCGGCGCTATGAGGCTTAGCTTCCGGGTTCGGAATGTAACCG
>NZ_JBFAHX010000022.1:0-143946 GCF_040654435.1 Streptomyces sp. NPDC050703
GGACCAGGTGCTGGCCGTGGTGGACCCGGACGAGACGCCCGACACCGCCGAGGAGACGCCGTGACCGGCACCGGACTGCCCATGACCGTCCCGGCAGCCCGGCGGCCGGGACGGTCACGTGCCCCCCGGCACACGACAGGGGGCACGGCTGTGTGCGGCCCGGAGAGCCGGGCCCTGCGGCAGCGGTCAGGAGCGGTCGCGCTTCATCGAGTCGCCCACGCCCTTGGCCTTGTCACGGGCGGAGCCCATGGCGTCCCTGGCCTCGCCCTTGGCGCGGTCCGCCTTGCCCTCGGCCGCCTTCCGGTCGTTGCCGGTGGCCTTGCCGGTCATCTCCTTGGCCTTGCCCTTGAGCTTGTCCATGCCGCCACTCTCACCCATGACTACTCCTCTGATCGTGCTGGGTGTTACGTGGCCAACGTAAGACGGCGGGGCACCGCGCGCGCGTTCAAAGGTCACGGTGCGTGACGGCGACCGGTGGCCGCCGCCCGTCCGCTACTCGTCCTCCGGCACCAGCAGCGCCGCGCCCAGGGTCGGGGCGGGGGAGAGGAGGTCGGTGAGGTGCGTCAGGCGCAGGATGCGCAGGGTCAGTGCCTGGGGGCAGACGATGCGCAGTGTGCCGCCCCTGCCCGTCACGCGACGGTGCACCCGCATCAGCAGCGAGACCCCGGAGCAGTCGAAGAAGTCGACCTCGCTGAGGTCGATGACGACGACCTCCTCGGGCCCCGCGGCCACGGCGTCCAGCAGCGGGAACAGCCGCTGATACGCCACGAGATCGATCTCGCCGTGCAATTCGACGACGATGGCATGGTCGATTCCATACACGCGAGGCGGCCGAATCGCCTCGGCGCGCGTGTATTCGCTCAGCTCGCCCTGCTGCATCCAAAACCCCCAGCGCCGGCGCCGGTCCGCCCTTGGGGAGGGCGGCCGACAGGAATGCCTCTTGAGGATCGCCGGGGACTGGGGCGCCTAACGGGCGACGCTAGCGGGGACTTGAGCGTTCCGGAGTGCGGGAACGATTCACGAAAGCCATGCGCCACGCCTTGGGGTGAACTTGGCTGCAATCGCTTGACACGGTTCCGGCTAGGGGAGTTGTCCTCTGTCAGCCCTTGGTTTCCATGGCAGGGTGTTGCGGGCAAGCCACAGGGGGCTGACGGATGAGGGGGAACCGTGATCGTCTGGATCAACGGCGCATTCGGCGCGGGAAAGACCAGTACCGCACGGGAACTGATCGAACTGATCCCGCACAGCACGCTCTTCGACCCCGAGATCATCGGCGGCGCGCTGCCGCACCTGCTGCCCGC
This sequence comes from Streptomyces sp. NPDC050703, assembly GCF_040654435.1. Classification (NCBI taxonomy): domain Bacteria; kingdom Bacillati; phylum Actinomycetota; class Actinomycetes; order Kitasatosporales; family Streptomycetaceae; genus Streptomyces; species Streptomyces sp. NPDC050703. The sequence continues at coordinate 1,302 of NZ_JBFAHX010000022.1, forward strand.
GAAGCACCTCGCGGAAGTCGACGACTGGCAGGACCTGCCGATCTGGCGCCGCCTCGTCGTCGACACGGCGGCCGCGATCCACGCCGAAGTGGGCGGTGTTCTGGTAGTGCCGATGACACTGCTGCGCCAGGAGTACCGCGATGAGATCTTCGGTGGTCTCGCCGCCCGCAGGATTCCCGTGCGCCACATTCTGCTCGCCCCCGAGGAAACGATCCTGCGGGCGCGGATAGCGGGCCGCGACGTGCCGCCCGACCTGCCCGACGGCGACATGCGCGTACGGCAGTGGTCGTTCGACCACATCGAGCCCTACCGAGCCGCCCTCGCGGGGTGGCTCGGCGCGGACGCCCACCGCGTCGACACCAGCGCGCTCACGCCGAGGGAGACCGCCGTCCGCCTCGCCGAAGCCGTGCGGACCGGGGACGCCTCCGCCTGCGACATCGTGCAGACGCCGGAGCCCACCGCCGAGACCCTCGCCGCCGGGGTGCTGCTCTTCGACGAGCGGGACCGGGTGCTGCTGGTCGACCCGACGTACAAGGCCGGCTGGGAGTTCCCCGGCGGCGTCGTCGAACCCGGCGAGGCCCCCGCGCGCGCGGGCGTGCGCGAGGTGGCCGAGGAGACCGGCATACGGCTGGACGGACTGCCCCGCCTCCTCGTCGCCGACTGGGAGCCGCCGCGACCGCCCGGCTACGGAGGCATGAGGTTCCTCTTCGACGGCGGCAGACTCGACAGCGCCGACGTCCACCGCCTCCTGCTGCCGGGCCCCGAACTGCGCGACTGCCGCTTCGTCACCGAGCGGGAGGCCGCCGACCTGCTGCCCCCGGTCCGCTACGAACGCCTCCGCTGGGCCCTGCGGGCACGCGAACGCGGCGCGGTGCTCTACCTGGAGGCGGGCGTCCCCCTGGGCTGACGGCGAACAGCGGGCCGCCGCGTGCGAGCGGCGGCCCGGACGGTCAGCTCGCCGCGTACTTCCGAAGGAACAGCGCCTCGGCCACCGAGAGGCGTTCGAGCTCCTCGGGGGACACGCTCTCGTTGACCGCGTGGATCTGCGCCTCCGGCTCGCTCAGGCCGATCAGCAGGATCTCCGCCCGCGGGTACAGCGTGGAGAGGGTGTTGCACAGCGGGATCGAGCCGCCCTGCCCCGCGTACTGCATCTCCTGGCCCGCATAGGCCTCGCTCATCGCCTCGGCCATCGCCGCGTACGCCGGGCTCGTCGTGTCCGCGCGGAACGGCTGGCCCTGCCCGATCTGCTCCGTGCGCACCCGCGCGCCCCACGGCGTGTGCGCCTCGATGTGCGCCTGGAGCAGCTTCGTCGCCTCGACGGCGTCGACGCCCGGCGGCACCCGCAGGCTGATCAGCGCCCGCGCGCCCGCCTGCACGGAGGGCGTCGCGCCGACGACCGGCGGGCAGTCGATGCCGAGGACGGTGACGGCGGGGCGCGCCCAGATCCGGTCGGCGACCGTGCCGCCACCGATCAGCTCGACGCCGTCGAGCACCTTGGCGTCCCTGCGGAAATCGTCCTCCTCGTACTGAAGGCCGTCCCAGACGGCGTCGCCCGCGAGGCCGTCGACCGTCGTCGAGCCGTCCTCGGCGCGCAGCGAGTCCAGGGCCCGCACCAGCGCCGCGAGCGCGTCGGGTGCGGCGCCGCCGAACTGCCCCGAGTGCAGGTTGCCCTCAAGCGTGTCGACCGTGACACGTACGAGGGTCATGCCGCGCAGGGTCGACGTCGCCGTCGGCAGGCCGACCCGGAAGTTGCCCGCGTCACCGATGACGATAGTGTCGGCGGCCAGCAGGTCGGGGTGCTCCTCCGCGTACCGCTCAAGACCGCCGGTGCCCTGCTCCTCGGAGCCCTCGACGATCACCTTCACGTTGACGGGCACGCCGCCGTTCGCCTTCAGGGCGCGCAGCGCGAGCAGGTGCATGATGACGCCGCCCTTGCAGTCGGCGCTGCCGCGGCCGTACCAGCGGCCGTTCCGCTCGGTCAGCTCGAAGGGCGGGGTGGCCCAGGCGGCCTCGTCGAGCGGCGGCTGCACGTCGTAGTGCGCGTAGAGCAGGACGGTCGGGGCGCCCTCGGGGCCCGGCAGGAAGCCGTACACCGACTGCGTGCCGTCGGGGGTGTCGAGCAGCGCGACGTCCCTGAAACCCTCGGCGCGCAGCGCGTCGGCCACCCAGTTCGCGGCGGCCTCGCTCTCGCTCCGCGGGAACTGGCCGAAGTCCGCCACCGACTTGAAGGCCACCAGTTCGGTGAGCTCCGCCTTCGCCTTCGGCATGAGTGAGGCGATGGTCCCGGCGATCGGATCCCGCGACATGGGCACGCTCCTCGTAGGTGCGACGTTGTACGTGTGGGTAGATGTGATCCTCCCACAAGAGGCGCCCGGGAGCGTGCGCCGTAGGATGCCTCGGGAAAGCGCGGCCAACAGCGGGATCAGGAGCGGTAGACCAACGTGAGCAGCGAGAACTCAGCGGACGACGGCCGGCACGTGTGGGACGTCGTCGTGGTCGGAGCCGGCCCCGCCGGAGCCTCGGCGGCCTACGCGGCGGCCGTCGCGGGACGCAGCGTCCTGCTCCTGGAGAAGGCCGACCTGCCGCGGTACAAGACCTGTGGCGGCGGCATCATCGGCCCCTCGCGCGACTCCCTGCCGCCCGGCTTCGACCTGCCCCTCCGCGACCGGGTGCACGCGGTGACGTTCTCGCTCGACGGCAAGTTCACGCGCACCCGCCGCTCCCGGCAGATGCTGTTCGGGCTCATCAACCGCCCCGAGTTCGACCAGCAGCTCGTCGAGCACGCGCAGAAGGCGGGAGCCGAACTGCGTACGGGCGTCACCGTCACGCGCGTGGAGCAGCACGGGCCCGACGTGCCAGACCGGCGCACCGCGGCCGTCGTGCTGCAGGGCGGCGAGACGATCCTGGCCCGTGCCGTGGTCGGCGCCGACGGCAGCGCGAGCCGCATAGGGGCCCACGTCGGCGTCAAGCTGGACCAGGTCGACCTCGGCCTTGAGGCGGAGATCCCGGTGCCCGCGACCGTCGCGGAGGACTGGGCGGGCCGCGTGCTCATCGACTGGGGCCCGATGCCGGGCAGTTACGGCTGGGTGTTCCCCAAGGGCGACACCCTCACCGTCGGCGTGATCTCCGCGCGCGGCGAAGGCGCCGCCACCAAGCGGTATCTGGAGGACTTCATCGCCCGGCTCGGCCTCGCCGGATTCGAGCCCAGCATCTCCTCCGGGCACCTCACCCGCTGCCGCAGCGACGACTCGCCGCTCTCCCGCGGCCGGGTCCTGGTCTGCGGCGACGCGGCCGGACTCCTCGAACCCTGGACCCGCGAGGGCATCTCCTTCGCGCTGCGCTCCGGCCGGCTCGCGGGCGAGTGGGCGGTCCGCATCGCCGAGGCGCACGACGCGGTGGACGCCCGCCGCCAGGCGCTGAACTACGCCTTCGCCATCAAGGCCGGGCTCGGTGTGGAGATGAGCGTCGGGCGCCGCATGCTCAAGGTCTTCGAGCGCCGCCCCGGCGTCCTGCACACGGCACTCACCGGCTTCCGCCCCGCGTGGAACGCCTTCGCGCGGATCACGCGCGGCTCGACGACGCTGGGCGAGCTGGTACGGACGCATCCGCTCGCGGGGCGCGCGCTGAACGCGCTGGATCGCTAGACCGCTGAACGCGCTGAACGCGCTGAACGCACTGGACCGCTGGACCGCGAGGCGTGTCACCCCTTCCGTGACACCTCCCGCGACACCTCCCGTGTACCCCCGCGATCAGGGGGGCTACTCCGACGGGAGTACGCCTGATCACCTCGCCCGGCGGACGCCGCCGGCGCGCCCCGCGGTCTAGCGTGACCGCCATGGACGAGCAGCGCGCACGCGGTCCCGGTGGTCCGCCCACGTCCCGGGGCGGCGGCCCATGGCGGCAGGGCCCGCCCCGGTGGAACCACGGGCCGCGCGACGGCACCGCGCGCGGGCTGCCCTGGCCGACGACGCTGGCGCTCACCGCGTTCGTCCAGATCGGCTCCGGCTTCGCCGCGCACGGCCAGCAGGACCGGACGGCCCTCACGCCCCTGGCCAGGGTGCTGCTGCTCCTCGCCACGGCCGTACTGCTGTTCCGCCACCGGCACCCGGCCGCCGTCGTGTCCGCCACCACCGGGCTCACGCTGGTCTACCTCGGCGCCGGGTTCCCGTACGGCCCCGTGCTCGTCGCCGTCGCCGTGGCCTGCTTCGCGGCGGTCGTCGCGGGGCACCGGCGTGCGGCCTGGGGAGCCGTCGCCGGGCTCTGGGCCGGACATCTGCTCCTCTCGCACTGGCTCTACCGCCGGCTGCCGCCCGGCGACGACGGGGCGCGCCCCTGGAGCGGGGAGCTCGTGGTCGCCGTCTGGGTCGTCGCGATCGTCGCCGTCTCCGAACTCGGCCGCGTACGCCGTGAACAGCGGGCCAAGGAACGTGCCGAGCGGGCGCGGGCCGCCGAGCGGCGTGCGGACGAGGAGCGGCTGCGCATGGCGCGCGAGCTGCACGACGTCCTCGCGCACAGCATCTCCGTCATCAACGTCCAGGCCGGCGTGGGCCTCGCCCTGCTCGACTCCGACCCCGAGCAGGCCCGCACCGCCCTGACCACCATCAAGGCCGCGAGCAAGGAGGCGCTGGGGGAGGTGCGGCAGGTCCTCGACACGCTGCGCGCGCCGGGTGAGGCGCCGCGCGCCCCGGCCCCCGGCCTCGACCGGCTCCCGGAACTCGTCGAGCAGGCGGGCGGCGCGGGCCTGACCGTGGACGTCACCACCGAGGGCACCCGGGCCAAGCTGCCGCCCGGCGTGGACCTGGCCGCGTTCCGTGTCGTCCAGGAGGCGCTGACCAACGTCGTACGGCACTCCGGTTCCCGTCACGCGCGCGTGCTGGTGCGCCACGCGGGGTCCGCGCTCACCCTGCGGATCGACGACGACGGGCCCGCCACCGGCGCCGAGGCGGGCGGCAGCGGCAATGGACTCGCCGGGATGCGGGAGCGGGCCGCTGCCCTCGGTGGCACGATCGAGGCGGGCCCGCGCCCGTTCGGCGGCTTCCGGGTCACCGCTGTGCTGCCGCTGCCTTCGGGCCGGGACGCGAAGGGCCGTACCGCCACCGGGGAGGACCAGTGATCCGCGTACTGCTCGCCGACGATCAGTCCCTGGTCAGGGCCGGGTTCAAGGCGCTCCTCGACGCCCAGCCCGACATCGCGGTGGTGGGCGAGGCCGCGGACGGCGAGGAAGCGGTGCGGACGGTGGGCGAGCTGCGCCCCGATGTGGTCCTCATGGACATCCGCATGCCGGCGCTCGACGGCCTCGCAGCGACCCGCCGGATCACCGGAGAGCCCAACCTCGACGCCGTGAAGGTCGTCATGCTCACCACCTTCGAACTCGACGAGTACGTCTTCGAGGCACTCCGCTCCGGGGCGTCCGGCTTCCTGGTCAAGGACACCGAACCGGACGAGCTGCTGCGCGCCGTGCGGGCGGTGGTCGGCGGCGACGCGCTGCTCTCGCCCGGCGTGACCCGCAGGCTGATCGCCGAGTTCGCCGCCCGCTCCAAGGAACCGGCCGCCGGCGACTCCCTCGCCGGGCTCACCGAGCGGGAGCGCGAGGTGATGGCACTGGTCGGCATCGGCCTCTCCAACGAGGAGATCGCCCGCCGGCTGGTGGTCAGCCCGCTCACCGCCAAGACCCATGTGAGCCGCACCATGGTGAAACTGGGCGCCCGCGACCGCGCCCAGCTCGTCGTCATGGCCTACGAGTCGGGGCTCGTCCGGCCGGGCTGGCTGGGCTGAGCCGTGACGGGAGCAGCACGACGGCGGCTGCCCTCCACGCATGGACCCGCATCTCTATGTGCCTGCATGTATTGCATGTGCATATGATTACGGTGCAAGGAACGGCGTCTCCTCTGCTAACGTGCGATGTCATGGCGGCGAAAACGGCCGAGCAGGGGCTCGTGGACCAGTGGCGCGACATCCTCGCGGTGCACGCGCGCACCCTGTGCGAACTCGACCGCGAGCTGCATCCGCACGGCCTCGGCGCGAGCGACTTCGAGGTGCTCGACGTGCTGGCGGAGGGCTCGTCGGACGACGGCGGCTGCACGTTCCGCGTGCAGGAGATCGCCGCGCAGGTGCACCTGAGCCAGAGCGCCCTCTCCCGCCTCATCGGGCGCCTGGAGAAGGACGGCCTGGTGGAGCGCGGCATGTGCAGCGAGGACCGCAGGGGCGTACGGGTCTCCCTCACCGGCAAGGGGCGCGCCCTCCACCGCGAGGTGCGCCCGCTGCAGCGGGCCGTCCTGAAGCGCATGCTCACCCCCGGCGCCGCGACGGCCTGACGCGGTCCGTGATGGCCGGCGGCCCTTCGGGCTCAGTGCTCGCGACCGGACCCGGCGTGTCACGGCCGACGGACCGTGCCTTCACGCCGCCCTCCAGGGCCGCAGCTTCTCCGGGTTCCGTACGGCCCAGATATGGGTGATCCGGCCGCCCGCCACCCCGAAGGCGAACACCGCGCTGGTGGCTCCGTCCTGCCGCGCCACCAGGCCGGGCCGGCCGTTGACCGTGCGTTCCAGGAGCGTCACGGGCGACTCCGACCGGCCGATGACGTCGATCAGGCCGTGCGCGATCCGCTCGCCGCCCGCGACCGGGCGCAGGGCCGCGTTGACGAGGCCGCCGCCGTCACCGGTCGCCGTGGCGTCGGGGTCGAGGAGGCCGATGAGGGCGTCGACGTCCTTGGCCTCCCAGGCCACCCGGAAACTCCGCACGAGGTCGGCCTGTTGGGTCGCCGGGGTCGCGGGGCGCCGCGACTCCCGGACGCGGCGGCGGGCGGACGAGGCCAGTTTGCGGCAGGCCGCCGGTGACCGGCCGACGATCCCGGCTACTTCGGCGAAGGGGTAGCTGAAGACGTCGTGCAGGACGAACGCGACGCGCTCGGCCGGGGTCATCGACTCCAGCACGACGAGGAACGCCATGGTGATCGACTCGTCGAGGGTGACCCGGTCGGCCGGGTCGGCGTCCGCACCGCCGGTCCTGCCGCCGACCCACTCCGTACGGCCGGGCAGCGGCTCGGGTATCCACTCGCCCACGTAACTCTCCCGCCTGGCCCGCGCCGAACCCAGCAGGTCGAGGCAGATGCGCCCGGAGACCCTCGTCAGCCAGGCGCCCGGGTTGTCGATGGCCTCCTGCCGCTGCCGGGACATCGCGTACCAGCGGGCGTACGTCTCCTGCACGACGTCCTCCGCGTCCGCCAGTGAGCCGAGCAGCCGGTAGGAGAGGCCGAGCAGCTGCCGCCGCTCGCCCATGATCGCGGCGAGGTCCGCGTCGAGGGGGCCGTCGGCACCGGGCCGGCCGTGGGCGGCCCGGCCGCGCTCGCTCCGGGCGGGCGCGGGCTTGGGCGAAGTGGATCGCGTGGTCATGGCTGGGCCGGCTCCCTCGGTCGCTGCTGCCTGTATCCCTACGACGGGACAGCGCCCCGGAATGTGAGACCGGCGCCGGGTGCGGGCCGTGCGCGGGGTCCGCGCCGGCGGCGGCCTCACATTCCGCCGGGCCGCATCGTCGGTGAGGTGTACCAGCGGACACACCGAGGGAGAACCACGTGGAACCCCGTATGGACTACTTCGACAACCCGGTCGCGGTGAACTACCTGAAGCACCTCGTCGCCGCCGGCAGGTCCCTCCTGGACTCGCCCCTGCCGCTCGCGACACAGGAGCTGATGCGGATGCGCGCCAGCCAGATCAACGGCTGCGGCTTCTGCCTCGACATGCACACCAAGGAGGCCGCGGAGGCGGGCGAGAGCCAGGTCCGGATCAACCTCGTCGCGACCTGGCGCGAGGCGAAGGTCTTCAGCGAGGCCGAGCGGGCCGCCCTGGAGCTGACCGAGCAGGGCACCCGCATCAGCGACTCGGGGGGCGTGACCGACGAGGCCTGGGCCGAGGCCGCCAAGCACTACGACGCGGACCAGCTCGCGGCGCTGGTGTCCGTCATCGCCGTCATCAACGCCTTCAACCGGATGAACGTCATCATCCAGCAGCCGGCCGGCGACTACCGGCCCGGCCAGTTCGGCTGACGGTGCGGCGGGTGCCGTAGCCGATCGCGGCGGCGAGCGCCGCCAGGACCGCCACGCTGGTGAGCGCCGCCGGCAGGGTGGACCAGTCCGCCAGGAATCCGATGGCGGGCGGGCCGAGCAGCATGCCGCCGTATCCGAGTGTGGACGCGGTGGCCACGCCGCTCGGCCCGGCCAGCGCACCGGCCCGTTCGACGGCCACGGGGAAGAGGTTGGCGAGCCCGATCCCCGTGACCGCGAAGCCGATGAGGGCGAGCCACACGGCGGGGGCGAGCGCGCCGAGCAGCATGCCGGCGGCGGCCGTGGCGCCGCCCGCCACGAGGACGCGGGTCTGGCCGAGCCGTTCGAGCAGGACCGTTCCGCTGAGCCGGCCCACCGTCATGGCCAGGGCGAAGCAGGAGTAGCCCGCGGCGGCCACCCCGGGGTGGGCGGCCAGGTCCTCTTCGAGGTGGAGCGCGCCCCAGTCGGCGAGCGCCCCCTCTCCGTACGCGGTGCACAGGGCGATGAGGCCGAAGACGAGGACGACGCCGCGGGTACGGGGCTCCGGGCGGCGCGGGACGCTCGCCCCGGGGCGGGCGTCGCCCGGCGGCGCGGGGGGCTCGATCCGCAGCAGCGCGCGCCCCGCGACGGCGGTGACGGCCAGGCCGATCACGGTGAGGCCGAGGAGGTGGCGGGTGGGGGAGAGGGAGCCCGCGAGCAGCCCGCCGACGCCCGCCCCGATCATGCCGCCGAGGCTGAACGCCGCGTGGAAGGTGGGCATGACCGGCCGGCGCAGCGCGGCCACGAGGTCGACGGCGGCGCTGTTGAAGGCGACGTTGATGCCGCCGTACGCGGCGCCGAAGACCAGGAGCACCGCGGCCAGGGCCGCCGCGGAGTGGGTCAGCGGCGGCAGGGCGACGCTCAGCGAGAGGAGCACGCCGCAGACCACGGTGACCCGGTGGCTGCCGAAGCGGCGGCAGAGCCGTCCGGTCAGCATCATCGTGATCACCGCTCCGGCCGAGACGCCGAGCAGCGCGAGTCCGAGCGTGCCGGTCGACGCGCCCGTCTGTTCCTTGATGGCGGGGATGCGGACGACCCACCCGGCGAAGACGAAGCCGTCGAGCGCGAAGAAGACGGTGAGCACGATCCGCAGCCGGCGGAGGTCGGGGGCGGTGGGCCGCGACGCTGCGGTCCCGAGTTTGTTTAGTAGCGGCACAAAGTGAGGGTAGAGTGCGCACGGGCGGCGGATCAAGGCGTGTGAGTGGTTGGCCGGGGCGCGCGGGTGACGGCCGTGCGGGGCGTCCGTGATTAACCGAGACGGTTCCCGGAAGGAACGGGCTGATGACGTACGAACGGCCGGGCCGTGTACGGAGCATGGGACACTCCCCTTCATGAACGGCAAGGCTGACCCCCGTGCCGAGGGGGAAGTGACCACCCGCACCCGCCTGGAGCGGGGCCGCGGCGCGCTGGGACCCGCGCTCGAACTGGTGCACACCGGGCGCGCCCCGACCCGTGCCGTGCTCACCGCGGAGCTCGGCGTCACGCGCGCCACCGCGGGTGCCGTGGCCGCCGAGCTGGAAGCACTCGGACTGATCAGGATCGACGCGAGGCCGAGCGCCGCGGCGGGGTCGCAGGGCAGGCCCTCGCACCGGCTCTCCGTCGCGGAGGACGGGCCCGTGGTGCTCGCCGCCCAGGTGCACGCGGACGGCTTCCGGGCCGCGCTGGTCGGCCTCGGCGGGCGCATCGTCGCGACCGCCCCCGGCTGCGAGACCGTCGACGCCGACCCCGCCCAGGTCCTCGGCTCGGTCGTCGAGGCGGGCGCGCGGCTGCTCAGGGAGACCGGCAGGCGCTGCGTGGGGGCGGGCCTCGCCGCGCCGTCCGCCGTCGCGGAGCCGGAGGGCACCGCGCTGAACCCGCTGCACCTCGCGTGGCCCGCGGGCGCCCCGGTCCGGCAGATCTTCACCGACTGCGTCCGCGAGGCGAAGATCGAGGGCCCCGCCTTCGCCGCCAACGACGTCAACCTCGCCGCGCTCGCCGAGCACCGCCACGGCGCGGGCCGCGGCGCGCGGGACCTGCTCTGTGTGGCGACCGGGCACCGCGGTGTCGGCGGTGCGCTCGTCCTCGACGGGCGCCTCCACACCGGCAGTTCGGGCCTCGCCCTGGAGGTCGGCCACCTCACGGTGAATCCCGAGGGGCGGCCCTGCCACTGCGGCAGCCGCGGCTGTCTGGACGTCGAGACCGACCCGCTGGCCTTCCTGACGGAGGCGGGCCGCGAGCCAGGGCCCGAGGGGCTGCTCGTGCAGGCGCGTGAACTGCTGCGCGACGCGTACGGCGATCCCTCCGTGCGCGCGGCGGCCGAGGCGCTGATCGACCGGCTCGGCCTCGGGCTCGCGGGCCTGGTCAACATCCTCAACCCGGACCGGATCATCCTGGGGGGCCTGCACCGCGCCCTCCTGGAGGCGGACCCCGAGCGGCTGCGTGCCGTCGTCGCCGACCGGAGCCTGTGGGGACGCAGCGGCGGCGTACCGATCCTGGCCTGCACGCTGGACCACAACAGCCTGGTGGGGGCCGCGGAGCTGGCCTGGCAGCCGGTGCTCGACGACCCCCTCGGCGCGCTCGGCTAGCGCGGCCCCGTCCGCACGCCGGCCGTCGGGCGGTGCCCGCGAGGTCCGGCACGGTCCTCCGCCCGGCGGCGTGGGGGCCGCCCCCGGCCCGGCGGCGCGGCACGACCGGTGCCCAGGTTCGGCCCGAGCCCCCTCAGCGGCACCGGCACCGTACGGCGGCACCGGCACCGGCACCGGCACCGGCATCGGCACCGTACGGCGGTCGGCGAACCGCCCACGCCCGTGTCGCCGACAACCGTGTCGCCGACGACGGTGGCCGCCCCGTACACGACGAGGAGCAGCGGCACGGCCCCCGTGGAGGAGCCGGTGATGCCGGTGTCCCACAGCCCCGCGCCACCGGCACATGTGCCGCAGCCGGTCAGTCCGTTCTGGCCGTCCGCCACTCCACCCCGAAGGCCCGCCCCGGATTCACCGCGAGGATCTGCCGTACCGGCTCCTCGCCCACCGCGAGCCGGAGCCGGGGGCCCACCCGGCGCAGCAGATGCGGCATGCCGGGGCCGCCGTGGACCGACCGGGCCCCCGCCGTCGTCGTGTCGCCGCCGAGGAGGAGGCGGTCGCCGAAGCCCGCGTCGACCAGGGCCGCCACCGCGTCCGGCATGCGCCAGTCCGTGGCGTGGTGGGCGCGGGAGGGGCCGTCGAAGGCCAGGTAGGCGCCCGCTTCGGCGGCCTGGCGGTGGACGGTGAGGTCGGGGTGGCGGTTGAGGTGACCCAAGATCACCTTGTGCGGCGGCACCCCCGAGTCGGCGCAGAGCAGGTCGAGTACGTCGAGCGGGGCCGTGCCCAGTTCCAGGTGCACGGCGATCGGGGCGCCCGTGGCGTGGTGCGCATCGGCCGCCGCCGTCATGGTCCAGCGGGCGTGGGCGTCGAGTCCGTGGTAGCCGCCCGCGACCTTGATCAGCCCCGCCCGAACGCCCGACTCCCCGATGCCGTCGGCCAGTTCGCGGACGAAGAGCTCCGCGAGCCCGTGCGCCCGCAGCCGGTCCAGCGTCTCGGGGGAGTAGTGGACGGCCTGGTGCAGACCCGTCGCGGCCACCACGTGCACCCCGGCCGTCCGGGCCAGTTCGGGCAGCCGCTCCGCCCGCCGCCCCATGCCGTGCGGCGTCCACTGGACGACGCTCCGGCCGCCGGCCGCGTGGAACGCCGCCAGTTCACCGGCGGCCGACACGGGCGAGTCCAGCTCCTGTCCCGGCAGGAGCGGGCTGCGCAGGAAGAGGTGGTCGTGGGCGTCGCAGACGCCGAGAGCCGCCGGCGGGACGTCGCCGAGGACGGTACGGACCGTGGCCGACTCGGCGGCGGCCCGGCCGGGCGGCGTCACCACTGCCGACCCCTCGGCAGCTTTTCCCGCTCCGGGGCCGAGACGTGCAGCACCTCGAAGACGTCCCCGGCACCGCGCGGCGCCTCGTGGTCCCAGAGGGAGAAGCGCACCGCCTCCCAGCTCCGCGGGTCGACGGCGGCGAGGGCGCACACCGCGCCCTCCTCGCGCGTCAACCGCTCGGCCTCGCGGGCCAGTTCCTCCGCCAGCACCGGCAGCGGCGTCGCCGCGGGGACCGGTGTGCGGCGGCGCAGCGCCGCCTTCGGCAGGGCCGCGCCGGTCACCGCGCCGGGTGACTCCTCGTACGCGAGGGCCGTCCAGTGCCGCACCACGGGCCGCCCGAAGTCGTCGGCGAGGCCCTGGAAGCCGGGGCCGCAGAGGAAGGAGTTCATGCCGTAAGTGGTGTTCCAGAGGTAGAACGGCGCGTACTGGTTGACGGGCGAGCCGTCCCTGCCGCGTTCGCGCATCAGGTACGCCTTGAAGCCGAGCCCGGGGAACGCGTCGAGCAGATGGCCCTTCGTCGCGACGCGGCGCCGGATGACCTCCATGTCGTAGTCGGCGGGCAGGGTGATGTCGTACTGCATGGCATGCATCGTGTACTCCGTCGGTCGCCGGCTCACCCGGCGGCGGCGATGTCGTCGACCAGGGCGCCCCAGTCGGCGACCGTCCCGTCCGGCGCCGCCTCGACCGCGGCCAGGTGGGTCATGAAGGTGTGCGGTCCCGCGCCGTGCCAGTGGCTCTCGCCGGGCCCGATCCAGACGGTGTCGCCCGCCCGGATGGGCTCGACGGGACCGCCCGCCCGCTGGACGCGGCCCTCGCCCTCGGTGACGTGCAGGACCTGGCCGTGCGGGTGGGTGTGCCAGGCCGTGCGGGCGCCGGGCGCGAAGTGGACGCTGAAGACGCGCAGCCGCGACGGCGGCGCGGGTGCGGCGATCTCGTCGAGCCAGACGGTGCCGGTGAACTGCTCGGCGGGGCCCCGCACGCTCGCGGGCCGGCTTCGGGTGATGTGCAACGCGGAAGTCCTCACTGGGTGGTGGTGTCGTCGGCCCTGGCCGACGCGAGAAGGGCGAGCAGACCGCGTACGCCCGCCTCGAAGGCGGCCGGCGAGCCGGAGGCGCGCGCCAGGACATAGCCGCCCTGGACCGTCGCCACGATCAGTGACGCGGTCGTGTGCGGATCGAGCGGCGCCGTGAACTCGCCCCGCTCGCACCCCTCCCGCACGATCCCGGCGAGCCGGTCGCGCAGCCAGTCGAGCGTCTCGGTCACGGGTGCGCGCAGGGTCTCGTCGGCGATGACGTCCGGGTCCATCGTGAGCCGCCCGACGGGGCAGCCCCGCAGTACGTCGCGCTCGCGCAGCAGGTACGCCTCGATGCGCCCGTACGCCGGACCTTCGCCGCCCAGCACGTCATCGACCGTGCGGCGCAGCTCCTCGGCGGTGCGCCGGATCGCGGCGAGTGCCAGGTCGTGCTTGCCGGCGAAGTGGTGGTACATGCTGCCCTGCCCGGCGCCCGCGTGCTGCTGGATCGCCTTGGGGCTGGTGCCCACGTAACCGCGCTCCCACAGCAGTTCGCGGGTGGACTCGATCAGACGCTCCGGAGTGCTCATGCGGACACTGTACATACTAGTAGGTACAGAATCCATGGTGTCGCGGGAGCAGCAGGACCGCCCCCGCGTACTTCCCCGGCGGTACGCGCGGTGCCGCTGCCCGTACGACGACCCGGCAGGCCGCGCGGGGCGAGTCTCGACGTGTCGTGCGAGATCCCTACCGAGGAGCTGACTCCCCATGCAGACCCTGGCGCACCGGGACGGCGGGCCCGCCCCGTAGATGCTGTTCTTCCCGCTGGTCCGGGCGGCCGTCGTCATCGGCGCCGCCGCCCTCCCGCGCCGCGCCGGACGGCGCGGCGGGCGCGGAACTCTCCGGGCCGCGGACCCCGGACGCGGAACCGGGGCAGAATCGCCCCTCACCGTCCTCGGCGAGGAGTCCGGCCGCACGGCCGAGGGCGGTGCCGCGTGAGCGCCGCGACCGTACGGCCCCCGGACGCCGCCCGGGTCGCCGGAGCCGTGAAGGTTTACGGCGGTGGCGACACCTCCGTCAGGGCCCTCGACGAGGTGAGCGTCGGCTTCCCCGCCGGCCGGTTCACCGCGATCATGGGTCCCTCCGGCTCGGGCAAGTCCACCCTCCTGCACTGTGCCGCGGGCCTCGACACGCTCACCTCCGGCGCCGCCTTCATCGGGGACACGGAGCTCGGGACACTGGACGACCGGCGGCTCACGCTGCTGCGCCGCGACCGCGTGGGCTTCGTCTTCCAGGCCTTCAACCTGGTGCCGACGCTGACCGTCGCCGAGAACATCACGCTGCCCATGGACCTCGCGGGCACCCGCGGCGACCGCGAGTGGACCGACTCCCTGATCGACGTCGTCGGGCTGCGCGACCGGCTCGGCCACCGGCCCTCCGAACTCTCCGGCGGGCAGCAGCAACGCGTCGCCGTGGCACGCGCGTTGGCCGGCAGGCCCGACGTCGTCTTCGCCGACGAGCCGACCGGCAACCTCGACTCGCGCTCCGGCGAAGAAGTCCTGAACCTGCTCGGCGGGGCGGTGCGCCGGATGGGCCGCACCGTCGTCATGGTCACCCACGACCCGGTCGCCGCCGCCCACGCCGACGAGGTGGTCTTCCTCGCCGACGGCCGCCTCGTGGACCGGATGGCGGACCCGACGGCCGACCGCGTCCTCGACAGGATCAAGGTCTTCGACACCGGCCACACGAGCGCCCACCCCACGGACGCCCATCCCGTACGAGGAGCACGGCCATGAGCCCACTCGGTGCCTCGACCCGCATCAGCCTGTCCTCGCTGCGCGGCCACAGGCGCCGCTTCGCCGGTACGTTCACCCGCGCGGCCTGGGCGCCGCACCGGTCGCGGGACGCCGACAGCCTCGTCTCCGTCACCTTCGCGGACGGCGTCGGCGCGGCCGAGGGCAAGGCGGCGGTCGAGGAGACCGCCGGGAAGTACGGCGACCCGGACGTGCGGACCCGCGAGGAGTACGCGCGGTCTTCCGCGGGCGGCATCGACATGATGCTCACCCTCGTCTACGCGCTGCTCGCCCTCGCCGTGCTCATCGCACTGCTCGGCATCGCCAACACCCTGACCCTCGCGATCCACGAACGCACCCGCGAGCTGGGCCTGTTGCGTGCCGTCGGACAGACCAGGGCACAACTGCGGGCCATGGCCCGCTGGGAGTCGGTGCTCGTGGCCGCCTTCGGCACGGCGGGCGGGCTCGCGCTCGGCGGCTTCCTGGGCCGGGTGCTCGTCAAGGCCTCCGACGGGGCCACCGACAGCACCTTCGCGTTCGCCCTGCCGCCGGCGCGGCTCGCGGTGGTCGCGGCGGTGGGCCTGGCCGCGGGAGCCCTGGCGGGGCTGCGCCCGGCGCGGCGCGCGGCGCGCCTCGACGTGCTGCGCGCCATCGCCACCGAGTGACCCCACCGGCGTACGCGCGACGGCGAACGCACGGTGCGGGACACGAGCGGGGAACGGTCACCGCCCGGTCAGCCGGCAACGGCCGACCGGGCGGGAGTCTTTCCGGTCATCCCGAACACGGGACGCCAGGGGACGGTGACCGAGGGCTCGGGGGCGGGGAGAGTGAACCACACGACCTTTCCCGCGTTCCCCTCGGGGCGCACGCCCCAGCTCTCGCTCAACGCCGCGACCAGCGCGAGGCCGCGGCCGCACGTCGCCGTCGGCTCCGCCTCGTGGATCACGGGCAGCCGGGGATCGTGGTCGTGGACGGAGACGGTGAGCCGCTCCAGGAGCAGCTCGATCTCCACGGTGCACCCCTTGTCCGGTTCGGCGTGCCGATGGACGTTGGTCAGCAGCTCGGTGACGCCGAGTGCGGCCTGGTCTATCAAGGGGTCGAGACGCCAGTACCGCAGTTGCGCGGAGATGATTCTGCGGACCTGGCGGATCCGCGACGGCAGTGCCTGAAGCTCCACCGTGCAATGCCTGCTTGGTTTGCTGATCACGGCTGCGACTCCCCGAATTGAGGTCCGGAAGAAGGCGTCGTTCGGATCCAGCAGGTGGCCGCTTGGTCTGCCGCCTACTGCGTGCCGGCGGCGGGCTGGTTCGCAGCGTCATCGCCGGTAAACCCAGAGTGATGTGAGACCAGAGTGACCCAGGGGGAACGGGCGTGCAACTCGCGTGCGACAGAAGGACCCGTTCGGCCCGGTGACGACCCGTTCAGCCGCGGGCGCGGCGTCCCGCGGCCCCGCGCACCGCCTCGATGAACCTGCGCACGGTGGGAGGTCCGGCCTGACCGGGAGCCGGTTCGCGCTCGCCGAGGGTGAGCCGGTAGCGCGTGCCGTTCACCTCGGCCAGGGCGCGGTCCTCCGGGGCGAACCAGGGTTTGCCCGCGCGCACGGCCTGCACGGGCGCACTGTCGATCTCCGTGCCGTAACTGGTGAGGAGTTCGAGCCTGCCGTCGGCGATCCGGACCTGCCCGGCGCGGGTGAGGGAGCGCAGACGCCGACCGATCCGCACACCCGTCGCCGTGAACTCCGGCTCCGCCATGACTTCAGCCTCCTCGTGCGCTCCGGTGACATCGCTCCGTCGCGGGACGTGGTCCCCTGCTCCGTACGGGACCACGTCCCGTGACGTGCAGTCTGCCTGTCGTGGGCGTCGAGCACCAGTGCCCATTGGAGACGTCGGGAAATGCCGTCGACACGGCGCCCCGGCCGCCCGCCGGGCCCGCTGCCCGCGGCTGCGCCAGCAGTGCCTTTGAGGTGCTCAAAGGTGTGTTTATGCAGGTGAGAAGGGTGCGAGGGGTGTTTAAGATCGAGGGGTACGGCCGCGTCGAATCGCGTCCGGCACGACGCGAAGGAGCCCCGCGGTGGACACCCCACAGCCATTTCGAGCCGACGGGCCGATGCCGACGCTCGACGTCGACCACAGCGACGCGGAGTACCGCGACTGGCTGAAAGAAGCCGTCCGCAAGGTCCAGGCCGACGCCAACCGCTCGGCCGACACCCACCTGCTGCGCTTCCCGCTGCCCGAGCGGTGGGGCATCGACCTGTACCTCAAGGACGAGTCCACGCACCCGACCGGCAGCCTCAAGCACCGCCTGGCGCGCTCCCTCTTCCTCTACGGCCTCTGCAACGGCTGGATCAGGCCCGGCCGCCCGGTCATCGAGGCGTCCAGCGGCTCGACGGCCGTCTCCGAGGCGTACTTCGCGAAGCTCATCGGGGTGCCCTTCATCGCGGTGATGCCGCGCACGACCAGCGCCGAGAAGTGCCGTCTGATCGAGTTCCACGGCGGCCGGTGCCACTTCGTCGACGACCCGCGCACGATGTACGCCGAGTCCGCGGCCCTCGCCGTCGAGACCGGCGGCCACTACATGGACCAGTTCACCTACGCGGAACGGGCCACCGACTGGCGCGGCAACAACAACATCGCCGAATCGATCTACCAGCAGCTCCGCCTCGAACGCTTCCCCGAGCCCGCCTGGATCGTCGCCACGGCGGGCACCGGCGGCACATCGGCGACCCTGGCGCGCTACGTCCACTACATGCAGCACGACACCCGCATCTGCGTCGCCGACCCGGAGAACTCCTGCTTCTTCGACGGCTGGACGAAGAACGACCCGGACGCGACGAGCGACTGCGGCTCCCGCATCGAGGGCATCGGACGGCCCCGCATGGAGCCCAGCTTCGTGCCCGGCGCGATCGACCGCATGATGAAGGTGCCGGACGCGGCGTCCGTCGCCGCGGTGCGCGCCCTTGAGGGCGCCATCGGCCGCAAGGCGGGCGGCTCGACGGGCACCGGCCTGTGGAGCGCCCTGAAGATCGTCGCCGAGATGGTCGCCGCGGGCCGCCAGGGCAGTGTGGTGACACTGATCTGCGACCCGGGCGACCGCTATCTCGACAAGTACTACTCCGACGCCTGGCTGGCCGGACAGGGCCTGGACATCGCTCCGTACGCGGCGGCGATCGAGACGCTGCTGGCCACGGGGGAGTGGCGGTAGCCCCTTCCTAGCCGGGGGCCCGCCCCCCTGAGGTGAGCCGCCGGTCGAGGCGTGTCACGGCGCCGCGGAAGGCGCGGCCGAGACCGCCGCGGCCGGCCCTCAGCAGGAGGCGGAGCGGGGCGGGGCCGTCCGCCGCGACGGTCCACCGCACGAGCGTGCCGGTCCCGGCGGGGCTGAGCCGCCACTCCTCCAGGAGGGCACGGGGGCCCGGCGCGTTCGTCTCGTCGATACGGTAGGCGTAGCGGTGCGGGGCCTCGGCCGCGAGGACCGTCTCCCTGAAGCGGGTGCCGCCCCTGAGCCGCACCTCCCGGCCCTCGCCGCCGGCGACGGGGCGGCACGCGGTGACCGCGGCGAACCACCTCGGCCAGTCGGCGGTCTCCTCGGCGAGCGCGCGGTAGACCGCCTCCGGCGCCGCGTCCATCGCGCGCGTGAAGACCAGGCGCAGCGGTGCGGAGTCGGCGAAGTCGAGCGTCACGGGCTTCAGTCGGCGTGCCATCGAACGCTGCCCCCAGCGGATCGGGCGGTTGACCGGGCACGGTCACCATAGCTGACGGCCCTTCAGTTGTCCGCGGGCTCCTCCGCCGCCTCCGGCTCACCCGCCACCACGAGCCCGCGCAGCTGCTCGGAGACCTCCGCGCGCGCCTCCGCCGACAGCCCCGCGTCCGTCACCAACGTGTCGACCTGCGAGAGCGCGGCGAACGAACTGAGCCCCACCGTCCCCCACTTGGTGTGGTCCGCGACCACGATCACGCGCCGCGCCGACTGCACGAGGCGCCGGTTGGTCTCCGCCTCCGCCAGGTTCGGCGTCGAGAGACCGGCCTCCGCCGATATGCCGTGCACACCGAGGAAGAGCACGTCGAAGTGGAGCGCCCCGATCGCCTGGTCGGCGACCGGACCGACCAACGAGTCCGATGGCGTGCGCACCCCGCCGGTCAGCACCACCGTCGCCGCGCCCTGCCGCTGCCCCGAGCTGCGCTGCGCGGAGTGGAAGACGTCCGCGACCCGCACCGAGTTGGTCACCACGGTCAGATCGGGCACGTCGAGGAGGTGGTGCGCCAGCGCGTACGTCGTCGTGCCGCCGGACAGCGCGATCGCCGAACCGGGCGCCACCAGGGACGCCGCCGTCCGCGCGATGTCCTCCTTCGCGCTCAGCTCCAGACCCGACTTCGCCTCGAACCCCGGCTCGTGCGTGCTCGCCTCGACCACCGGCACCGCGCCGCCGTGGACCTTCTCCAGGACGCCCTGCCGGGACAGCGCGTCCAGATCGCGGCGGACCGTCATGTCGGAGACGCCGAGCTTGCGGGTCAGTTCATTGACGCGGACACCGCCCCTGCGGCGCACCTCGTCGAGGATCAGGGCGCGGCGCTGCTCGGCGAGGAGGTTCTGGTTCTCACTCACGCCAGGCCCCGGCCCTTCTGCATCGTCGCACCCGCCGCGCCCCCGCGGCGCGCTGCGCCTCATCCTCGCACGCCCCTGAGACAGCCGGGCCACGTGGTTCCCCACCGCCCGTTCGGGGGAGATTCAGTGACGGAGGGTGCGCACCGGCCCCTGAGCCGAGATCCTTGCCCCCTCGGCACGCACTTCTCGGGGGACGCGGAACAGTGGCACGTGCGACGAAGGACGAGACCGCCCTGGAACTCCTGGTGCACGGGGTCGGCGGCACCACACCGGAGGACATGCTCGGCGATCCGCGGACCGTGCGGATCTCCGGCGACGACACGGCGGCCGTCTTCCGGCGCGCCGAGGACGCCGACGCCGAGCGGCGCCCCGACGACTACCGCGGCAAACCGGTGCCCGAGGCGTACGTGTGGTGCAACCTCACCTCCGGCAACGGCTCCCGCGCCCTGTGGCTCCTGCTCCTGCCCTTCATGGTGGTCAACCTCGCCCACTGGATGCGGCCCACCTCACGCCGCCGCCGGCGGCTCGTGCGCGCCTACGGCCTCCTGGTGCGGCTCATCGGCCTCACCCTCACCGTGCTCCTGACCGCCGCCGCCTGCGAGGTCGCCCTCGACCTCATCGCCTGGCAGTGCGCGGGCACCCCCGCGTGCTCCGCCGACCGCGCCTGGCTCGGCTTCCTCGCGACGGACGGGGCGGGGCACGGCGGCTGGTGGTCGCAGCCCGGCCGCAGGCTCGGCCTCGCCGCCCTGGCACCCGCCGCGCTCACGGGCCTGCTCTGGTACCTCTCCCACCGCACCTGGAGCGCGTACGAGTCCCAGCAGCCGCTGCCCCACGAGACCGACCCCGAGGAGGAGACGCACCGCTCCGCGCTCTCCAGGCCCGGCTTCTGGTACGGCCGCCGCCTCGTCGCCCGCCTCCGCGCCGCGCACACCGCCGCCGGGCTGCTCACGGTGGCCGCCGCCGTCGGCGCGGCGGCCGCACGGTACGACCGCCGCTCCGGCGGCCCCGCCCTGCTCGACGCCCTCGGCTGGGTCCTCGAAGCCGCGCTCGCCGCGGGCGGCGTCGTCGTCGTGTGGGTGGTGTGCCGCAGGGGCCGCAGCGAGAACCGGCTCGACCGCGAACTCGACAAGGCCCTGGTCCGGCGGCTCCCGCAGGCCGCGCTCGCCGTGCTCCTCCTCACCCTGCTCTACGCGGGTGCCTCACGCCCCGGCTGGGAGTCCGCGGGCAGGCTGCCGGGCGACGCCACCTTCGGCGGGATCGCGCTCGTCCAGGGGCTCCTCGTCATCGGCCTCGCGGCGGTCGCGCACGCCCTGTACCGCTCGTCGCCAGCCCCCCGCACCGCCGTCCGCGGCCTCGCGGGACCCGCGGTCGCCATGCTCTCCTGCGCGCTCGGCGGGGTGATGTCCGGCGGCGGCGCCCAGCGCGTGGCCGACTGGCTCGACGGCACCCACGGTTCGATAGCGGGACCGCCCGTCCTGCTCACCTGGCAGGCGTCCGTGATCCCGCCGCTGCTCGTCGTCGTCGCGCTGCTCTGCGCCTGGCTCGGCGCGCGCACCGTCCGCATCAAGCGCCGCGAGCGGGCACGGGTGCCGCTCGACTACCCCGGCGAGCCCCGGGACCCCGAGCGCACCCGCCGCATCGCCGCGACACGCGCCCACGCCTCCCTTACCGACCGCGCGCCCCGCATCGTCGGCACCATCTCCGCCGTGACCCTGCTGCTCGGCGCGGGCGCCCTCATCGGCGCCTGGGGCACCGGAGAAGTGCCCGCCAGGGCCGCCCGGGGGACGCCCGACGTCGTGGAGGGCGCGGCGGAGACCTCGCAGGCCCTCGGGTCCTGGCTGATCGGCCTCGGCTTCATACTGTTCGTCACCTGGGGCCGCCGCGCCTACAAGGACCCGTCCGCCCGCCGCACCATCGGCATCCTCTGGGACGTCGGCACCTTCTGGCCCCGGGCCGCCCACCCCTTCGCCCCGCCCTGCTACGCCGAGCGCGCGGTCCCCGACCTGACCTGGCGCATGGCGGCCTGGACGCGTGCGACCGACGCCACGGGCGGCCGACTCGTCATCTCCGGGCACTCGCAGGGCAGCGTCCTCGCCGCGGCGGCCGCCTGGCAGCTGCGCCCCTCCGTGCGCAAGCGCGTCGCCCTGCTGACCTACGGCTCACCCCTGGAGCGCCTCTACGGCCGCTGGTTCCCCGCCCACTTCGGCCCCGCGGCCCTGTCCTCCCTGCACCGCGAGGTCGACTGCTGGCGCAACCTGCACCGCGCCACCGACCCGATCGGCGGCCCCATCGGCCTGCGCGGCGACTGCGGCCCCCAGGTCGACCGCCCGGCCCTCAAGGACCCCCTGGCCTACGGACGCACGGAGGCCCACCCGCTCCCGGCCCCGATCCTCGGCCACGGCGGCTACCAGAGCGATCCCGCCTTCGCCGAGGAGCGCGCACGGCTCCTCGCGCGCCTGAAGGCGGCGGTGCCGCCGCCGCGGCCCGCGGCCGGGGAAGCGGTCACAGCAGCTCCGGCAGATCCTCCGGATACAGCAGGGTGAGCTGGTCGGTGCTCGGGTCGGGCAGCTGGGCGACGCGGCCCGCGTGCCGCTCCACCATCGCCTCGAAGGTCTGCCGCGCGGTGCGGCCGTTGCCGAACGCGGGACCCTTCGGCAGGGCCGTGAAGTACTTCAGGAGCGCTTCCGCGGCGCCCGTGCCCAGCCGGTACTCGTGCTCCTCCGCCTGCTGCTCCACGATGCGGAGCAGCTCCTCGGGCGCGTAGTCCCCGAAGGTGATGGTGCGGGAGAAGCGGGAGGCGACACCGGGGTTGACGGTGAGGAAGCGCCGCATCTCCTCGGTGTAACCGGCGACGATCACCACGACCGCCTCGCGGTGGTCCTCCATCAGCTTCACGAGCGTGTCGATGGCCTCACGGCCGAAGTCGCGCCCCGAGTCCTCGGGGGAGAGCGCGTACGCCTCGTCGATGAACAGCACACCGCCGCGCGCCCGGTCGAAGGCCTCCTGCGTGCGGATCGCCGTCGAACCGATGTGCTCGCCGACCAGGTCCACGCGGGACACCTCGACGAGGTGGCCGCGCTCCAGGACGCCGAGCGAGGCGAGGATCTCGCCGTAGAGCCGGGCGACGGTCGTCTTGCCCGTGCCGGGGGAGCCGGTGAAGACCAGGTGACGGCGGACGGACGCGGCCTTCAGACCCGCCGACTGCCTGCGACGGCCCACCTCGATCATGTCGGTGAGCGCCCGCACCTCGCGCTTCACGCTGTCGAGGCCGACCAGGGCGTCCAATTCGCCCAGCACCTCCTTCGAGGCGCGGACGGTCTGCTCCGGTGCCGCGGGAGGCGCCGGCTGCTGGGCGGGGACGGAGCCGAGCAGCCCCACCGTCTGCGTGGCCGTCCGGACGGCGGGCGCCTCCGGTGCCGGCGCCGCGGCGGCCGGCGTACGCAGCCCCCCGCTCTCGTCGCTCGCGCAGTCCTCGACGAGCGGGCCCTCCTCGGAGAACTCGAAGCCGCCGCGCGCGCAGCGCTCCGTGCGGCATGTGCGCAGCGTCGTACGGCAGCCGTCGATGACGTGGAAGCCGTAGCCCCCGCTGCCGCTGACCCGGCAGCCCTGGAGGGTGCCTCGGCCGCCCGCCGACACGTAGAAACCGGCCTCGGCGGGCGAGGTGACCGTGCAGCGCTCCACCGTGGGGTCGGCCCCCTTGGTGATGATCACGCCGGTCTGGACGCCGTCGACGGTGCAGTTCGCCAGCGTGCCGCCGCTGCCGTGGTCGCGGAACCACGCGCCCGTGGCCGCCTCGCGGATGCGGCAGTCGTCCAGCTCGGCGGTCGCGCCGTCGCTCACCGACACCGCCGTGTTGCGCACCTGGCCGATGTCGCTGTCGACGACGTCCGCGCGGGAGCCGCGGTCGAGGACGAACAGCGCGTCCGGCACGTCGTGCACCCGGCAGGACTCCAGGACGGCGGTCGCGCCGTCGCTGACCCAGACCGCCGGATAGTCGCCCGTGCTGTCGTGGATCTCGCACTGGTTGGCGTCCACGCGCGTGCCGGGGTCCCACACCGAGAGCCCGTTCCGCCCGAACCGGCTCACCGTGGAGCGGGTCAGCGTCAGCACCGAGCGCGAGCGCAGGTCGACCGCGTTCTCCGGAATGTCGTGGATGCGGCAGTCGGCGAGGGTCAGCACGGCGTCCGTGTCGAGCGTGACGCCGTCGGACGTGGTGCGGTGCACGTCGCAGTCCGTCAGATGCGCCGCGGCACGCGCGGTGACCTGCACGCCCGAGCCCTTGACCTCGTACACCTCGCAGCCGAGCGCCTCAAGGCCGCTGTTCTCGCCGGTCACCGAGAGTCCGGCGCCCGAGGCGTGGTGCACCCGGCAGCGCTCAAGGCGCGGGTGCCCGCCGCCGCGCACCGCCACGCCGGACTGGCCCGCCGCGACGATCTCGCACTCCTCGAAGACACCGCCGCCGCCGTCGAGCACGGCGATGCCGATGCCCCCGGGGTTGTCGACCGTGCAGCGGCGCGCCGTCGGGCGGGCGCCGCCGCGCACCTCGATGCCGGCGGCGGAGCGGGTCACGACGCGGATGCCGGACAGCTCGGGGGCGCCGTCCTCGACGAGCAGCGCGGGCGCGGAGGAGTCCTGCCCCTCGATGTGCAGGTCCTGCACCGTCGCGGAGGCGCGGACCGTGAGCGGCACCCCGTCGGGCGGTGCGATGCGCACGGAACCGGGCGCGCTCTCCGGGCCGCGCAGGGTCACCGCGCGCTGGACCACGAGGTTCTCGCGGTAGGTGCCCGCGGCGACGGTCAGTATGTCCCCGTCGCCCGCGGCCTCCAAGGCAGCGGCGAGCGAGGCGTATTCGCCGGTGCGGCGCCGCCACCGCGACGTGCCGGTGTGCGTCACCTGGACCGTGCCCTGTGCCATGGAGTTGCTCTGCCCCCACCTCGTCGTACGCGGGATCCTGCGTCGATGTGCCGTGCCGGTGTGCCCTGCCGGTGTGCCGTCTCGATGCGCGAGGAGCCGAAGGGATCGGCCGGTCCACCGTAGCGCGCGTGGGCAGGGGCAGTTGACCCGAACGCCAGGCTCTCACCTGCGCGGGCCGCCCGCGCGGCCGTTCAGGAGCCGGTGCCGGTCCTGCCCCAGTCGCCTCCCGCCCTGCCCCATGCCTGGTCCCATCGGGCATAACGCCCCTGCGCGATGCGCCAGAGGACGAACCTGCGGGTGCCCTCTATGAGCCCGACGCACGCCGAGGCCGCGCCGAAGCCCGCGAGCGCCGCGTGGGTGGTCGCGGTCCCGGTGTCCAGCGGGCGTCCGACCACCCGGCCGCGCTCGTCGGTCCAGAGCCTGAAGCGGTCGCCGGGTCCCGGGGTGTCGAGGCCGGCGGCGACGACGCCCGAGCGGTCGGTGCCGTCCGGGCCCGTCCAGCGCGCGAACACCCGGCTGTGCGCGTCGCGGGCCGTGGAGGTCTCGGGATCGGGGTCGAGCGGGGGAGCGGAGAGCTTGCGCACGACCGTGCCGACGACGGCGTGGCGGGCCTCCTGCTGCTCGCGCACCGAGGCGAGGAGGGCGTCCCGCGTCAGCTCCGTGGTGACCACGCCCACGACGGGGGCGGCGACCAGGATCAGCGCCAGGGCGGCCAGGGCCACCCACGACTCCACGAGGTCGGTCCCGCGGCGCAGCGGATTGTGCCGCCAGCGCCAGAGTCCGACGATCGCTCGCACAGTCCCGCACCCCCTTACGCGTCCGTCTTGCGCGTCCGTCCTCACCAGTGTCGGCACGGCCCGCGCGCGGGTGGCGGGGAGAGAACGACACCACCTGCGCGAAGCCGCCCCGTCCAACGTCCGTGCCGCGCCGTCGGGTTCCCCCCGGGGCGCCGGTCATTCGAGGACGTCGAACGTGTCCCCGACGCGGATGCGCCCCGTCGATTCCGGCACCAGATTCTGCCCGAAGACGAGCTGGTCGCCGAAGCGGCGGTGGCGGGCGAGCGTGCGCAGCGGCTCCTTGCCGCGCTCCCCGGTGTTCTGGTCGGTGGTCGTCACGACACAGCGCCCGCACCTCTTCGCGACGCGGAAGACGACACCGCCGATCGCGACGCGCTTCCAGTCGTCCTCGGCCCAGGGCGGGGTGCCGTCCACCACGACGTTGGGCCGGAAGCGGTTCATCGGCAGCGGGCCCTCGTCGGCGTGGTCCCCCTGGGCGATCAGCGAATTGAGGGCGTCGAGCGAGGAGGCCGCGGTGAGCAGCAGCGGAAAGCCGTCCGCGAAGGCGACCGTCTCCCCCTCCCCGCCGTACGCCGGGTCGAGCGGGCGGCGCGTGGCGGGGTCGTCGAGGTGGACGAGCCGCACGTCCACGCCGAGATGGGCGCTGAACCAGGCGTGCGCCGCGGCGTCGGCGGGCACCGCGTCGACCTCGTCGCGCCCGACCTCCACCCGCACCGTCGCGCGCGGCTCGGGCACCGCCGCCGTCAGCGTCCTGCGGCCGGGCGCGGACACGCGGATGCCGCCGCCGGGCAGGGGCTCGGCGGCGACCAGCGCCATGCGCGGATACGGCCGCTGGGACACGAACCGCCCGTCGGCGTCGACCAGCATCCAGCGGTGGTCCCCCGCGAGCCCCCAGGGCTCCACGACGGCCTCACGCTGCGCGTGCCCCTGGGCCGCCTTCAGCGGGTGGACGTGGATCGACCGCAAGGCTGGATTCGACATGCGGACATCCTGCCAGCCGCCGCTGACAGCGATGCCCGCGGTCGCTCAGTACCCCCGATAGGGGCGGTTGTACGGATCCTCGTACGGAGCGGGGGCGGGGCGGGGCGCCGCGGGGCGCATCGCCTCGTACCCCGTGCCGGGGGCGGGGCGCTGCTGCTGGGCGCCCGGGTAGCCGCGCGGGCCCGCGGCCTGCTGCGGGATGTACGGCGCCGGGGCCTGTTGCAGCGGTGCGGGCTGCTGGGCCTGCGGGTAGCCGTATCCGGTGTTCTGGTGGTGGGACGGGGCGGCCGGGAGGGCGGGCAACGCGGCCGGGAGCGCGGGCAGATGGCTGTGGCTGCCCGTGTCGTACGCGGAGGGGACCCGGATCGGGGCGATCTGAGGAGTGCCCCGCTCTGCGACGAGGGAGTCGTAGATCGGAGTGTCCGGGAAGGACGGCGCGGAGTAGTAACCGCCGCCATAGGTGGAGCGGGGGGAGGTCATGCTCCATAAGTTAAGCCCTTGATGTGCTGATTGGGGAGACCGATAAGAGGGTTGTTTTCCGAGTCGGCAGTGGCGACAGAGCCCCAATCCGAGCGAACGTGGGAAAATCGGTCGTCAGATGACGTAGTGATCGTGTAAAAGCCGAGTTCCCGGCGGGTTACCCGCGGTCGGTCCCCCGGGGGCGGAAGGGGCGCCTGACGCGGTCGTGGGCGCTCCGGGTAATAGGTTGGCCGCGAACGGAATCGGCGGCCCTGCCGGACGCGGCCACTTGCGATGGGGGCGGACATGACAATGCTTAAAGGATCGAATGTTCCCGTGCCGGCACCGGCCGTGCGGATCGAATTGGGGTGGGGTTCCGGTGCCGGGGTGCCCGACGCCGACGCGTCCGCGCTGCTGCTCGCGGCTTCCGGCAAGGTGCGCTCCGACGCGGACTTCGTCTTCTACAACCAGCCCGAACACTCCTCCGGAGCGGTGCGGTACGAGGGCAAGCAGCGCTCCGGCGCGGGTGTGACCGATGTCCTGACCGTCGACCTCGCGCGCGTGGAGCCCGCCGTGGACCGTGTGGTGCTCGCCGCGTCGGCCGACGGCGGCACGTTCGGGCAGGTGCCCGGCCTCCATGTGCGGGTCGTCGACGCGGCGGACGGCATGGAGATCGCGCGCTACGACAGCGCGGACGCCACCGTGGAGACGGCCTTCGTCCTCGGCGAGCTGTACCGGCGCCAGGGCGCGTGGAAGTTCCGCGCCGTCGGCCAGGGGTACGGCAGCGGCCTCGAAGGCCTCGCCACGGACTACGGCATCACGGTGGACCAGCCCCGGCGGGCCGCTCCCGCCGCCGCCCCCGCTCCCGCCACGGCGCCGCCGGCGTCACCGGCGCCCGCCTCCGCCGCGCGGACCCCGCCGCCCGCCGCCCCCGTCCGCCTCACCAAGGTGACGCTGACCAAGGACGCCCCTTCGGTCTCCCTGACGAAGCAGGGCGGCACATCGGGCGCCATGCGCGTGAACCTCAACTGGGAGGTGCGCAAGCAGTTCAAGGGGTGGGGCGCGAAGCTCGGCAGGGCCGTCGCCATGCACGCCGACCTGGACCTGGACCTCTGCGCGCTCTACGAACTCGCCGACGGCCGCAAGGGCGTCGTCCAGGCGCTCGGCAACGCCTTCGGGGCGCTGCACCAGCCCCCGTACATGCTCCTCGACGGCGACGACCGCACCGGGGCCGTCGCGGCGGGCGAGAACCTCACCATCAACCTCGACCACATCGGGGACTTCCGCCGCATCGTCATCTTCGTGACCATCTACGAGGGCGCGCGCAGCTTCGCCGACCTCAACGCCACCGTCACCCTGCGGCCCCAGCACGGCGCCCCGGTGGACTTCTCCCTCGACGAGTGCACCGTGCCCTCGACGGTGTGCGCGCTCGCCCTGCTCACCAACACCGGCGGCGACCTCGTCGTCCAGCGCGAGGCCCGGTACCTCGTGCCCGAGCGCGGCGTGAGCCCGCAGCGCACCGTCGACCGCGCCTACGGCTGGGGCATGAACTGGACGCCGGGCAGGAAGTGAGCCGCCCGGCCCCGGCCGCTCAGCGCTGCTCGGGAGCGGGCTCGGGGCGCGCGTACGTACGGCCCTTCCAGGCCGCGCCGCGCCCCCGGTAGTGCCGCACCGCCGAGTCCACGGTCATCAGGAGGTACAGGAAGGCGGTCAGGGGCAGCGACAGGGCGAGCCACGGCGGCTGCCGGTAGTAGCGGAGCATCGGCAGGTAGGTCGCGGTCATCACCAGCCATGCGAGGCCGCCGGCCACCGCGCACGGCACGTCCCCGACGGCCACGCCCGTGCACAGGGCGAGCGGCGGCGCGAGGTAGACCAGGGCCAGGCCCGCCACGGTCCCGACGAGCAGCGCCGGACTGTGCCGCAACTGCGCGTACGCGCTCCGCGCCACCATGCGCCACAGGTCGGCGAGGCGGGGGTAGGGGCGCACGCTGTCGACGCGTTCGGCGAGTCCCAGCCAGATGTGGCCCCCCGAGCGGCGCACCGCCCGCGCGAGCGCCACGTCGTCGATCACCGCGTGCCGGATGGCGCCGGGAATCCCCGCACGCTCGGCCGCGTCCGCCCGCAGCAGGACGCAGCCGCCCGCCGCCGCGGACGTGCGCGCCCCCCTCCGGCCGACCCGGCGGAAGGGGTAGAGCTGCGCGAAGAAGTAGACGAACGCCGGGACCACCAGGCGCTCCCAGGCGCTCTCCACCCGCAGCCGCGCCATCAGGGAGACCAGGTCGAAACCGCCCGCGTGCGAGGCGGCCACCAGATCCCGCAGGGAACCGGGGGCGTGCGCGATGTCCGCGTCCGTCAGGAGCAGGTACTCCGGATCGCGGGCGCGGGCCAGGGCGATGCCGTGCCGTACGGCCCAGAGCTTGCCGGTCCACCCGGCGGGCGGCTCGCCGGGTGAGCCGACGGTCAGCGGCAGACCGCCGTGCCGCTCGGCGAGGTCCCGGGCCAGGTCCCCGGTGCCGTCGGTGCTGCCGTCGTCGACGAGGAAGACCTCCGCCCGCCCCGGATAGTCCTGCGCGAGCAGCGACGGCAGGCTCTCGGGCAGCACGGCCGCCTCGTCGCGGGCGGGCACGACGACGCAGACCGAAGGCCACGCGGCGGGCTCCCGCCGAGGCGGCAGACGCACGTCCGTACGCCAGAAGAAGCCCTGGCCGCACAGCAGCCACAGCCATGCGGCAAGCGATCCGGCGGCGATCCACGCGAGGGCGCTCATCCGACGAAGTCTGCCCCACGGAAGGGGCCCTGGGAGGGCCATCGACTATGGTGACCGGGTGAAGATCGCGCTCATGGACTCCGGAATCGGACTGCTCGCCGCGGCGGCCGCGGTACGGCGCCTGCGGCCCGACGCCGATCTCGTGCTCTCGTCGGACCCCGACGGCATGCCGTGGGGACCGCGCACCCCCGAGGACCTCACCGGGCACGCCATCGCCGTCGCCGACGCCGCGGCCGCGCACCGTCCCGACGCGCTGATCGTGGCCTGCAACACGGCCTCCGTGCACGCGCTGCCCGCGCTGCGGGCGCGTCTGGAGCCGGGCATCCCGGTGATCGGCACCGTACCGGCGATCAAGCCCGCCGCCGCGGGGGGCGGCCGAGTCGCCATCTGGGCCACGCCCGCCACCACCGGCAGCCCCTACCAGCGCGACCTCATCGCGCGGTTCGCGCAGGACGCCGACGTGACCGAGGTGCCCTGTCCGGGTCTCGCCGACGCCGTGCAGTACGCGGACGAGCAGGCCATCGACGAGACGGTCGCCGCCGCCGCCGCCCTCACGCCGCCCGATGTCAGGGCCGTGGTCCTGGGCTGCACCCATTACGAGCTGGTCGCGGAGCGCATCCGTGCCGCCCTCCAGCGGCCCGGCCGGCCGCCCCTCGTCCTGCACGGCTCCGCCGGTGCCGTCGCCGCCCAGGCCCTGCGCAGGATCGGCGAGCTGCCGGGGAGCGGCCCCGCGCCGGCGTCCACGCTCACCGTCCTGCTCAGCGGGCGGGAGGAGCGGCTGCCGCGGGCGGCGCTCACGTAC
This sequence comes from Streptomyces sp. NPDC050703, assembly GCF_040654435.1. Classification (NCBI taxonomy): domain Bacteria; kingdom Bacillati; phylum Actinomycetota; class Actinomycetes; order Kitasatosporales; family Streptomycetaceae; genus Streptomyces; species Streptomyces sp. NPDC050703. The sequence goes on from NZ_JBFAHX010000022.1 coordinate 31,382, forward strand.
GCCGAGGGACGGCTGCTCGCGGCGGTCAGCCCCGCCCTCTGAGAGGCCCCCCGGGCGGCTGGTTCCCGCCCTCCGAGAGCGCTCCGGCGCTCACGCTCGGTGACGCGGTGGTGTCGCGGGGGAATCTGAGTAGTCTCGAAGACATGAAGGACCCAGCCGAAGAGGAGCGCGACGAGCGAGCCGGCTCCGGCAGCTCGCCCGCGGTGTGGACCGGCCGCGCGACCAACCGCGTGCAGTGGCTGCTCGCGTGCGGAGGCGCCGCCTGCCTGGCGCTCGGCATCGTCATCGCCGTCGAGTCGATGTGGACCTCCGGCATCGCCGCCCTGGTCATGTCGGTGGTCGGCTGCATCGCCGCCGGGCTCCTGATCCTCTTCGGGACACTCGCCTTCGTGCACGTCGCCGTGAAGGTCGACGACGACTGCCTGGAGGTGCGCTGCGGTCACCTGGGCCTGCCGCGCCGCCACATCCCGCTCTCCCACGTCGTCGGCGCCGACTTCGCGCCCGCCGTCACACCACGCCAGTGGGGCGGCTGGGGCTACCGCTGGCTGCCGGAGAAGGGCACGGCCGTCGTCGTCCGGCGCGGCGAGGCGCTGGTGCTCAGCCTGGGCGACGGCCACAAGTTCACGGTGACCGTGGACGACGCCGAGTCGGCGGTGCGGGTGATCAGACAGCGGCTGCGGCGTCGGGGCACGGCCCTCTGACTCCCTGCCTCCCTGACTCCCCGGCCCCCTGCCCGTTCGGGCGGGGGGCCTTCACACGGCCGGCCGGAGCCGCCGCGCCGCCGCGCCGCCGCGCCGCCCCGCCGCCGCGCTTCCTCGTCCTCCTCCGACCGCCGTCACGCTGAGCGTGTCGCCCGCCGAGAGCGCCCCCACCGCCCCCGCGGACCGCGCTGTCGGCGCCCCGGTGAGGCGCCGTACACTCCCCGGGTGACAGCCACCACCGCTCCCGTGGACGAGCCGGACCAGCTCGCTCCGCAGCCCGCCCGCGGTCCCCGCGCCCCGCGCGTCCTGCGCCGGCTCGCGCCCGCCGCCGCGGCGGCACTCGCCGGAGTCCTGCTCTACGTCAGCTTCCCGCCCCGCACGCTCTGGTGGCTGGCGCTCCCGGCCTTCGCGGTCCTCGCGGGGTGTCTGCACGGCCGTACGTGGAAGGCGGGCCTCGGCCTCGGCTACCTCTTCGGCCTCGGCTTCCTGCTGCCCCTCCTCGTCTGGACCGGCGTCGAGGTCGGCCCGGGCCCGTGGCTGGCGCTCGCCGCCGTCGAGGCCGTCTTCGTCGCCCTGGTCGGCGCGGGCACCGCCGCACTCTCGCGGCTGCCCGGCTACCCGCTGTGGGCGGCGGCCCTGTGGATCGCGGGAGAGGCGGCACGCGCGCGTGTGCCCTTCAGCGGCTTCCCCTGGGGCAAGATCGCCTTCGGCCAGGCGGACGGCGTCTTCCTGCCGCTCGCGGCGCTCGGCGGCACGCCCGTGCTCGGCTTCGCGGTCGTCCTGTGCGGCTACGGGCTGTACGAGGCCGTCCGGCAGATCCGCGCGGCCCGCCTCGGCGAGGTGCGGCGCGGCGCCGCCGTGGCCGCCCTCCTCAGCGTCCTCGTCCCCGTCGCGGGCGCGTTCGCCGCGCGCCCGCTGGTCAGCAACGACGCGGAGGACGGCACCGCCACCATCGCCGCGGTCCAGGGCAACGTCCCGCGCGCGGGCCTCGGCTTCAACGCGCAGCGCCGCGCCGTCCTCGACCACCACGTCCGCGAGACCGAACGCCTGGCCGCCGCCGTCAAGGCGGGCAAGGCACGGCAGCCCGACCTCGTGCTGTGGCCGGAGAACTCCTCCGACATCGACCCGTTCACCAACCCCGACGCGCGCCACGAGATCGAGGAAGCCGTCGAGGCCATCGGAGCGCCGGTCTCCGTGGGCGGTGTCGTCGAGACCGAGGGCGGCAAGCTCTACAACGAGCAGATCCTCTGGGACCCGGAGAAGGGCCCCACGGACACCTACGACAAGCGGCAGATCCAGCCCTTCGGCGAGTACATCCCGCTGCGCGGCCTCATCAGCGTCTTCAGCAGCGACGTCGACCGGGTCCGCCAGGACTTCAGCCGCGGCGACGAGCCAGGCGTCTTCACCATGGCGGGGACCAGGGTGGGCCTCGCGACCTGCTACGAGGCCGCCTTCGACTGGGCGGTGCGCGACACCGTGACGCACGGCGCCCAGCTCATCTCGGTGCCCAGCAACAACGCCACCTTCGACCGCAGCGAGATGACGTACCAGCAGCTCGCCATGAGCCGCGTCCGCGCCGTCGAGCACAGCCGCGCCGTGGCCGTCCCCGTCACCAGCGGCGTCAGCGCCGTCATCATGCCGGACGGCACGGTCGAGGCGAAGACCACCTGGTACACCGCCGACTCGCTCGTCGAGGAGGTGCCGCTGCGCTCGTCCCGCACCCCGGCCACCCGCCTCGGCGTGCTCCCCGAGGGCATCCTCGTGCTGGTCGCCGCGGGCGGCCTCGGCTGGGCCTTCGCCTCCGCCGTGCGGTCGCGGCGCACCGCCGGGCAGTGACCCCGCCGGACGCGGCGGGAGCGGTGGCGCGCCGCCGCTAGGGTCGAGCCATGGCTATCCCTGACTTCATCCGCTCCCTCCGCGCCGACGCGGGCCAGCAGCTCCTGTGGCTCCCCGGCGTCACCGCCATCGTCTTCGACGACGAGGGCAGAGTGCTGCTCGGCAGGCGCTCCGACAACGGCAAGTGGTCGGTGATCGGCGGCATCCCCGAGCCCGGCGAGCAGCCGGCGGAGTGCGCGGTGCGCGAGGTGTACGAGGAGACGGCGGTGCACTGCGTGCCCGAGCGGGTGGTCCTCGTGCAGGCGCTCGAACCGGTCACCTACCCCAACGGCGACACCTGCCAGTACATGGACATCACCCTGCGCTGCCGCGCCGTCGGCGGCGAGGCGCGGGTGAACGACGACGAGTCCCTCGACGTCGCGTGGTTCGACGTGGACGCGCTGCCCGAGCTGCACGAGTTCTCGCACTCCCGGATCAAGCAGGCGCTCGGGGACGGGCCGACCTGGTTCGAGCCCCCGAGCGACGACGCGCTCAGCGCGGGCTCGGCCCTCCGTTAGCCTGAGGGCACGATGAACCGTTTGAGCACGTCATGGGGCGCGTACGACCTCACCCGCTTCCCGGAGGACCCCCGGGACCCGTTGCGCGCCTGGTCGGCCGCCGACGCCTACCTCCTGCGGCACCTGGCCGGGGAGGAAGGGGCGCCGGCCGTCGGCCTCGGCGGCACCGTGGCCGTCGTCGGCGACCGCTGGGGGGCGCTGACCACCGTGCTCGCGGGGCACGCGCGCGCGGTGGCGCAGATCACCGACTCCTTCCTCGCCCAGCGGGCGACCCGCGCCAACCTGGCCCGGGCCGGCCTGCCGCGGGACGCGGTACGGCTCCTGACGACGCGCGACACCCCGCCCCCGCGCGTCGACGTGCTCCTGGTGCGCGTCCCCAAGAGCCTCGCGCTCCTGGAGGACCAGCTCCACCGGCTGGCGCCCGCCCTGCACGAGGGCACGGTCGTCGTCGGCACCGGCATGGTCACCGAGATCCACACCTCGACCCTCGGCCTCTTCGAGCGGATCGTCGGTCCGACCAGGACGTCACTGGCCCGGCAGAAGGCACGGCTGATCTTCAGCACGCCCGACCCGTCCCGCACGCCGGGGCCGAGCCCCTGGCCGCTGCGCCACGTCCTGGACGCCGACGCGGGGGCGGGCGCGGGCCTGACCGCCGTCAACCACGCGGGGATCTTCTGCGCCGACCGCCTCGACATCGGCACCCGGTTCTTCCTCAAGCACCTGCCGCGCGCCCGCGCCGGCGCCCACGTGGTGGACCTCGGCTGCGGCAACGGCGTGCTCGGCACCGCCGCGTCCGTCGCCGAGCCCGGCGCCGCCGTGACCTTCGTCGACGAGTCCTTCCAGGCCGTGGCCTCCGCCGAGGCCACCTTCCGGGCCAACGCGGCCGACGGCGCCGAGGCGGAGTTCGTGGCGGGCGACGCCCTCGCGGCGGTACCCGCCGATTCGGTGGACCTCGTCCTGAACAACCCGCCCTTCCACAGCCACCAGGCCACGACCGACGCGACCGCCCGGCGGATGTTCGGCGGGGCCCGCGCGGCCCTGCGGCCCGGCGGCGAGCTGTGGGTCGTCGGCAACCGCCACCTCGGGTACCACACCCGGCTCCGCAAGCTCTTCGGCAACGCGGAGGTCGTCGCGAGCGACCCGAAGTTCGTGGTCCTCAGGGCCGTCAAGGGCCACCGGTAGGGCCGTTCAGCACTCGCGCCGCGGCCCGTGCGGTGGCAGCGTCAGGGGAGGAGCGGCGGGACGACTGACCCGGCGCTGCCGTGGAACCCGGTACCGGTCACGTACTCCCTGATCCGCCGTACACCCCCGACCTCCGGGAGGAAACCCCCATGGGGCCCTTGGCCAAGGAGAACCTGGCGGCACTCGACGCGCACTGGCGTGCCGCCAACTACCTGTCCGTCGGTCAGATCTACCTGATGAGCAACCCCCTGCTGACCGAGCCACTGCGGCCCGAGCACATCAAGCCGCGCCTCCTGGGCCACTGGGGCACCTCACCCGGGCTCAACCTCGTCCACACCCACCTCAACCGCGTCATCAGGGAGCGCGACCTGGCCGCCCTGTGCGTGTGGGGGCCGGGACACGGGGGGCCCGCGGTACTCGCCAACTCCTGGCTGGAGGGCAGCTACACCGAGACCTACCCGGCCGTGAGCCGCGACGCTGAGGGCATGGAGCGGCTGTTCCGCCAGTTCTCCTTCCCCGGCGGCGTGCCCAGCCACGTGGCGCCCGAGACGCCGGGCTCCATCCACGAGGGCGGCGAGCTGGGCTACTCCCTGGCGCACGCCTACGGAGCCGCCTTCGACAACCCCGACCTCCTGGTCGCCTGCGTGATCGGCGACGGCGAGGCGGAGACCGGGCCGCTCGCCGGGTCCTGGCACTCCAACAAGTTCCTCGACCCCGTGCACGACGGCGCGGTCCTGCCGATCCTCCACCTCAACGGCTACAAGATCGCCAACCCGACGGTGCTCTCCCGGCTCCCCGACGCGGAGCTCGACGCGCTCCTCAAGGGCTACGGCCACGAGCCGCTGTACGTCGCGGGCGACGACCCCCTCTCCGTCCACCAGGCGATGGCCGAGGTGATGGACGAGGCGCTCGACCGCATCGCCGCCGTGCAGCGGGCCGCCCGCGGCGGCGGCACCCACAGCCGCCACCGCTGGCCCGTCGTCGTCCTGCGCACCCCCAAGGGCTGGACGGGCCCCGCCTTCGTGGACGGCGAGCCCGTGGAGAACACCTGGCGGGCGCACCAGGTGCCGCTCTCCGGGGTCCGGGACGACCCCGCGCACCTGCGGCAGCTGGAGGAGTGGCTGCGCTCCTACCGCCCCGACGAGCTCTTCGACGCCGACGGTGCGCCCACCGCGGACGTCCTCGCCTGCGTGCCCGCGGGGGAGCGCCGCCTCGGCGCCACCCGGCACGCCAACGGCGGTCTGCTCAGCCGTCCGCTGCCGCTGCCGCCCCTGGAGCGGTTCGCCGTCCCCGTCGACGGGCCCGGCACCACCCTGCACGAGCCGACCCGGGTCGCGGGCGAACTGCTGGCGCAGGTCATGGCCGACACCGCGCGGCGCCGCGACTTCCGGGTGGTGGGCCCCGACGAGACCGAGTCCAACCGCCTCGGCGCGCTCTACGGGGCGACCGGCAAGGCATGGCAGGACCGGACCCTGGACACCGACGAGCACCTGGCGCGCGACGGCCGGGTCATGGAGGTGCTCTCCGAGCACCTGTGCCAGGGCTGGCTGGAGGGCTACACGCTCACCGGGCGGCACGGCCTGTTCTCCTGCTACGAGGCGTTCGTCCACATCGTCGACTCGATGGTCAACCAGCACATCAAGTGGCTGAAGACCTCGCGCTCGCTGCCGTGGCGCGCGCCCGTGCCGTCCCTGAACTACCTGCTCACCTCGCACGTGTGGCGCCAGGACCACAACGGCTTCTCGCACCAGGACCCCGGCTTCGTCGACCACGTGCTCAACAAGAGCCCCGACGTCGTCCGCGTCTATCTGCCGCCGGACGCCAACACCCTGCTGTCCGTCACCGAACACGTCCTGGCCAGCCGCGACTACGTCAACGTCGTCGTCGCGGGCAAGCAGCCCTGCTTCGACTGGCTCTCCCTCGACGACGCGCGGGCGCACTGCGCGCGCGGCGCGGGCGTGTGGGAGTGGGCGGGCACCGACGACGGCACGCGCGACCCGGACGTGGTCCTCGCCTGCGCGGGCGACGTGCCCACGCAGGAGATCCTCGCCGCGGCCGGGCTGCTGCGGGAGCTGCTGCCCGACCTCGCGGTCCGCGTCGTCAACGTCGTCGACATCGCCCGCCTCATGCCCCGCGGCGAGCACCCGCACGGCATGGCCGACCCGGAGTTCGACGCGCTGTTCACCCCCGACCGGCCGGTGATCTTCGCGTACCACGGCTACCCGTGGCTGATCCACCGCCTGGCCTACCGCCGCACCGGCCACGCCAACCTGCACGTGCGCGGCTACAAGGAGGCCGGCACGACGACCACGCCGTTCGACATGGTCGTCCGCAACGACCTCGACAGGTACCGGCTCGTCATGGACGTCATCGACCGGGTGCCGGGACTCGCCGTCCGCGCCACGGCCGTGCGGCAGAAGATGGCCGACGCCCGCTCCCGCCACCACGACTGGATTCGCGAGCACGGCACCGACCTGCCCGAGGTGGTCGACTGGACGTGGCCGCACGCCACGGGCTGACCCTCAGCCCCTGCGGCACCCTTCGTCCTCGACCTGGCGGCCGGCTCACGCCGCCTCCAGGTCAAGCAGCAGCCGCTTCGCCGCGAGGCCACCCGCGTACCCGGCCAGGGTCCCGTCGGCGCCGATCACGCGGTGGCAGGGGCGCACGACGAGCAGGGGGTTGCGACCGACGGCGGTGCCCAGGGCGCGGACCGCCATGCGGGAGAGGCCGAGCTGCTCGGCGAGGCGCCCGTAGGTCGTCGTGGTGCCGTAGGGGATCGTCTCCAGGGCGTCCCAGACCCGGCGCCGGAACTCCGTGCCCTCCCCGGCGGCGTACTCGATCTCGAAGTGGGTCAGGCTCCCGGCGAAGTACGAGCGCAGCTGCCCGGTGATCGCGCCGAACGCCTCCGGGTCGTGGACCCAGTCCTCCCTGACGACGGCCGCGCCCTTCTGCCCCGGCAGGGAGAGCGACGCCAGCGCGGTGCCGCCCTTGGCCGTGGCCGACTCCTCGCCCACAAGCAGCAGCTCGCCCAGCGGGCTGTCGGTCGTCGTGTAGAGGGTCATCGGTCTCTCCTCGGTGTTCTGTGGCTCGTCCCCCAGTCTGCGGCTCGCGCGAGGCCGTGGCTGGCGGGATTCGGACAGGGCGCTCGGCATCGCGCGGGCGCGGTGAGATACCGCTCACGCTTTATGCAACTAGTTGCACAACACGTCCGCCGTCGTCTACAACTGAACCCGTAGACACCGCGTACGGAGGGCCCGCATGAGCCGTTACCCGAACCTGCTGAACCCGCTCGACCTGGGCTTCACCACGCTGCCCAACCGGGTCCTCATGGGCTCCATGCACGTGGGCCTCGAAGAGGCGCCCGGCGGGTTCGAGCGGATGGCGGAGTTCTACGCGGCCCGCGCGCGCGGCGGCGTCGGCCTCATCGTCACCGGCGGCATCGCGCCGAACGACGCCGGGCGCCCCTACGAGGGCGGCGCCAGGATGACCACCGAGGCGGAGGCCGAGCAGCACGCCGGCATCACCGCGGCCGTGCACGCCGCGGGCGGCAGGATCGCGATGCAGATCCTGCACTTCGGGCGCTACGCCTACCACGAGGACCTCGTCGCCCCCAGCGCCCTCCAGGCCCCCATCAGCCCCTTCGTGCCCCGTGAACTGGCCGACGCCGAGGTCGAGGAGACCATCGAGGACTTCGTGCGCGCCGCCGAGCTGGCCAAGCTCGCCGGTTACGACGGCGTCGAGGTCATGGGCTCCGAGGGCTACCTGATCAACGAGTTCATCGCGGCCCCCACCAACCGGCGCACCGACCGCTGGGGCGGCGCCTACGAGAACCGCGTCCGCTTCCCCGTCGAGATCGTCCGCCGCGTCCGCGAGCGCGTCGGCGCCGACTTCATCATCATCTACCGCCTCTCCATGCTGGACCTCGTCCCCGGCGGCTCCACCCTCGAAGAGGTCGTCCACCTCGCCAAGGAGATCGAGGCCGCGGGTGCCACGATCATCAACACCGGCATCGGCTGGCACGAGGCGCGCATCCCCACCATCGCCACCTCCGTGCCGCGCGGCGCCTACACCTTCGTCACCAAGAAGGTCATGGGCGAGGTCTCCGTACCGCTCGTCACCACCAACCGCATCAACACCCCCGAGCTGGCCGAGCGGCTGCTCGCCGACGGCGCCGCCGACATGGTCTCGCTGGCCCGCCCCCTCCTCGCCGACCCCGACTTCGTCGCCAAGGCGCGCGCCGAGCAGTCCGACGCCATCAACACCTGCATCGGCTGCAACCAAGCCTGCCTGGACCACACCTTCAACCTCCGGATCACCTCCTGCCTGGTCAACCCGCGCGCCTGCCACGAGACCGAGCTGGTGCTCGCCCCGACCCGCACCAGGAAGCGCGTCGCGGTCGTCGGGGCGGGACCCGCGGGGCTCGCCTTCGCCGTCTCCGCCGCCGAGCGCGGCCACGACGTCACGCTCTTCGACGCGGCCGACGAGATCGGCGGCCAGCTCAACGTCGCCCGCAGGGTCCCCGGCAAGGAGGAGTTCGACGAGACGCTCCGCTACTTCCGCACCCAGCTCGACCTGCGGGGCGTCGACGTCCGCCTGAACACCGTCGTCACCGCCGACCGGCTCGCCGACGCCGCGTACGACGAGGTCGTCGTCGCCACGGGCGTCACGCCGCGCGTCCCCGACATCCCCGGCATCGACCACCCCAGCGTCGTCGGCTACCTCGACGTGCTGCGCGGCGGCGCGCCCGTCGGCGAGCGGGTCGCGATCGTCGGCGCCGGAGGCATCGGCTTCGACGTCGCCGAGTACCTCACCGACGGCGGCGAGAAGGCGAGCCTGGACCCCGCGACGTACTTCCGCCAGTGGGGCGTCGACATGGACTACCGGGAGCGCGGCGGCCTGACCGAGCCCGAGCGGCCCACCCCGCCGCGCACCGTCCACCTGCTCCAGCGCAAGGCGTCCAAGGTCGGCAAGGGCCTCGGCAAGACCACCGGCTGGATCCACCGCACCGAGCTGCGCCACCGGGGCGTCGCGATGGTGGCCGGGGTGAGCTACGACCTGATCGACGACGCGGGGCTGCACATCACCGTCGACGGCGTCTCCTCCGTGCTCCCGGTCGACACCGTCGTCCTGTGCGCGGGGCAGGAGCCGCGCCGCGGCCTCTACGAGGAGCTGATCGCCGCCGGGCGCAGCGCGCACCTCATCGGCGGCGCCGACGTGGCGGCCGAGCTCGACGCCAAGCGGGCCATCAAGCAGGGCACCGAGCTGGCCGCCGCGCTGTGACGGCGGCGGCATGGGCCCGTCCCTAGGATGGGCCCCATGTCACTCCCGCACGCGATCCTGACGGCCCTCCTGGAGAAGCCGTCGTCGGGCCTCGAACTGACCCGCAGGTTCGACAAGTCGATCGGCTACTTCTGGTCGGCCACGCACCAGCAGATCTACCGCGAGCTGGGCAGACTGGAGCGCGAGGGAGCGATCCGCGCCCTGCCGAGCCGGGGCGCGACGCGCGGCCAGAAGAAGGAGTACGAGGTGCTGCCCGCGGGCCGCGCCGAACTGGCCCGCTGGACCGCCGAGCCCCAGGACCCCAAGCCCCTGCGCGACACCCTCCTGCTGCGCCTGCGGGCCGCGGCGGTGGTCGGCACCGAGGGCATCCGGGAGGAACTGCACCGCCACCTCGCCCTCCACCGGCGGCAGTTGGCGGAGTACGAGGAGATCGAGCGGCGCGACTTCCCGCCGGAGAAGGACGCCGTCGAGGACCGGCTGCGCCATGTGGTGCTCCGCGCCGGCATCGACCTGGAGACCTTCTGGACGCGGTGGCTCACCCGCGCCATCGAGGAGCTGGGGGAGACGGCCGGGGCGGGGTGAGCGTCGCCTCCGCCGGGTCCCAGTCCGCCGGCAGCGGCTCCGGTGGCACCGGCTGCGTCTCCGGCTGCGTGAACTCCGAGCGGTCCGCCGACCGCGTGATCGCCGTCATGACCTGGAGGACGTGCAGGGCGAGCGCCCCCGACGCCCGGTGGGCCCGCCCTCCGCGCAGGGCGCGCGCCATGTCGAGCACCCCGAGGCCGCGGCCGTCGGTCCGCCCCCGGACGGGCAGTCCGCGCCACTCGTCGGCGCCGTTGGGCAGCAGTCGCAGCGGGCCGCCGAAGGTGTTCGGATCGGGCACGGCCAGGGTGCCCTCGGTCCCGGTGATCTCGAAGCGGGTGCGGCGCGGCGCGGAGTCGAAGCTGAACGTGGAGTCGGCCCGTATGCCCGAGGCGAACTCGATGAGCGCCGACACATGCGTCGGCACGTCGACGGGGAAGGTCCGGCCCGCCTTCGGGCCCGAGCCGACGGCGCGTTCCGCGCGTGCCCGCGTCGCCACCGCCGCCACCCGCGACACCCCGCCGAACAGCGCCACGAGCGAGGTCAGGTAGTAGGGGCCGAGGTCGAAGAGCGGTCCGCCGCCCGGCTGGTAGAAGAACGCCGGGTCCGGGTGCCAGGCCTCCGGGCCGAGCCCCTGCACCACCGTCGAGGCCGCGACGGGCACGCCGATGTCCCCGGCGGCGACCGCGCGCAGCGCCGACTGCAGGCCCGCGCCGAGGAACGTGTCCGGGGCGTTGCCCACGAGCAGGCCCCGCTCCGAGGCCTCGGCGAGCACTTTCTCCGCCTCGGCGGGGGCGAGGGCGATGGGCTTCTCGCCGTACACGTGCTTGCCCGCGCGGACGGCGGCCGTCGCCACCTCGGCGTGCGCGGCGGGCACGGTCAGATTGACGACCAGTTCGACCTCGGGCAGGGCGAGCACCGTCGCGGGCCCGCCCGAGACGGGGACACCGTGGGCGCGCGCCACGTCGGCCGCGCGCCGCTCGTCGAGGTCGGCGACGGCCACGACCCGTACGTCGGGGAAGCAGCTCAGCGTCTTGAGGTACTGGGCGCTGATGACGCCCGCGCCGATCAGGGCGACCCCGACGGGCCCACCACCGGCGTCCGCCGTGCTCACGCCGCCTCCAGGGAGGTCAGGTAGGCGTGGCTGGCGGCGAGTTCGTCGAAGAGGGCGTCCGTGGAGCCCGCGCAGGCGTCGAACTCGACGACGCGCCACGCGCCCGGCGCCGCGGCGAGGATCTCCGGCACCGGCATGGTGCCCCCGCCGACCGCCACGTTCGGGTCCTCCCTGGTGCCGGGACCGTCCTTCATGTGCAGCGCGAGGACGCGGTCACCGAGGCGGCGCAGCAGCCCCGGCACCTCGGCGCCGCCGACCGCGGCCCAGTAGGTGTCCACCTCCAGGAACACGGTGGGGTCGAGCAGTTCGGCGAGCACCTCGATGGCGTGCCGTTCGCCGAAGCGGGGTTCCGTCTCCCACCAGTGGTTGTGGTAGCCGACGCGTACGCCGTGCCGTTCGGCGAGCGCCACCAGGGAGTTGAGGCGGTCGGCGGCCCGCGCGAGGCCGTCGCGGGTGGTGAACTCCCCGGGTTCGATGCCCGCGGGGACGATCGCGAGGTCCGTGCCGAGCGTGCCGATCGCGTCGAGCACGGCCTCGGGGCGGGGGCCGAGCAGCTGCACGGCGTGCGTACCCGACACGGTGAGTCCCAGCTCGTCGACGATCCGCCGCAGCCCCTCGGGGTCGGTCAGCACGTCGTACGGTTCCACGGCGCCGTAGCCGATGCCGGCGAGCCTGCGGAGGGTCCCCTCGCGGTCGGCGGTGAGCTGATCGCGCACGGTGTAGAGCTGAACGCTGAGCGGTCGTGTCATGAACGCGCCCTCCCTGTCGCCTGGGAGGACGGTAGGTCGCTCCCGACCGGCCGGGCAAGGGTGCGTCGGGCGCGACGCGAAGCCGCCGCCCACCCCGCGAGAGGTGGACGGCGGCCGGTGGCGTACCCCGGGTTCTCTCAGGTCCGCCCGTGCGCCCCACGGCGGCGCAGATGCCACAGGCCGGCACCCGCCGCCGCGGCCACCAGGGCGCCCCCGGCGGCCAGCGCCAGCGTGCCCCGGTCCTCCGAACCGCCCCCGACACCGCCCCGGACGCCGCGCGCGGGCGCCGTCGTCGGGGAGGCCGTGGGCACCGAGGTGGCCGTCGGCATTGAGGTGGGCATCGTCGTCGACGAGGTCGTGGGCATCGACGTGGGCGTGGCGCCGCCGCCCGCCGGTACGCCGGGGGGCTCGGCCCATGTACCGTCCTCGCCGGCGACCGGCACCGCACGGGTGCCGTCCACGACGTCGAGCCGGGAGCCGCTGCCCCGGATCGGCTCCGCCTGACCGGCCCCGGCGCGGATCGCGCGGCACCGGTCCCTCGACGAAGCCGTGCCGCCGTCCGGGCACGCGGCGGTGGTGACGTGCACGGGGGAACCGGTCACGGTCACTGCGAGGCCGCCGGCCGCGACCGCCGCTGTCGTGCCGAGCGCCGACGGCAGCGCTGCGGCGGCGACGACCAGGCCGGCCCGGACACCTATCTGAGTCATACGCATGAGTCATTCCTCCGGCGGCACGGGAGGCGGTACAACCCATGCGCCGCCGGGAGTCGGGGAACGCCCGCACCACCTGACGATGAGCCAACGCGCCGCCGCGCCGCCCCGCACGCGGAGAGCGGCCGAGCAGGTGACGCCGCCGGCCCCATGCCCCGCTTCCCGACCGTTCGTTGGGGGGCGCACGGTCATGTGTCCGTCAGCCCGTGGTGACCGTCCGCGTGGGCGAGTAGCCGCCCCACGTGCCGTCAGGCAGCTTCGGGCGAATCCGTACCCGGTGCCGTTCCCCGGCCTTCTTGCCGATGTAGAAGCTGTGCTCGGCCTTGTCGCGCGGCGCCGTCCCGCCGAAGACCAGCGCGGTGGCCGTGCGGCCGTCGAGCTGGATCTGGTACTCCGCCACGGCCCCGCCGGTGCGCGGCGGCACCCAGGCCAGGTCGATGTAGTACGCCCCGTCGGCGCGGTGCGTGGTGGCCCGGAAGCCGGTCGGCGCCGTGCCGCGCCCGGAGTCCTTGCCCGCGGCGGTCGTGAGGCGGACCTTCGCGCTGGCGGGGGAGAAGTTGTCCGCGGCGTCGCGCGCCTTGACCGTGAAGGTGTACTCGGTACCCGGCCGCAACCCGGTGACCAGCGTCGCCGTCTGCCCGCCGCCCACGCTGTGGATCTTCGTACCGCCCTGGTAGATCTCGTACGAGGCCACGCGCCTGTCGTCCTTCGACCCACCCCAGGTCAGCATCGCCGACCGGCTCCCCTCGGCCTCGCCCCGCAGCCGCGCGGGCCGCGTGGGCGCCTCGTGGTCGGCGGCGGCGGCCTCGGGCGTCGTGACGGTCAGCTTCCTGCTGTCGGGGCTGACGTTGCCCTCGGCGTCGCGGGCGCGCACGGTGAAGGCGTATTTGGTGGAGGGCCGCAGGCCGACGACGTCCACCATGTGCTCGCGGCCCGGCACCGCCTTGACCTTCTCGGCGTTCCGGTACACCTCGTAGCCGGTGACCCCGGTGTCGTCGGTGGCCTGGTTCCACATGACGTGGACGGTGGTGGCACTGCCCGCCTCCACCGTGAGGCCGCGCGGCGCCGCGGGCGGCGTGGTGTCCCGCCCCCCGCCCCCACCGCCCCAGTCGCAGCCACCGACGGCGGTCATGGCGAGGGCGGTCAGCAGGGCCAGGGGGAGGGGGAGGGACGAACGGGGAATCCGTCGCACGGTGCGGCCTTCCACTCGACGGCATTGGTCCGGACCTATTTGACACAGGTGCCGGGGGCACATCAAGAGGCAGACACCCGCCGGACGGGACCGGGCGGGCGGACGGGGGTACGACTGCGTACAGATGGGGATGACTGGGCGGGCTGCGGGATGCGGGCTGCGGGCCTGCGGTCGGGAGTCTCCGGCCGTGGTCACACCTTGCGGTAGTCGTACGCCTCCGTGGCCGCCGTACGGACTTCGGCGAGGGTGGCGCCCGCCGACGCGGTGACCACCGCCGCCACCGCGCCTTCCACGAAGGGGGCGTCCACCAGCGCGGTGTCCGGTGGGAGCTCTTCGTCCTCCGCGAGCAGCGTCTTGACCGTGAGGACGGCGCTGCCCAGGTCCGTCAGGACGGCGACGCCCGCGCCCCGGTCGACCCGCGCGGCGGCCTCGGCGACCAGCTCGGCGCTCGTACCGAACCCGCCCTCCGCGGTGCCGCCCGCGGCGGCCACGGGCGCGGTCGTGCCGTTCCCGACGAGCCCCGTGGCGAGCGCGGCGACCGCCTCGGCGACGGCGGCGCTGTGCGACACGAGGACGACGCCGACCAGCTTCGCGTCACCCATGGCCCGCCTCCGAGGCCCGCGGCGCCCCGGCCGCTTCGGCGAGCGCCTCGAAGAGCAGCGCCGACGAGGTGGCGCCGGGGTCCTGGTGGCCGATGCTGCGCTCACCCAGGTAGCTGGCGCGGCCCTTGCGCGCGAGGAGCGGTGTCGTCGCGAGCGCGCCCTCCCGCGCGGCGTCCCGCGCCGCCCCGAACGACGTGTCGAGCGCGTCCACGCCGGGCACCAGCGCGTCCAGCATCGTCTTGTCACCGGGCGCGGCACCGCCGAGCGCGGCCACCGCGTCGACGCCGGCCCGCAGCGCTACGGCGAACGTCGCCTCGTCGACCTCGGGGGCGTCCCCGAGCGCCTTGCCGGTGCGGCGGAGCAGCGTGCCGTAGAGCGGCCCCGACGCGCCGCCCACCGTGGAGATCAACTGCCGCCCGGCCAGCATGAGGACGGCCCCCGGGGTCTCGGGCACCTCCTTCTCCAGGGTGACCACGACGGCGGTGAAACCGCGCTGGAGGTTGCTGCCGTGGTCGGCGTCGCCGATGGGCGAGTCCAGCTCCGTGAGGAGGGCCGCCGTACGGTCGACGGCGTCCGCGGTGTTGGTCAGCCAGCGGCGGAAGAAGTCGGCGTCGAGCATGGGTCTCCTTGCGTGGTCGGTGGGAGGGGCGGGCGGGAGCGGGCGCGGACCGGGGGCCGGGTGTCAGGCGCCCCAGCGCAGGGCGGGCGTCCGCACCGGCGCGTCCCACAGGCGCAGCAGCTCCTCGTCCACCTGGCAGACCGTCACCGAGGCGCCCGCCATGTCGAGCGAGGTCACGTAGTTGCCGACGAGGGTGCGCGCCACGGGCACGCCGCGCTCCACGAGCACGCGCTGCACCTCGGCGTTGAAACCGTAGAGTTCGAGGAGCGGCGTGCCGCCCATGCCGTTGACGAGCAGGAGGACGGGGTTGCGCGGGTCGAGGTCCTCCAGCACGGCGTTCACGGCGAAGTCGGCGATCTCACGCGACGTCATCATCGGGCGCCGCTCGCGCCCCGGCTCACCGTGGATGCCCACGCCCAGCTCCAGCTCACCGGCGGGCAGATCGAAGGTGGGGCTGCCCTTCGCGGGGGTGGTGCAGGCGGTGAGGGCGACGCCGAAGCTGCGCGTCCCCGCGTTGACCCGCCGGGCGACGGCCTCGACCCGCTCCAGCGGCATCCCGGCGTCGGCGGCGGCCCCCGCCAGCTTCTCCACGAAGAGGGTGGCGCCGGTGCCGCGCCGCCCGGCGGTGTAGAGGCTGTCGGTGACGGCCACGTCGTCGTCGACGAGGACCTTGGCCACCTGGATGCCCTCGTCCTCGGCGAGTTCCGCCGCCATGTCGAAGTTGAGCACGTCACCCGTGTAGTTCTTCACGATGAACAGCACTCCCGCGCCGCTGTCCACGGCGGCCGCGGCCCGCACCATCTGGTCCGGCACGGGAGAGGTGAAGACCTCGCCGGGACAGGCGGCGGAGAGCATGCCGGGCCCCACGAACCCGCCGTGCAGCGGCTCGTGCCCCGAGCCGCCGCCCGAGACGAGGGCGACCTTGTCCGCCACGGGGGCGTCCGCTCGTACGATCACACGGTTCTCGACGTCCACCGTCAGCTCGGGATGCGCGGCGGCGATACCACGCAGGGCGTCGGCGACCACGGTCTCGGCGACGTTGATCAGCATCCTCATGGATACCTCCTGGGAAGCCTCGTCAGGTCGGTCGGGCGGCCGGGTCCGGCTCGGTCGGGACCCCTGCTGTCGGCAGTATCGGCCTTGCGGCAGCGAAGGTCACGCGGCCGCACACCGATGCCGTGGAGTGTCGTGCCTCGGCACCGGGCGCTGCGAGGGCCCACCCCGGCCCCCGCCTGCTCCCGGCGACGGGCACGCCGCGACCGCCGCGGACGCGCGCCACGGACGCATGAGCCCACTCACCCGCGCCCGCCCCCGACGGGCCCCGCGCCCGCCTCCGACGGCGCCCCCCTCGACGGCGTCTGCGCTTGCCCCTCGACGGGGCCTGCGCCTGCCTTCGACGGCGTCTGCGCCCGTCTGCGACGCCGCCTGGGCTCGCCTGCCTTCGACGGCGTCTGCGCTTGCCCCTCGACAAGGCCTGCGCCTGCCTTCGACGGCGTCTGTGCCCGTCTGCGACGCCGCCTGGGCTCGCTCGCCTCCGACGGCGTCTGGGCTTGCCTCTTGACGGGGCCTGCGCCTGCCTTCGACGGCGTCTGTGCCCGTCTGCGACGGTGCCTGGGTTCGCTCGCCTTCGACGGCGTCTGGGCTTGCCTCTTGACGGGGCCTGCGCCCGCCCCCGACGGCGTCCGCGCCCGCCCCTCGACGGCGTCCGCGCCCGCCCCTCGACGGCGTCCGCGCCCGCCCCTCGACGGCGCCTGCGCCTGCCTCCGACGGCGTCCGCGCCGCCCCCGTCGAGGCCCGCACCCGCCCCCCGGCGGCTTCCGCACCCGCCCCCCGGACGGCTCCCGCGCCCGCCCGAGGAACCGTTTGATCGTGAACTGGCCATTTCCCGTACACCGTTCAAGCATCTCCGGCGCGAGCGCGTTCTCCTCGGGGTCCGGACACGGTGCGGCTCCCCGGCCCTGCCCGGCGGTGCCTCGTCAGCCGGTGAGCGCGCGAGACCTCGCTCTTCCCGCCGGCTCCGTGTTCATGAATTTCAGCCATGATCCCCCGCTGTCCCGCTTTCTCCGTCACCTCGCTGTTATCTTCTTGCGGGCGTCGGTTCCGGGTGCGGAGCAGCGGCGCCGGCGGTACTGGCGACATCACTCATGAACGGAGAGGTGGCACAGTGACCAGGAAAGGAAGACTGCACACCGGTCGAGCGTGCGGCGCCCGAGGTCACGCTCCCGGATACGGGAGAGCAGTCACCCACCACGCCTGCCGGACCGCCTCCATGAGAAGCAGACAGGCGTAAACCCGCCGGAGAAGCGCGCGTCCCCGGCGCGCGCGAACGGACTCATTCCCCCTGCGGAACCACCGGTGCGACCACCCCGCGCCGGGCGGTGAACCGGGGCGTGCGGCCTGCCCGGAAAGCGTTCGCGGCGGCAGCCGGCACATCGAGGGACAGCGCAGCAAAGAAGACGAACGGTCCTCCCGCACGGCCAGATGCGGACATGCGCCGCTCCCGCCCGTGGGCGGGACGCATGTCGTCACAGCTCGGAAGGGGTCACCAAGTTTGTTCGACGAACCGGACTCAGACATCCACATGGTGCCCGTGGCGTCTCTGCTGCCGTCGGATTCACCGCGCCTCGACGGCGTGAGCCACGACCACGCGCAAGCGCTCGCCGAGAGCGGCAGGGAGCTCGAACCGATCCTCGTGCACAAGGCCACGGGCCGTGTGGTCGACGGCATGCACCGGCTGCGCGCCGCACTGCTGCGCGGCGCGCGCGACCTGCCCGTCCGCTATGTCGAGGGCTCATCGGCCGACCTGTTCGTCCGCTCCGTGGCGGCCAACACCCGGCACGGGCTGCCCTTGACCCGCGAGGACCGCCGAGCGGCGGTCCTGCGCATCCTCGCCTCCCACCCGCACTGGTCCGACCGGGCCATCGCGGCGGTCAGCGGAGTCTCGCCCAAGACCGTGGGCGCGGCCCGCAGGAGACGTTCGAGTGAGGAAACTCCTCACTCGAAACCCGGCGCGGGCAACGGCGGCGCGGAGAGCGGGGAGTCGCGCGTCGGCAGGGACGGCAGGGCCCGCCCCGTCGACATGCCGCAGCGCCGCGAGAGGGCCCGCCTCCTGCTCGCCGAACGCCCGCAGGCAACGCTCCGGGACGTCGCGGAGGAGGCGGGCATCTCCATCAGCACGGTGCACCGGATGCGCCGCGCCGCATCGGCCCGCACGGCCGCCGCGGGCGGTCTCCACGAGGTCGCGCCGGACCCTTCGGCGGGGCCCGCGCCCGGGGAGGGGCGCCCGGCCGGACCCGTGGTGGTCGCCTGCGTGGAGGCACCGCCGCGGAGCGTCTCCGAGCGGGCCGAACCCCCGGCGGAGAGCGCGCGCGTGCAGCCGCGCGCCGCCGCCTCCCTCGCCCGTGACCCCTCGATCCGCTTCACGGACAACGGGCGCGCGCTGCTGCGCTGGATGAACGGCCAGAGCGCCGAACTGGCCACCGGCGGTCGCCTGCTGGCGTCGGTGCCGCCGCACTGCGTGCGCGCCGCCGCCGAGGTGGCACGGCACTACGCGCGGGAGTGGGAGCGGCTCGCCGACACGCTCCAGCGCAGCGAGCGGCTCAACGACACCCTGCGGGGGGCGCGGTGAACCCGTCCGCCCTGGCGGCGGCCGGCGACGGCGCCCCCGCCCTCACCCCGTTCGTCCTCGCGGTCGCCGGAGTCCTCTTCCACCAGGTGAGCCGGTTGTGGGAGCAGGGGCTCGGCGGGGTGGCGCACACCTACGCGCCCGTCCTCGTCGTCCGGCTCCCGCGCCGGGCGTCCGTCGCCGCGCAGCTCTTCGCGCTCCCCGCCGCGCTGGCGCTCGCCCTGGTCCCGCGGTCACCGGCGGCGCACGTCCTCGCCGTCGCGCTGCTCGTCCTGTGGACGGTGTCCACCCAGCGGCGCCTGGCCGACCACGCCCTGCTCGGCGTGGTGGCGGCGGCGCTCTTCGCGTTCGTGCCGCGGGAGCTGCACGGCGCGGTCGCCCGCGACCTGCTCATCGGCGTCTACCTCTCGGCGGCGCTGCTCAAGGTGAACGAGGAGTACCTGCGCAGCGAGCGCAGCGCGGGACGCGTCGTGACGGCGCACTACCTCGGCCTGCTCGGGCTCAGACCGTCCGCCGGGTTCCTGGGCGCCGCCCCCTACGCGGTGGTCTTCGTCGAGTTCGCCGTCGGCCTGGCGCTCCTGGTGCCGGGCCAGGAGATGTGGGGGCTGTGCGCCGCGATCCTGATGCACGGCGCCTTCGGGGTGTCCGGCAACTTCCCCTTCTCCGTCCTGGCCCTCGCCCTGTGGGTGGTGACCCTCACGCCACCGGACGCGGCGGCCGTCGACCCGGGCGGCGGACCGCTCCTGTGGGCGGCGGTCGCGGCCGGCGCCCTGACCGCCCTCGCGCTGGGCAGGACCGCCTCCGGACGCCGCTCCGTCAGCTACCTGGGCAAGGACCTCTTCCAGGGCCTCGTCTACGGATACCTGTGCGGCCTCGCCCTGAGCGCCCAGCCGTTCGCGGCCCCGCCGTCCGGCGCCGGGGCCCTGGTCACCCATCTCCTCGTCGGGGCCGCCTTCCTCGTCAACCTCGCGCTGGTGCCCATCGGCCTGAAGCTGGAGTGGAGCTTCGCCATGTTCTCCAGCCTGCGCCCCTTCGGACGGTCCTGGATCGAGCGGAGACCCCTGGCCGGCCACCCGCGCTACTACTCCCTCACGCTGCCCGCGCGCATCCCCACCAAGCTGCTGCGCGAGGTGGAGCCGCGGTTCCTCTACCTGGCGACCCGTCAGGAGAACGTCGTCCACGAGTCCGTGGCCTTCTGCCTGGAGGAGTCCGCGCGCAAGTGCCGTACGAGCTTCGCGCCGCGCCTCATGGCGCTCGCCGAGGACGCGAGGGAACTCACGCCCGTCGACTCCGCGGCCGGCACCGCGCCGCCGCGCCGCCGTCTCCTCACGTATCCCGCGGTGGTCCCGAAAAGCCTCGACCGGCGTTACCTCGCCTGATTCGGAACTCTTTTCATATGCGCGATCTAGGCAGTATTTGAAACTCTCGATAGTGTCCGTGCGGGCCCGTGAAAGCGGGCCGGGATTTCCTACCCGAGATGGGGAGACTGATATGCAGCAGGAAATGACGCAGGAGACCGTCAGCGCGACCGAGGAGATCACCGCGGACGACTTCGAGACGCTCTTCGGTGACACCCCGCTGACCATCACCGACAGCGAGGTCAAGAACTAACTCGCCGTACGGATCGTCCAGAACACCGCTTGAGGGGTGTGGCGGTCCCGACGGGGCCGCCACACCCGGGCGTGACCTACCGGAGGTTCCCCTGAGCTCGCACAGTGGAAGGCTGATTCATTCCGAGGGATATCGCCTCGACTACGAGGTGAGTGTGCCCGAGCGGATCACGAGCCCTTATCTCCACGTTCTTTTCCATGGCTTCAGTGTGATCGAGAAGCACGTTCCTCCGGTATTCGCGCGCCGTCAGTGGGACGAGGCGGAGAACTCCATCTGCCTCCTCGTGTCCGATCCGATCCACAATCACACGAAGGAATCGAGCTGCGGCTGGTTCCTGCTCGGCGAGGACGAGTTCCTGCCCGGCCTGCTGGACCTGCGCTCCTCGCTCCTGGAGCGGTACGGCCTGCGCGGCACCGTCTGGCACGGACTCTCCTCCGGCGGCTACGCGGCCATCAAGCACTGCATGCGCGGCGGCCGGGACGACCTCGCCTTCGTCGTGTCACCGCACAACGACCCGCTGATCCTGCCGCAGTGGACCCGCGAGGCCGAGCCCTTCAGCGGCCTGCCCGCCATGGCGCGCCCGCTGCCCACCACGGAGATCATCCGTGACTGGGCCGCCCCGGGCACCGCCCGCCTCCTGCACGTGGTGATCCCCGAGAAGGACTCCTACTTCGCGCTCGAACACCTGCGGCCGATCATGGAACAGCTCGGCGGGCACCCGAGCCTGCGCGCCGTCATGCTGCGCGACGGGCGCGGCCACGGCTTCATCGCCAACAGCGACTACACCTCCCAGCTCCGGCAGGCGGTCGACCGCTGGGAGCGCCGCCGGGCCGGTGCGGCGGCGGACACCGCGGCGGCCGTCGGCGCGACGGGCGGGGCGAGCGATGGCTGAGCGCCCCGCGCCGCGCCGCGTCCGCCCGGCGGAGCCCGACGACGCGGGCGCCCTGCAGCGCATCTACGACGAGGACGGCGAAGGCGACTTCGCGGCGCTCCTCGCCCACGGCGGCGGGACCCCCGGCACCACGCACTACGTCGTGGAGAGCGAGGGCCTGGTCGCGGCGGCCTTCACCCTCACCAGGCTCGGCAGGCTGCGGCCCGACGGCGCGCCGCGGGTCTTCCTGCACGAGATGAAGCTGCACCCCCTGTACCGCGGCGTCGGCATGACCGAGGACGTCCTCGCCTGGCTCCGCGACGAGCTGGGGGCCGGCCGCGACACCGAGGTGCTCGCCCTGACGCCGCAGGACCACGCGCCCGACTCCATGGCCCGCTTCGGCCTCACCCGCTCCCACCACGTGCACAAGTGGCCGATCGCCCCCGCGCAGGAGACCTCATGAGCAGCGGCCCGCACCCGGCGGACAGCGAGGAGTTCGCCACCTGGCTCGACGGGCTGCGCGCGTGGGCGGCGGACGCGGCCGAGGACGGACGGGCCTGGAAGGCGGCCGGCGCCCAGGGCCTGTTCTCGTTGCCCCTGCCTGCGGAGCGGGGCGGCGCGGGCGCCGGGGCCCTCGCCGCCTGCCTGGCGATGGAGGCCATGGCCGACGCGACCGGCCGCTCCGGACTGCCGTTCGCCTTCTCCGCCCACCTGTGGGCGTGCCAGGAGCCGGTCGCCGCGTTCGCCGACGCCGCACAGCGCGACACCTGGCTGGCGCCGCTCGCCGCGGGCACCGCGGTGGGCGCGTTCGCCGCCACCGAGTACGACGCCGGGTCCGACCTGCTCTCCCTCACCACCCGGGCCACCGAGCGGGACGGGGGAGGCTGGACCCTCGACGGCGCCAAGACCTTCGTCACCAACGGCCCCGTCGCCGACGTCTTCGTCGTCCTCGCCCGCACCTCGGAGGGCAGCGCGCTGTCCGGCCTGAGCGCCTTCCTGGTCCCGCGCGCCACCCCCGGGCTCGGCGTCGGGCCCGCCTTCGACAAGGCCGGGCTGCCGGGCGCCCAGGTCGGCTCCCTGCGCCTCGACGACTGCGCGGTGCCCGCGTCCGCGGTGCTCGGGCCGGTGGGCGGCGGGTACGCGGTCCTGATGCGCGCGATGCGCTACGAGCGCGCCTTCATCCTCGCGCCGGTGCTCGGCATGATGTCCCACGCCCTGCGCAAGGCGGTCGAACACGTCCGCACGCGCAGCCAGTTCGGCTCCGCCCTGAGCACCTACGAGACCATCCGCCGGCGCGTCGTGCGCATGCACCTGAGTCTCACCAGCGCCCGCGAGGTGCTGCTCACGACCGCCCGCGCGGCCGACCGGGGCGAACTCGACCACAGCCGGGCCTCGTTGACGAAGCTGCACGTGAGCAACGAGTTCAACGCCTTCTGCCACGAGCTCCCCGACGTCTACGGCGGATACGCGCTGCTGCCCGAGATCGGCGCCGCCCACCTCATGTCGGACGCGATCGCCAGCCGCTACTACTCGGGCACCTCCGACATGCAAATGAAGATCATCGCTGAAGGGCTGGGTCTGTGATGGCGCAGGATTCCGTGCTCGCCACCGTGCGGGAGATCGTCAGGGAGACGGCATCCGGCCAGGAGGTGACGGACGAGACCCCGCTCATCGCGCGCAAGATCATCGACTCCCTCTCCCTTCTGACCGTCGTCTCCCGGCTCGAAGACCAGTTCGACATCAAGATCGACGACACGGAGGTCCTGCCGACCCACTTCGAGACCATCACGGCGATCCGCTCCTTCCTCACCGCGAAGGGGCGCTGATGGGCGCCGGCACCTCGCTCAGCGACGACCTGCGGACCGCGGCCAAGCTGTACGCGGACCGGCCCGCCGTGCTCGACGGCGACGTCACCTACAGCTACGCCGAGCTGGACGGCGCGGCGGAGGCCGTCGCGCTCGCCCTGCGCGACCTCGGGGTGCGCGACGGCGACTGCGTGATGTGGCACGGCCGCAAGTCCTCCGCCGGCGTCGCGACGGTCCACGGCATCCTGCGCTCCGGCGGCGGATACGTGCCCCTGGACCCGGACGGGCCGATCGGCCGCGCCGACCTCATCACCCGCGCCTGCGCCCCCCGCGCCGTGGTGGCCGACGGCACGGCACGCGCCCAGTGGGACACGCTGGCCCCCGGCCGGACCTGGACCCCGCTGCCCGCGCCGCCCGGCACCGACGACGGGCTCTGGGCCCACCTGTGCGAGGGCGAACCGCGCCCCCCGGTGGACGACCTCGCCTACGTCCTGCACACCTCGGGGAGCACCGGCGTCCCCAAGGGCGTCGTCCACACGCACGCGAGCGCGTCGGCGTTCGTCGACTGGGCCGTGGCCGAACTCGCCCTCACCCCCGACGACGTCATCGTCAACTCCGCGCCCCTCCACTTCGACCCCACCACCCTGCACCTGTTCGCCGCCGTCCGCTCGGGCGCGGCGGTGGCCCTGATGCCCGCCGCCGCGGCACCCTTCCCGGCCGCGTACATCGACTTCTGCCGGCGCTCGGGCGGCACCGTCCTGTACGCGGTGACGTCGACCCTCGTCTGGCTGGTGCGGCACGGCACGTCGCTGCTGCCCCGCCTGGCCGGGCTCCGCGCGTTCGTCACCGGCGGGGAGATCCTGCACGCGGCCGACGTCAACACCCTGCACGCGGCCCTGCCCGCCATGCGGCTCCTGAACGTGTACGGCCCCACCGAGAGCAACGTCTGCACCTTCCACGAGATCAGGCCCCCGCTGGGACCGGAGGACGAGGTGCTCATCGGGCGCGTCCTGCCCGGCGCGGAGATCCTGGTCGTGGACGACGGCCTGGCCGCCGTGGCGCCGGGCGAACCGGGCCAGCTCCTCGTGCGCGGCGCGATGCTGATGACCGGTTACCTCGACGCCGAGCAGACCGCGCGGTCCATGGTGCGCACCGCCGACGGCCGCGAGTGGTACGCGAGCGGCGACCAGGTCCGCGAGAACCCCGACGGCGACCTGCGCTTCATCGGACGGGTGGACGCACAGATCAAGTCGCGCGGCTACCGCGTGGAGCTGGGCGAGGTGGAGAAGGCCGCGCGGCGCTGCTCGGGCGTCCACGAAGCGGTGGCCGTCGCCACCCCGGACCCCGTCTTCTCCAACCTCATCACTCTCTTCGTCACCGCCGACACCGAAGCGGCCCGCACGCTCTCCGGACGGCTGCCGCAATTCCTGCCGCCCTATATGCTGCCGCGCCAGGTCGTACGCGTCGACGGCGAACTCCCGAGGCTCAGCAACGGGAAAGTCGACCGGAAATCACTCTCCGAACTGGCGAGTTCCCCCCGGCTGCCCATAATGAACGGCTTCACGATCTTCGGCTAGGGGAAGCGAGCGCTCTTGTGGTGACCACCGAGGGAAGGACCGCACCAGAGTCCGAAGTCCTTCGGGTACCCGGCTTCAGAAGACTGTGGGGAGCGAACGGGTTCCGATTCTCCGCGGCCGAGGTCGCCGGCTTCGCCCTGCCCATCACCGCGGTGACGACGCTCCACGCGAACCCGTTCGAAGTCGGCCTGATCTTCGTCTTCAGCCGCCTCGGCTACCTCCTCGTCGGGCTGCCCGCCGGGGTGTGGGTGGACCGCTGGGACCGCAGGTCGGTGCTGCTCTGGTCGGACGCCGTCTACGCGGTCGCCTTCGCCGGCATCCCGCTGGCCTACGCCCTGGACGTCCTGACCGTGCCGCACCTCGTCGCGACGGCCCTCGTCGGCAGCGTCAGCGGCGTCTTCTTCGACGTCGCGCACAACAGCGTCCTGCCCGAACTGCTGCCCAAGGACCGCATAGCCGACGCCAACGCCCGGCTGCAGACCTCCTCCACGACCATCATGGCCGTCTCACCCGGCGCGGCGGGCCTGGCGACCCGGGCCGTGCCCGCCCCCCTCCTGTACCTCTTCGCCGTCGTCTGCCACCTCGTGTCCCTCTGGATGGTCAAGGGCATCCGGCCCGCCGCGCGGGAGCGGCCCCCCGCCGACAAGCGCGACTTCCGCCGCGAGATCGCCGAAGGCATACGGTTCCTCTTCCGGCAGCCCCTGCTCCGCCTGATCGTCTGCCAGGCCGCCCTCAACAACCTCGGCGCCGGCATCATGCTCGCGATGCTGCCGGTCTTCCTGCTCGACGAGGTCGGCGTCTCCTCGTGGGTGTTCGGCCTGCTGTCCACCCTGGGGGCCGTCGCCGGCGTCCTCGCCTCGCTGCTCTGCCCGCGGCTGCGGCGCCGGTTCGGCGAGATCCGGATGACCATGGTCTTCTCCGCCCTGGCCCCCTTCGCCCTCGTCGCCGCGCCGCTCGCCGCCGTCTTCCGCGGCGCCGCCGTCCCCCTCGTCGCGGCCGCCCAGATCCTCATCGGCTTCGTCGTGGTCGGCAGGGCCGTCGCCGTCGCCGGACTGCGCGCCCGCGCCACCCCGCTCGCCTACATGGGCCGCGTCACGGCGGCCAACGGCGTCGTCACCCAGGGCGCCACCCCGCTCGGCGGGCTGATCGGCGGCGTCCTCGCCGGCCTCTCGTCGACCACGGTCGCCCTCTGGGTCGGTGTGGCCGTCACGGCCGTCCCCGTGGTCCTCCTGCTGCGCTCGCCGCTCCGCTCGCACCGGACCTTCCCACCGGAGTGGGAGGCCTGACGGGCCCGCGGCCCGCGGCAGCCCGCCCCCGACCCGGAACCGACCTCGTCACGCGCCCGTAACCGACCTCATCACGCGGGAGACCCACCGTGAGTGTTCACACCACCCTCGATCTCGCCACCGGCGGGGACCCCTTCGGCGACGCCGTCCGGGAGGTCTGGGAAGCGGGCGGCCGGCCCGGTGTCTCCTACGAGATCATCGAACGCGACGACGGCCTGATCACCGCCAACGACGTCCACCGCTACTTCGCCCCCCACCCCGAGTGGGCCCCGCTCGAACAGCGGCTCTGCGAGCGGGCCGGGCAGCGGGTCCTCGACGTCGGCTGCGGGCCCGGCAGGCACGCCGTCCACCTGCTCGCCCAGGGCCACCGGGTGCTCGGCGTCGAATCCTCGCCCGGCGCTGCCGACGTCGCGCGGCTGCGGGGCGTGGAGACGCTCACCACCACGGTCGAGACCCTCACCCCCGACATCGGCAGTTTCGACACCGTGCTGCTCGGCGGGCAGAACATCGGCCTCCTGGGCAACAGGGAGAAGGCCGGGGACATCCTGCGCCGACTCGCCGCCGTGACCGCCCCCGGCGGCTCGCTCCTCGGCGTGAGCGTCGACCCGCACACCCTGACCAGCGCCTGGAACCGCGCCTACCTGGAGCGCAACCTCGCCGCGGAACGGCTCCCCGGGCAGCAGCGGCTGCGGATCAGGGACGGGATCACGTCGACCCCCTGGTTCGACTACCTCTACGCGTCCGCCACGGAACTCGCGGCACTCACGGAGGACACCCCGTGGCAGGTCCACGAACTGGTCCGGCACGAAAAGCAGTACCTGGCACATCTGAGGAGGAGCTGACACATGCACACCACCGACCGGAGCGCCCTCGAAAAGGCCGCGGCGGAGTACGCCGACCAAGGGTTCGCCATCATCCGTGACGTCCTGCCACCGGACCTCCTCGGCGAGGCGCGCGACCATGTCGAGTGGCTCACCCGCAGATACCCGGACCTGCGCCCCGAGCACTTCCACCACCCCCTGATCCGCAACGACGCGTTCTGGGCCCGGCTGGTGTCGGAACCCCTGCTGGTGGACATCGGGGAGTTCTTCCTCGGGGAGAACCTGGCCTGCTTCACCGCCCACTACATCTGCAAGCCGCCCTACGACGGCCAGCCCGTCCTGTGGCACCAGGACGGTGCCTACTGGACGCTGAGCCCGATGGAGGCGCTGACGGTGTGGCTCGCCATCGACGAGAGCACCACGGAGAACGGCTGCCTGCGCATGATCCCCGGCAGCCACCGGCTGCCGCTGCACAAGCCGTCGGTACGGGCCGACACCGACAACATGCTGTTCTCCACGGCCGACGAGAACGTGGTGCGCGAGTGGGCCGAGGAGCGCGGCGTCGTGGACATCGAGCTGCGGCCGGGCGACGTCTCGATCCACCACCCGCACCTGCTGCACTGCTCGGAGCCGAACACCTCGGCCAAGCGCCGCTGCGGCCTGGACATCGGCTACATCTCCACCGGCACCCGCATCCGCAGCGAGGGCCTCTACCTCGACCCGCTGCTCGTCAGGGGCGACGACCCGGCCGCCCTCAACAGCTACCGGCCCTTCCCCGCCTACCAGGAGGGCGAGACGATCCCCTTCGCGGGCCGCGAGGAGTGGAACGCGGCCGTGGAACTGCGCAACAAGGAACTGCCGCAGCGCCCTGCCACGGGCCACGAGGACAGCCCCGTCGAGATGACACGGCACATGATCGACCGGCTGCGCGCGGGCACCGTGAAGCGCTGAGCGGGCACCCCGCGCCCCACGCGCGGACCACCCGTGAACGCCGGAGGCCCACCGCTGCGCGCGGTGGGCCTCCGGGCGTCGTGGGCCGGGCCGTCCTCAGCCCCCGGCCGGGCGCGGGCCGGCGTCCCGGAACGACGCGAGGAGACCGGCCGCGAGGGCCCGAGGGTCCTCGCCCGCCAGGGACTCGCGGAAGCGGGTGATCAGACCGGCGAGCCGCTCCACGGCCGCGTCGTGCCCGGCCCCTTCGGCCGCCGCCACCCCGTAGGCGAACTCCCGCCAGTCGGCGGACTCCAGCAGCCGCTCCTCCAGGGCGCCGCTGAACACCCGCGCCCAGTGCGGGCCCTTGACCACGAGGTTCAGCTGCATGCAGGCGCCGGTCGAGTACGTCTCGTGCCACCAGCCGCGCGGCAGGAACAGCAGCCCGCCCGCCTCCATCGTGAACTCGCGGGCATCGTCCGGCATGCGCTCGGGGAACGGCGCGTGCGCATAGGAGAGCTGACGCTCGTCGGCCTGCCTGCGGTCGCGGGCGAAGCACATCGTCGTCTGGTTCTCGATGCTCGTGTTCGGGGCGATCCGCCACCGCTTGGAACCGGACAGGAGCAGCGCGAGGTTCACGTCGAAGTCGCTGTGCAGGGGGACGCCGCTGGTCCCCGTCGAGCAGAAGATCTCGCAGGACATCCGGTCGGGCGGCAGCCCCAGCCGCCGCGCCGCGTCGCCGATGAGCCCGGCGAGGCCCTCGAACTCCCGCTCAGCGCGGCGCATGTAGCAGGTCAGCCCCGCCCGGTACATCGGCAGCGCGTCGCTGCCGCACGGCACGCGCGCGTGCGGGCCGTTGCGCTGGATCAGCGAGACCGTACCGCCGAAGGAGCGCAGCACCTCCTCCGCGTCGGCCAGCTGGGGCACGGCGTCGAGGAGCCGCACGGGGGGCGCGCCGGGCGGACCCGCGTACGGGGTGCCGGGCCAGTGGTCGGAGAAGAACCGCTCCGGAGTGAGCGGAGCGATGAAATCTGCGAACATCATGAATTCCCCTCCGAAGGCGGCTGCGGGCGCGCGGTTTACATTTTTCCAGGCCCCGTCGAAAGCATTTCAAGAGTTTTTCAGGGAATTCCAGGGAGTGCGCCGGGAAATCCTTCGCACGGCTCCTCGCGGCTTCAAATCGTCCGGCACGCGAAGGTAGGGTGCCGAACGAGCGTGTTGATCTCACCAGCAAGGGATTGGACGGTCAGTGACGACTCAGGGCCGCACCACCGAGGTCGCCGTCATCGGTATGGCCTGCCGTTTCCCCGGGGCACGCGACGCCGGTGAATTCTGGCGCAATCTGGTCGAGGGCCGTGACACGGTGACCCGCGTGACCGGCCCGCGCGGCACCGCGGCCCGCGGACTCCTCGACGATCCCGAACGCTTCGACGCCGACTACTTCGGCATGTCCCCGCGCGAGGCCCGCCTCGTCAACCCGCAGCACCGGGTCTTCCTGGAGTGCGCGGTGGAGGCCCTGGAGAACGCCGGGGTGGACCCGGCCCGCCACCCGGGGACCGCCGGCGTCTACGGGGGCGGCAGCGACAACGCCTACGCGCACCTCCTCACCGCACGGGGGGCACGGCGGCAACCGGTCTCGGCGTACGAGATCCGGATGGGCAACGGAGCCGACTTCCTGTGCAGCCGCGTCGCCTACAAGCTCGGTCTGCGCGGGCCCACCGTGGCCGTCCAGGCGGGCTGCGCGACCTCCCTGGTGGCCGTGCACCTGGCGGTCCAGGGCCTGCTCTCGGGCGACTGCGACCTGGCGCTCGCCGGGGGAGTGACGGTACGTCACCCGTTCGTGCCCGACGAGGCGACCGAGGCGGGCATCCAGGCGCCGGACGGCGTCTGCCGGGCGTTCGACGCCGACGCGCGCGGCGCGGTGGGAGCCGACGGGGTCGGTCTCGTCGTACTGAAGCGCCTCGACAGGGCCCTGGCCGACGGCGACCGGATCGACGCGGTCGTCATGGGATGCGCGGTCAACAACGACGGCGCCGAACGCCTGTCCTTCGCGGCCCCGGGCGTCGAGGGACAGGCCGCCGTCGTCGAGGCGGCCCATCGCGCCGCCGGCATCGACCCGGCCACCTGCACCTACGTGGAGGCGCACGGCACCGGCACCCCGCTGGGCGACCCCGTCGAGATCGCGGCGCTCACCCGGGCGTTCGGGCGCGGCGGCGAGCGCGCCGCCCCCTGCGGCATCGGTTCGGTGAAGACCGGTATCGGGCACACCGACGCGGCGGCCGGAGCCGCCGGGCTGATCAAGACGGTCCTTGCGCTCAAGCACGGACTGCTCCCGCCGAGCCTGCACTTCAGCACCCCCAATCCGCACATCGACTTCGACTCGGGCCCGTTCCGCGTCGTCACCGAGCTGCGCACCTGGCGGCCCGGCGGCGTGCCGCGGCGCGCCGGGGTCAGCTCCTTCAGCCTCGGCGGCACCAACGCGCACGTCGTCCTGGAGCAGGCCCCGGCCCGCGAGCCCGCCCCGGCCCCGGGCCGCTCCTGGCACGTCCTGCCGCTCTCGGCCAAGGACCCGGCCGCGCTGGAGCGGAGCACCGCCCGCCTCGCCGCGCACCTGCGGGCCGGCGGCGAGACGCCGCTCGCCGCTCTGGCGTGGACGCTCCAGACGGGGCGTACGGAGCATCAGCGGCGGCGGTTCGCCGTCGTGGACGGTGCCGAGGACGCCGTGCGCGTGCTCTCCGGCGAGCGGCCCGACCGGCTCGTCGGCGCCGCGGCGCCCGCCGCACCGGAGCCGGTGGTCTTCCGGTGCGCGACGGTGCCCAGTGCGGACATGGCGCGGGAGCGGGCCGCCGCGGCCCGGCTGTACGCGGCCGAGCCGGTGTTCCGGAGCGCCGTTGCCGCGTGCGCGATCGGCGACGCCCTCGCGGAGTCCGCGCCCGCGTGGACGCTCACGTTCGCCACCCGCTGCGCCCTCGCCCGGCTGTGGCAGCGGTGGGGCGTCGTACCCGCGGCGGTCGTCGGCGAGGGCACGGCCGGGGTGCTCGCGGCGGCCGTGGTGGCCGGGGTGTTCGAGCCGGCCGAGGCCGGACGCTTGGCCGCGGGGACGACGCGGCGGGGCCCCGCGCACGGCGGGGACGCCCGGGCGGACGTCCGGGAGGCGATACGACGCATCGGCCCCCGGGCACCGGCACTGCCGCTCTGGGTCACGACGGCCGGAAAGAGCCCACGACGGCTCACACCGGACGAGGCACTGGACCCGACGCACTGGTCCGAACTCCTGACGGACTCGGCCCCCTCCACGACAGCCACGGCGACTGCGGGTGGCGGGGCGGGCCCGCGTGGCGGGGAGGTTCCCGGTGGTGGGGCGGGCCCGCGCGGCGGGGAGGTCGCGCATGGTGGGGAGGCCCCCGGTGGTGGGGCAGGCCCGCGTGGCGGGGAGGTCGCGCATGGTGGGGAGGCCCCCGGCGGTGGGGCGGTCGCGAATGGTGGTGAGGCCCCCGGCGCCGGGGCGGGCCCCGGTGGCGGGGTGGAATCGCGCGGTGGGGCGGGCCCGGGGGGCGGGGCGGAACCGTTTCGGGGTCACGGCACGTGCGGCCCGGCCGGACCGGGCCAGGGCCGCGGCCCGCGTGGTGTCCCGCTCGATCTGTGCGCCGCGCGCACCCCCGTCGGCGAACGTGCCGTGCTCGACGCCGTCGGACGGATGTGGCTCGCGGGCGCCCGTATCGACTGGGCCGCGCTGCACGGCGCCGGCACGCCCGAGCGTGTCGCCCTCCCGGCCTACCCCTTCGCGGGGCGGCGCTACACCGCCGACACGGACGACACCGCGTCCGAGCAGAGGCCCGCCCCCGCCGGGGGCCCGGCCGCGGTGCCCGCCCAAGCGGCGGCCCCCGGCCCGGCGAGCGGCGGTGACGACGCCGACCGGGTGGCCGCCCTCTTCGCGGAGATCCTCGAACTGCCGCAGGTGGACCCGGACGAGAGCTTCTTCGACCTCGGCGGTGACTCCCTCATCGCCGCCAAGTTCGTGGCGCGCGCGAACGAGGTCTTCCTCGTCGACCTCGTGCCCCGCACCCTCTTCCGGGCCCCCACCGCCCAGCAGCTCGCCGCCGTCATCGCGGAGCGGCTGACCGCGCAGAGCGCCCGGTGAGCGGCTGGACGGTGCGCAGGCACCGCCGGCCGGACGCCGCCGCCTCGCTCTTCTGCTTCGCGCACGCCGGCGGCTCACCGGGGGAGTACGTGCGCTGGGCCGACGACCTGCCGGACGTCCAGGTCTGGGGCGTCCACCTGCCGGGCCGCACCACCCGCCACGCCGAGCCCCCCTTCACCCGCGTCGGCCCGCTGGTCGACGCCCTGGTGACCGAGGTGCGCTTCGACGCCGACGGGCCCTTCGCCCTCTTCGGGCACAGCCTCGGCGCGGTGCTGGCCTTCGAGACGGCGAGGGAGCTGTGCCGCCGCGGCCTGCGGGCCCCCGGCCGGCTGATCGTCTCCTCGTGCCCCCCGCCCCCCATGCCGCCGTCCGTGGCGGCCCTCCGTCCGCTGTCCGACGAGGCGCTCCTGGGCGAGCTCGAACGGCTCGGCGGCCGGTCCCTGGACCACCTGCGCGACGACCCGGGCCTGCTCGCCGACGCCCTCGGCGGCCTCCGCGCCGACCTCGCGCTCCTCGACAGCTACGCGCCGGCCCCCGGCCCCCGGCTCACCTGCCCGGTCACCGCGGTCGCCGGGACGCGCGAGCCCACCGCGGGCACCCTCGCCGGCTGGTCGCGGCAGACGACGGGGCCCACCGCCGTCCGGCTCGTGCCGGGCGGCCACTTCTACTTCCGCGAGGACCGGACCGCGGCCATGGGTGTCGTCCGGGAGTCCGTCCTGACGCCCGCCCCAGCACGTCCCGACGAGACGAAAGGAGGCCCGGAGTGGAACGGATAGGCGTCGTGGGCGCCGGCACCATGGGCCGTGGAGTCGCCCAGCTCTTCGCCGAGCGGGGACACGAGGTGGTCCTGGTGGACGTCGCGGACCACATCCTCGCGTCGGCGCGCGAGGAGATCGGCCGTGACGTGCGCTTCACGCGGATGCTGCGGCCAGGGACACCGGCGCGTACACCGCAGGAGGTCCTGGGGCGCATCACGTTCACCACCAGCCTCAAGGACGTGGCCGCGGTCGGCTTTCTCTTCGAGAACACCACCGAGGACTGGGACCTCAAGCGGCCCCTCTACGGCGAGCTGGACGCCCTGTGCGCCCCCGGCGTGCCCTTCGGCGTCAACACCTCCGCCATCCCCATCACCCGCGTCGCCTCCGCCACCGGACGGCCCGAGCTGGTGATCGGCACGCACTTCATGAACCCGGCGCCCGCCAAACCCACCGTCGAGCTGATCCGCGGCCACCACACCTCCGACGAGACCCTGGCACGCACCCGGGACCTCCTGGACCGCGTGGGCAAACGGCACATCGTGGTCGGGGACTCGCCGGGCTTCGTGACCAACCGGGTCCTGATGCTCACCATCAACGAAGCCGTCTTCCTGCTGTACGAGGGCGTCTCCCGGGCCACCGACATCGACCGCCTCTTCACGGAGTGCTTCGGGCACGCCATGGGACCGCTGGCGACCGCCGACCTCATCGGCCTCGACACGGTCCTGTACTCGCTCGACGTCCTGTACGACAGCTTCGACGACCCCAAGTACCGCCCGTGCCCCCTGCTGCGCAAGCTGGTCGACGCGGGGCTCCACGGCAGGAAGACGGGCCAGGGCTTCCACCGCTACGACAGGAGGGCGACGGCATGACCGAGGACGACAAGCACCTGATCCGCTCCTTCATCGCCGCACACGTGGGCGAGGACTCCCTGGACGACGACGTGGACCTCTTCGCGAACGGACACGCGACCTCCCTCTTCGCCGTCCAGCTCGTCATGTGGGTCGAGGAGACCTTCGGCCTGGTGGCGGAGGGCGAGGACCTCGACTTCGCCAACTTCTCGTCGGTCGACGCCGTCGCGGCCTTCGTGGACGGCAAGCGCGCCACCGTCGGAGGTGGGCCGTGGACTTCGCGCTGAGCCCCGAGCAGCGCCGGCTGCGCGCGGACGTCGTCGCCTTCGCCGAGCGCGAACTCGGCAGGGACGCCCCGGCCGACGACCGCGACGCCCGCTTCCCGCGCGCCGACTGGGAGCGGTGCGCCGCGTTCGGCGTGCTCGGCTGGCCCGTGCCGAAGGAGTACGGCGGCGGCGGCCTCGACCCGCTCACCACGATGATCGCCCTGGAGGCACTCGGCTACGGCTGCCGGGACAACGGCCTCGTCTTCGCCGTCAGCAACCACCTGTGGGCCTGCACCATCCACCTGCTGCTCCACGGCAGCCAGGAGATGAAGCGCGCCTACCTGCCCGCCCTGTGCGCCGGCACCCTCATCGGCGCCCAGGCGCTCTCCGAGCCCGATGCGGGCTCCGACCTGCTCGCCCTCACCACCGTGGCGCGCCGCGACGGCGACGTGTACCGGCTCGACGGCACCAAGTGCTACATCAGCAACGGACCGGTGGCCGACCTCTTCGTCGTCCTCGCCCGCACCGGCGCGGCCGGCAGGAAGCAGGACCAGCTCACCGCGTTCGTCGTCCCCGCCGACCTGCCCGGCGTGGTCAAGAAGGCCGAACTGTCGAAGATGGGCCTCAGGTCCACGCCGATGGGGGTGGCGGAGTTCGACGGGGCGCCGGTGCCCGCCGCGAACGTCCTCGGCCGTGAGGGCGGCGGCTACGGCGTCTTCACCTCCGGCATCGAGTGGGAGCGCTCCTTCATGTTCGCGCCGCAGGTCGGCGCCATGGAGCGGCTCCTCGACGCGTCCGTGCGGCACGCCAACTCCCGCGAGCAGTTCGGCCGTACCATCGCCCACTTCCAGGCCGTCTCCCACGAGATAGCCGACATGAAGATCCGGCTCGAACTGGCGCGGATGCTCCTCCACCGGGTCGGCTGGCTGAAGCGCGAAGGCCGGCTCGCCCTCCTGGAGGCCACCATGGCCAAGATCTTCGTCAGCGAGAGCCTGGTGCGGACCGCCACAGCGGCCGTCGAGGTGCACGGCGCCCGCGGCTACCTCACCGACGACGGCATCGAGCGGGAGCTGCGTGACGCGCTCGCCGGTCCCATCTATGCCGGGACCAACGCCGTGCAGCGCGGCATCCTCGGCGAGCTGATCGGGCTGCGCGGCGCGCTGTCGACCGGGGAGCCGCGATGACCCTGATACCGCTCGACGACCCGGTCCCCGCCGCGCTCGCCGACGAACTGGCCAAGCGGGTCTACTTCGTCTCCGACCGGATCACCGGCTTCACCCTGGTCCGCACCGGGGACGCGGTCACCGCGGTCGAGGTCACCACGGAGGACGCGGGGCCGGCCGACCTGGACGCGTTCACCCGCAAGCTGCGGCTCGTCGTCGCCAACGACGTCCTGAGCCAGCGCCGGATGGTGCCCAAGGTGGTGTGGCGCTCCGCCGCGGACGGCCCGGTCCGGGACGTCTACCCCGAACTCCTCGCGCGAGGTCTCGCCACCGAAGTGGGCGAGGGGCAGATCGCGCTCGGCGGGCCCGTCGTATCGCTGATGGACTACCTCGACGCCGAGATACGCGCCCTCGTCGTACGCGAGTGCGGCGCCCGGGAGTTCCGCTACCCGACGCTGATGCCCGCCCCCGCGCTGCGCCGCACCGGCTACTTCGAGTCCTTCCCGCAACTGCTCATGCTGGTCTCCCGGCTGCACGGCGACGTCGACACCTACCGCGCCTTCCTGTCCGAGCTGACCGGCGGTGACGGCGGCGACCTCACCGCGGCCCTGCGCGCCCACACCGGTGACGCCGACCACGTCCTGCCGCCCACCATGTGCTTCCACACCTACCACCAGTACGCCGACGGCCCGCCGCCCGCCCCGGACACCGTGGTGACCTCCCGCGGCAAGGCGTTCCGCTACGAGTCCCGCTACAGCCGCTCCCTGGAACGGCTCTGGGACTTCACCATCCGCGAGATCGTCTTCCTCGGGACCTCCCGCTCCGTCCTCGCCCACCGCACCCGGCTGATGGAGCGGGCCTACGCGCTGACGGAGTCGCTCGGGCTCGGCGGCCGGTGCGAGGTCGCGGGCGACCCGTTCTTCCTCAACGAGTCGGCGGCCGTCCGCGCCTGGTCGCAGCGGCTGCTGGAGATGAAGTACGAACTCCGGCTCCCCCTGGACGACGGGCGTGACGTCGCCGTGGCCTCCTTCAACTACCACGAGCAGTTCTTCGGCCGGTCGTTCGGCATCCGGGACGCGGACGAGCGGCCCGTGTTCACCGGCTGCGCCGGGTTCGGCCTCGAACGCCTCACCTACGCCTTCCTCTGCCGGCACGGCACCGACCCCGCACGCTGGCCCGCCCACGTACGCGAGGCGGTGGACCGGTGAGCGGACCGCCCCGGCTGCTGACCCTCAGCGCCCCGACGCCCGACGCCCTCGAACGGGCCAGCGACGCGCTCGCCGACCAGCTCCGCACCATGGACGACGGCACCGCCCTGGCCGCGGAACTCCCCGAGGCCGCGGCGCCCCCGGGAACCGTGCGCCGCGTGCTCGTCGCCACCACCGCCGCCGAGGCCGCGCGGTGGCTGCGCCGACGCGACCCCCGGCGCGTGTTCACCGCGGGCCCCACCGCGAGCGCCTCCCGCGTCCTCCTGTTCTCCGGGGTCGGCGACCAGTACCCGGGCCTCGGCGCGGACCTGTACCGGTGCGTGCCCGCCTTCCGCCGTGAACTGGACCGCTGCCTGCGCCCGCTCGCCGCCGAGCACGGCCTCGACCTGCGCCCCGTCCTCTTCCCGCGAGAGGCGGGCACGGCGGACGGCGCCACGCCGCGCCCCGACCTCGCGGCCCTCCTTGAGCGGCGCGAGCGGCCCCAGGAGATCCACCGCACGGCCGTCGCCCAGCCGCTGCTCTTCGCGGTGCAGTACGCGCTGGCGAAGACCCTCGCGGAACTCGGGGCCGAGCCGACGGCGCTCGCCGGGTACAGCGTCGGCGAGTACGTCGCCGCCTGCGTGGCCGGGGTCTTCTCCCTGCCGGACGCCCTGCGCCTGGTCGCGGGCCGCGCCCGCCTCGTGGAGACGCTGCCGCAAGGCGCCATGCTCGCCGTCACGGCCGGAGCCGACGAGGTCGCCCCCCACCTCGCGGCCGGCGTCTTCCTCGCCGCGCTCAACGGCCCGGGGCAGACCGTGCTCTCCGGCACCGCCGACGCCGTCGAGGAGAGCGCGCGGGCCCTCACCGCGCACGGAGTGGCCTGCCGCCGCCTCGTGACCACGCACGCCTTCCACTCCCCGCTGACCGGGGCACTGGCCGAACCCCTCGAAGCCCTCCTCGCGACGATGCCGGCCGCCGCCCCCCGCCTGCCCGTCCTCTCCAACACCACGGGCACCTGGCTGCGCGCCGACGAGGCCACCGACCCCACCTACTGGGCCCGGCACCTGAGCCGCCCCATCCGGTTCGCCGACCAACTGGCCGAGGTGTGGCGGCTGCCCGACCCGCTGCTGCTCGAACTCGGCCCGGGCCAGGCGCTGTCGCGCCTCGCGCTCACCCACCCCGGGCGCCCCGCGGACGCCGCCGCCCGGGTGGTGCAGACGCTGCCGGGCCAGTTCGAGACCCGTACCGAACGCGAACTGCTGCTCGGTGCGGCGGGCCGGCTGTGGGCCGCCGGGGCCGAGATCGACTGGGGTGCCGTGCGATGGGAGTGAACGGCAGCCCGCCACCGCGAGCAGAAGGGAACGCGCCAGTGAACGACCGCACCACACGCACCGGCGGAACGGCACCCGCGTTCCGCGCAGGACCCCGCCCGGAGACCGTCCCGCTGTCGTCCTCGCAGGAGCGGCTCTGGTTCCTGCTCCACCTCAACCGGGGCATGCGCGCCTACCAGTTCCAGGCCACGTTCGACCTGACGGGGACGCTCGACACCGCCGCCCTCGCGGACGCGCTCACCGAGGTGGTGAGGCGCCACGAGGCGTACCGCACGACGTTCGCCGACGGCCGCGAGGGGCCACGGCAGATCATCCATCCGCCGTTCCCCGTCGAGCTGCCCGTCGAGGACCTGCGCGGCGCCGCCGACCCCGAGGAGGCGGCCCGTGCCGCGGTGGCCGAGGCCGTCCGCGTCGACATCCCCTTCGACCGGCTCCCGCTGGTCACGTGGCGGCTGCTGCGCACCGGGCCCGAACGCCACGTCCTGCTCCACCTCGAACACCATCTGATCCACGACGGCTGGGGCTTCAACGTCTTCGTCGAGGAACTGTGCTCCCTGTACGGGGCGCGCGTGCGGGGCCTGCCGTCGCCGCTCCCCGAACCCGCGGTCCAGTTCGCCGACTACGCGCTCTGGCAGCGCGAGTGGCTCCGGTCGGCGGAGGCCGAGCGGCAGCGGGCGTACTGGACGGACCGGCTCGACGGCGCGCCGCCCTACTTCGACCTGCCCACCGACCGGCCGCGCACCGCGCGCCGCCGGTTCACCGGCGACACCCTGCGGGTCACCCTCCCCGCCCACGTCGCCGACCGGGTGCGCGACCTCGCACGGCGGGAACGCGTCTCGCTGTTCACGGTGATGCTCGCCGCCTTCGAGGTGCTGCTGCACGGCTGGTCCGGCAAGGACGACTTCTGCGTCGGCACCGGCATCGCGGGCCGCGTGCGCCCCGAGACCGACAGGCTCCTCGGCATGCTCGTGAACACCGTCGCGCTCCGCGCCGACCTCCGCTCCGTCTCCACCTTCCGGCAGCTGCTCTCCCGCGTGCGGGCGACCACGCTCGGTGCCGTGCAGTACCAGGAACTCCCCTTCGACCAGGTGGTCGCCGCGCTGCGCCCGCCGCGCGTCCCCGGCCGGCAGCCGTGGTCGGAGGTCGCCTTCGCCTTCCACGACTCCCCGCTGGGCGCCGTGACCATGCCCGGACTCGACGTCGCGGTGACCGTCGGCGTCACCAACGGCAGCGCCAAGTTCGACCTCAGCGTCATCGCCATCCCCCGCGCCGAACAGGCGCTCGGCGCGGGCGGGGACGCCGAGCGGGAGATCGAGACGATCTGGGAGTACGACCGCGAGCTGTTCGACGCCGCGACCGTCGCGGGGGCGGCCCGCCGCTACGAGGCCCTGCTGGACCGTGTGGCCGCCGACCCGGACCAGCACCTCGCCGACCTGGCCACGCCACCGGAGGAACGATGACCGAGGACGAGACCCTGCGCGCGGTGCGCGACGCCTGGGCCGAGACCCTGGCGGTCGACCCCGACGACGTACCGACCGACACCGGCTTCTTCGAAGCGGGCGGGAACTCGCTGCTCCTGGTGATGCTCTCCGAGCAGCTCGCGGAGGCCGTCGGGCGTCCGCTGCCCGTCGCTGACCTCTTCCAGCACCCCACGGTGCGCGCCCAGGCGGAGTTCCTCGCGGAGGACCGGTGAGCGGCACCCTCTACGAACTGTTCGCGGCCACCGCGGAGCGCGCGCCGGAGGCACCCGCCGTCGAACTGCCCGGGCGCACCCTCACCTACCGCGAACTGGGGCGGGCCGCCGACGCCCTGGCGCGGCGCGTCACGGCCCTACGGCCGGCCGCCGCCCGCGTCGGGCTCGCTGCCACCCGCAGCGCGGTCGCCTTCGCCGGCTACCTGGCCGCGCTGCGGCTCGGCGCGGCCGTCGTGCCCCTCAACCCCGAGCACCCCGACGAGCGGCTCGCCCGGGTCGTGGAGCAGGCCGCCGTGGACGTCGTGGTGACCGACGCCGCGGCGCCCGCGGGCCACACCTGGGCGAGCGGCCTCCCGGTCCTCACGGTCACCGACGAGGACGTCCTCACCGACGACGGCACCCGCACCGGCCCCCGCGGCGCGCTGCCGCCGTACCGGCCCGACCCCGACGCCACCGCCTACGTCCTGTTCACCTCCGGCACCACCGGGCGCCCCAAGGGCATGCCGCTGCGCCACCGGCACGTCCTGCCCTTCGTCCGCGAGTGCCTCACCCGCTACGAGGTCGGGCCGGGGTGCCGCATGTCGCACACCTTCGACCTCACCTTCGACCCGTCCCTGTACGACCTCTTCGTCACCTGGGCCGGCGGCGCCGTCCTCGTCGTGCCCGGCCGCGCCGAGATGTTCAGCCCCGTCGACTACGCCGTCGGACGCGCCCTGACCCACTGGTTCTCCGTTCCCTCCGCCGTCTCCGTCAGCGCCCAGCTCGGCACGCTGCCCACCGGCCGGAGCCCGTCGGAGGCACTCACCACCCTGCGGTACAGCATCTTCGGCGGCGAGCAGTTCACCCTCGGCCAGGCGCGCCTCTGGCACGCCCTCGCCCCCGGCTCCCGCATCGACAACGCCTACGGCCCCAGCGAGACCGCCATCGCCTGCGCCGCCCACCGGCTGCCCCGCGACCCCGCCCACTGGCCCCGCACCTCCAACGGCACCGTCCCCATCGGCCGGGTCTTCGACCACCTGGAGTCCCGGCTCGACGAGGAGACCGGCGAACTCCGCGTCCGCGGACCGCAGCGCTTCGACGGCTACGCCGACCCCCGCGACGACGCCGGACGCTTCCTCGGCCTCCCGGACGGCGAACGCCCCGGGCCGGAGCACTTCTTCCGCACCGGTGACCGGGTCGGCGTCGAGGACGGCCTGCTCGTCCACCTGGGCCGCCTCGACGACCAGGTGAAGATCCGCGGCCTGCGCGTCGAACCCGGCGACGTCGAGGCGAGCATGCGTCGGCTGCCCCAGGTCCACGACGCCGTCGTGACCGCCGTACGCCGCGACGGCGTCGCCGAACTGGTCGCCTGCTACACGGGCGAGGCCGCGCCCGCCCGCGACCTGGTCCGCGCCCTGCGCGCCGGCCTCCCCGTCCACCTCGTCCCGCGCCGCTTCGTGCACCTGGCGGAACTGCCCCTCGGCGCCAACGGCAAGACCGACCGCCAGGCGCTGCGCGCCCTCGCCGACCGGGCCGCCCACGACCCGAGCGACCATCCCAAGCAGTGACTGGAGGAGCTGACATGGGCCTGCTGCCCGGCACCGCGACGTCCCGCCCCGCGGACCCGACCATCCCCGAGCGCTTCGCCGAACAGGCCCGCGCCCACCCCGGCAAGGACGCCGTCGTGGACGGCGCGCACACCCTCACGTACGCCGAACTGGACCGGCGCTCCGACCGGCTCGCCCGGTCGCTGCGCGAGCGCGGCGTCGGCGAGGAGACCCGGGTGGGCCTCCTCCTCGACAGCGGGCACGAGCTGATCGTCGCCATCCTCGCCGTCCTCAAGGCCGGGGGCGCCTACGTCCCCGTCGGCCCCGGGCTTCCGCACCGCCGCCGGGAGGACATGCTGGCCGACGCGGACGCGGACGTCGTCGTGCGTGCCGAGGACGTCGGGGCGGCCGGCACGCGGGACGCGGAGGACGCGGAGGGCGGCGTAGAGCCGGTGGCGGGGCCGCGCTCCCTCGCGTACGTCCTGTTCACCTCAGGGTCCACCGGCAGGCCCAAGGGCGTGATGATCGAGCACCGGTCCGTGCTCCGCCTGGTCCGCGGCGGCGTCGTGCCGCTCGGCCCCGAGGACCGGGTCGCCCAGGTGGCCGACCCGTCCTTCGACGCCTTCACCTTCGAGGTCTGGGGCGCGCTGCTGAACGGCGCCACCCTCGTCGTCCTCCCCCGGGAGGCGGTCCTCGCGCCCGGCGAGCTGAAGCGGCTGCTCGACACCCACCGCGTGACCACCCTGGTCCTCACCTCCGCCCTGTTCAGCGAGGTCATGGCCGACCGGCCGGACAGCTTCGGCGGGCTGCGCAACCTCATCGTGGGCGGCGACGTGCTCGACGTCTCCCGGGCCCGCGGGCTCGCATCGGCACCCCCCGCCGACCGGCCCGACCGCTTCGTGAACGGCTACGGCCCCACCGAGACGACGGTCTTCGCGGTGTGCGGCCAGGTCGACGACGTCCCCGCCGACGCGAGGAGCGTGCCCATCGGCCTGCCCGTCGCGGGCAACTCCTGCTACGTCCTCGACGAGCGGCTCCGACCGGTGCCGGACGGCACTACCGGCGAGCTGTTCATCGCGGGCCCGGGCGTCGGCAGGGGATACGTGGCACGCCCCGAAGAGAC
Organism: Streptomyces sp. NPDC050703; assembly: GCF_040654435.1. Lineage (NCBI taxonomy): Bacteria > Bacillati > Actinomycetota > Actinomycetes > Kitasatosporales > Streptomycetaceae > Streptomyces > Streptomyces sp. NPDC050703. The sequence continues at coordinate 73,062 of NZ_JBFAHX010000022.1, forward strand.
CCGGGAGCGCTTCCTGCCCGACCCCTTCGCCGAAGAAGGCACGGACGGGGGCGAGCCGGTGATGTACCGCACCGGCGACCTGGTCAGCGTCCGCGCCGACGGCACCCTGGACTTCGTCGGCCGCGCCGACAACCAGGTCAAGATCCGCGGCTACCGCGTCGAGCCCGGCGAGGTGGAGGCCGTCCTCGCCACCCACCCCGGCGTCCGGCAGGCGGCGGTCACCGTCGACGAGACCACCGGGGACCGGCGGCTGGTGGCCCACGTGGTGCCCGCGGCGGACGACGGCACCGCACCCGAGAAGCTGCGCGAGTTCCTCGCGGACGCGCTGCCGGAGTGGATGATCCCGGCGGCGTTCCGCACCACGGGACGGCTGCCCCTGACCGCGGCGGGGAAGGTCGACCGCCTCGCCCTCCAGGCGCTGCCGGTGGCCGCCCCGGACACCGGCGGCGAAGCACCCCGCACCGACCTCGAACGGCGGCTGGCCGAGACCACCGCCGACATCCTCGGCCTCCCCTCCGTCGGCCTGACCGACGACTTCTTCGCGCTCGGCGGTCACTCGCTGCTCGCCATGCGGCTGGTCTCCCGCGTCAACGACGCCTTCGGCACGGACCTGGACCTCGGGGCGTTCCTCTACGACCCGACCGTGCTCAGGCTGGCCGCCGAGGTCTCCCGTGAGCAGTGACCACCCGTGCTCGCACGCCCAGCGCAAACTGTGGATACTCGACCGGTTCCACCCGGGCTCGGCCGTCTACGCCGTCCCCCTCGTCTACCGCGTCGAGGGCGGCCTGGACGGCACGGCGCTCGACCGCGCCCTGAGCGAGGTGGTCCGCAGGCACGAGGTGCTGCGGACCGCCTACCGGCTGCGGGCCGGCGCCGTACGCCAGGTCGTCAGGCCCGCGGAGGCGGTGCGCGTACCCGTCGTGGACGTCTCGGGACACGCGGACCCGGACGCCGAGGCGCGCCGCCGCGCCGAAGCGGAGGGCCGCCGCCCGTTCGACCTCGCCGCGGGCCCGGTCATCAGGCCGCTGCTCCTGCGCACCGCCGCCGACCGCCACCTGCTCTGCCTGACCCTCCATCACATCGCGTGCGACGGCTGGTCGCTGGGCATCCTGGAGCACGAACTCTCCGTCTGCTACCGGGCGGCACTGCGACGGGAGCCGTCCGGACTGCGCCCCCTCGACGAACAGTACGCCGACTACGCCGCGTGGGAGGCGGGCCTGCTGACGCGGGCCAGGACCGGTCCGCTGGTCGAGCACTGGCGCGCCCACCTCGCAGGAATCCCCGCCCCCGCGACCCTCCCGGCCGACCACGAACGCCCCGCCGTCCATCGGGTTTCGGGCGGACACGTCGGCTTCACCGTCGAACCGGAGGTGGCCGACCGCGTCGTGACGCTCGCCAGAACCTGCCGGGCCACGCCGTTCGCCGTGCTGCTCGCGGCGTTCGCGGCCCTGGTGCGGCTGCGCGGCGGCGGCACCGACGTCGTGGTCGGGGCGCCGGTGACCTCCCGGCGGCGCGAGAGCCACCACCGGATGATCGGCATGTTCGTGGACACGCTCGTCCACCGCGTCGACGTGTCGGGGCGGCCCGCCTTCACCGACCTCGTCCACCGGGCCCGCGACGAGAGCCGCCGCGCGCTGGCACACCGGGCCGTACCGTTCGACCTGCTCGTGGAGGAGCTGAAGCCCCCGCGCGACCCGGGCTTCAACCCCGTCTTCCAGCTCATGCTCGGCTACCAGGAGGTCACCCGCGAAGAGGGCGAGGGGCGCGGCCTCACGCTGCCGGGCTGCGACGTGCGCCGGGAGTTCGGCGACACCGCGACGGCCAAGGCCGACCTCTCCCTGACCGTCACGCGCTCGGGCCGCGACCTCTCGGGGCGCCTGGAGTACGCCACCGGCCTCTTCGAGGCGGCGACGGCACGGGACATCGCCGGGCAGTTCCGCGCGCTCCTCGCCGCGGGCACCGCCGACCCCCGGCTCACGCCGGGTCGGTGGTAGCGGTGCGGCGGAACTCGTAGAGCACGTACACCAGCGACGTCGGGCCGCCGTCCGTGCCGCTGCCGGGGCCCGAGTAGTCCGCGGGGAGGGCGAACTCCTCCCTGCGGTACACCGAGGCGGTGAACCCCGCCCGCGCGGCCAGCTCGTGGAGGTGGGACGGGTTCCCGAGGGTCTCGCTGAAGCCCAGGAAGACGCGGGTGGCCCCGGTCATGTGCCCGCCGAGGCCGGCGAAGAACGCGGCGTGCGTCCGGTAGCCGGAGTCGAAGGCCGCGTAGTCGATCTGGCTGCGGTACTCGTGCCCGGCCGGCGCCTCCACGAACGGTGAGTTCCAGTAGATCAGGTCGAACGTCGTGCCCTCGTCGAGCCCGGCGAACAGATCACTCGTCAGCGTGGTGACCCTGTCGCCCACCCCGTGCCGTACCGCGTTCAGCCGGGCCGTCTCGGCCGCGGCCGGATTGATGTCGAGGGCGCAGACCCGCGAGCACCCCCGCATCGCCGCGACGACGGCCGTCACACCGGCCCCGCAGCCGACTTCGAGGAAGCTGTCCGCCTCCTCGTACGGCAGCCACGAGGTGAAGAGCTTCGTGGCGACCGCGTTGCCCGGCCACACGTCGGGCAGCAGATGCCATTCCAGGTCGAAGGCGGTGAAGGTGTCCTGGGGCGGGCGCTCCCGGAACCGGGCGATGTCCCACTGACCCACGTCGTAACCGAATTCATTGAGCATGCGAGGACTCCTGGGGGAAGGGCGGCACGGTCGTCAGTAGCGGGCGTCGAGTGGATCGACCGTGAGTTCCGTGACGCGCGCGTGTGCGGGGCGGCTCAGCACCCACTCCACACCGGCCGCCACGTCCTCGGCCAGCAGCGGGTGGTACGGCCAGTCCGCGACGTCGTGGACGCGCGGGTCCCGGGCCCCCGCCAGGACCGAGGCGAACTCGGTGTTGGTCGCGCCGGGCGAGATCAGGCAGATCCGGCAGCCGGGGGCGGGCCGCTCCTCCTCGGCCAGCGACCTGACGAACCCCGCGAGACCGTACTTGGTCGCCGCGTACGGCGCGTAGCCCGGTGACGGCCGGGTGCCGAACAGGGAGCCGATGACCACCAGGTCCCCGCCCGCGGCGTCCAGCGCCGGGAGGAGGGCGCGCACCAGGAGCATCGGGGCGAGGAGGTTGACCCGCAGCTGCGACTCCCACGGCCCGGGGTCGGCCTCCCGCACCGGCCCGTGGCCGCGCCCGTGGCCCGCGGCGAGGACGGCGGCCGTCAGCGGGCCCGGGAGGGCCGCGAGAACACCGGTGAGCGCGTCGGACAGCTCGTCGGTGCGCTCCAGGTCGAGCGGCACCGCGAGCGCGGCGACACCGTGCTCGGCCGAGACCTCCCCGGCCAGCGCCTTGAGCCGGTCCTCGCGCCGGGCGACCAGGACCAGGTCGTGACCGCGGGCGGCGAGCCTGCGGGCCGTGGCCGCCCCCATGCCGCTGCTCGCTCCCGTGACGAGCGCCGTTCCCGCCGTACCGTCCGCCGCACCGGGCATCCGCGTGCTCCTGTCCATGGGTGTCAAGGCTTCTCCGCCGCTCGTTCGACGTCGGCGAGCAGATCGCGCGGGAAGCAGAGGCTGCTCGCGCCCGCGAGGGCGACGGCCGCCGCCCCGATCAGCACGGGCACGATGCCGGCGCGGGAGGCGAGCGCGCCGCCCAGGAAGGCGCCGACGGGCAGGGTGGCGGTCAGGACGGCCTGGAGGAAGGCGTTGACACGGCCCAGGAGGTGCGCCGGTGTGACGAGCTGCCGCCCGGTGGTCATGGCGATCGACCACACCGTGGCCAGCAGCCCGAACAGCAGCTCGTACAGCACCAGTACGGGGAAGGCGGCGCCGAGGGAGGCCGCGGGGATGAGGAAGAGGGCCGCGCCCGCGCCGAGGGCGCACACCTGGATGGCGCGGGCCATGCCCAGCGCGCGGGTGGCCGCCGTCGCGACGAGCACCCCGGTCCCCATCCCCACGGCGTACGCGGCGAACACCGTGCCGAGCTGCCACGAGGGCAGGCCCAGATCCTGGTCCGCGTACAGGACGAACAGCCCGCTTCCCGCGCCGCCGCCCAGATTCAGCCCGGCTGCGGCCAGCGCCTGCCGGCGCAGCAGCGTCTCGCGCCGGATCACCGCGAGGCCCTCCCGCAGGGCGCCGACGCGGGACCTCGCGCCCGTGCCGCCGTCGCCCGGGGGCCGGTTCAGCGCCACCGGCAGCGCGAGGAACAGCGCCCCGGCGACGGCGTAGGCGGCGCACTCCACCAGGAGGGCGGACGCCGGGTCGACGAAGCCGATCAGTACACCGCCGAGTGCGGGGCCGCCGATCAGACCGACGGTGCGGGCCCCGGTCAGCCAGGAGTTGGCGGACAGGAGCCGTTCCGCGGGCACCACGCGGGGCAGGCAGGACTGCGACGCCACACTCTGCGTGGAGCTGAGCGCGCCGGAGACGGCCGCCGCGGCGAAGAGGTGCGGCCAGGTCGCCCCGGACACCGCGGCCACCAGCGGCACACTGCCGATGACGGGGACCTGGGCCCAGGTGGCGCCCACCAGGAGGCGCCGCAGCCGGGCCCGGTCCACGGTGACCCCGATCAGCGGGCTCAGCAGGACACCGGGCAGATAGGTCATCGCCAGGAGCGCGGAGGCACCGAGCGGGCCCGCGTCGAGGTGGGCGATGGCGAGCAGGGGCAGTGCCAGAGCCGTGACCTGGCGCCCCACCGAACTCGTCAGCTGCTCCACGACGAGGAGCACCAGCGGCCGGCGCCCGCGCGGCGGCACCGGCCCCGGACGCGCGGACTCCGGCGCGGGCGGGCCGGACTCCGGGGGCACGGACGGTTCGGTGGTGGGGGTCGATCCCATGCGTCAGATTCCTGTGTCGGGCACCGGCCAGTGGCGGATGCGTGGTGGCAGGGTCACCGCCCAGCCCCGGGTGACCAGGACGAGGCCCTCGGCGGCCAGGACGGACACCGCCTCGCGCCCCGTACCGCCGAGGTCGTCCAGGGCGGTCGGGCGCAGGCAGGTGCGGAACGTGGCCACCAGGTCGGGGTGGTCCAGGGTGAGGCGGACCGCGGCGTCCGGGGCCCGGCGGTCCTTCACCTGGACGAAGCCCGGCCCCTGCCGGTGGTAGAACCGCCCGTACGCACAGGCGGAGCGCCACTCCTCCGACGCCGCCGGCCCGTCCGGTGGCGGCAGGTGGTGCAGATGGCGGAGGGCGAAGTCCACGTCGGCGGGGGCACGGAGCACGGCGTCGGCCTCCGGCAGCGACCAGGTCACCGTGAGCGCGTGGCTCTGGCACTCCCGCAGGAACTGGACGGCCCGTGCCGTGGACCTGCCGCCCGCGCCGAGCGGCACCGGCTCGGCGACGACGACGTGGTGGCCTTCGAACCGGTGGGGCAGGACATCGGGCAGGTCCGGCCGGTCGGGCGCGACGAGGGACGGCTTCGCGGCGGGCACCTCACACCACTCCTTCGGGGGTGGGGCTGCCGGTGCGCAGCAGGACGTCCTGTCCGGGGGCGCGTACGGCCACCGCCCGGGTGGGCAGCGCGAGAAGCGTCCCACCGTCCCGGAACACCAGCCCGTCGGCCAGGAGCGCCCGGCCCCACGCGTCGAGGGCGGCCGGGGGCACCTCGTGCCCGGCCTCGGCCAGGTGCCGCCGGAGAGCGCCGAGGGTGCGGCCGTGGTCGAGCAGGCGGAACGCGGCGGCCTCCCAGCCCGTCAGCCGGTGGGTGCGCCGCGGCCAGCCCTCGCGTTCGTCGTGGATGATCAGCGCGTCGTCGCCGTCGGCCGGTGGTTCGAGGAACAGCCGCGACGACGGGTAGGCGGTCGCCCACCGGTCGATCTCCTCCACCAGGCGCCGCTCGACCTCGCCGCGGATGCCGGCGGCCGGCGTGTCGAACAGGAAGACCATGTCCCGCAGTTCCTCCGCCGGCAGCTGGTAGACGTGCCGGTAGATGTCGCTCGGGCGGCGGTTCGTGAACCCCAGGGAGGGATCGGTGAAGTGCGGGCTGAAGCGTTCGAGCGCGATCCGGGTGGCGCCGTTCGGCGGCTGGAGATGGCGCAGGGCGGGCAGTTGCTCGATGATGTCCGTGTAGTCCTCGTCGCGCTCGCCGGGGAAGCCGTACAGGTAGTTCCACACGCAGGTGAGGGCGTGGTTCTCGCACTCCCGCATCGTGCGGACGTTGCGGGCGCCGCTGACCCCCTTGTCCATCAGCCCGAGGACCCGGCTGCTCAGGCTCTCTATACCGGGCTGGACATGGGTGACCCGGGCCCGGGCCAGCAGGGCGATCTGCTCCCTGGACAGGTTCGACTTCACCTCGTAGTGGATGCGCAGGTCCCACGGGCTCTCCGCGACCCGGGGCAGGAAGTCGCGGAAGTAGTCCATGCTGATGATGTTGTCCACGGTGATGACGTCCAGCAGCTTGTGCCGCTCCACCAGCCGCCGGATCTCGGCCCACAGCTGTTCGCCGGACTTGGCACGGAACTCCATGAGACTGCCGTTGAGCCCGCAGAACGTGCAGTGGTGCTTCTCCCCCCACCAGCAGCCGCGGGCGCCCTCCACCACGATCTTGGGCTCCACGAACTCGGCCACCGGCGAGGACTCGATGTCCTGCTGCCAGTCGTCGTAGTCGGGGCTCGGCAGCAGCCCGACGGGGAGGGTCCCCCGCGCCTCCCGGTTGGCGCGCGGCGTACCGGCGTCCCACCAGCAGACTCCCGGTACGTCGGCGGGGGCGGTGCCGCGCTCGACGTGGGCGAGCAGCGCGGGGAAGGTCTTCTCCGCCTCGCCCCGCACGACGTGGTCGAGGAAGGGGTGGTTGCGGTGCAGGGCGTGGCCCATGACGCCGTCGCAGTTGCTCCCGCCGAGCACGGTCACGACCCCGGGCCGCAGGCGCTTGATCTCGCGTGCGAGGGCGAGCGACGGCACGTTCTGGAGGAAGGTGCTGGTCATGCCGACCACGTCGGGATTCGACGCGAGCACGTCGCGGGCCGCTTCGGCGATGAACCCGGCGGCGTACGGGCGCATGCGCAGCACGCTGTCGACGGATGTGCCGGTCCTGGCCGCGTAGGCGGTCAGCCGGTCGACGCCCCACTGCTCGTCGTCGTAGAGGGAGCCCGAGAAGACCCAGTCGCCGAAGCCGTCGAACACCTGGTCGTCCGCGACGGTCATGTACTCCTGGGGCGTCAGTTCACCGCCACTGTGCGACAGCAGGTACTCGGCCCAGCGCAGCCATCCGTGGTACTCCGTGACCTCGTCGGCGGGCCGTTCCCTGGTGAGGAGGGAGCGCAGGAGACCCACTTGCAGCGACGGCATCTCAAGGGCGTGCCACGGCATGGAGACGAGCGCGATACGCATTCCTGGCCTTCCGGGGTGTGCGATCCGGGCTGGGTGTGGTGGGGGCGCGCGATCCGGGCCGGGCGCGGCGGGGGTGTCCGATCCGGGCCGCCTCCCTGTGCCGGTCGGTGGCGGGCGGTGCCGGGCGGTGGCGGCCGGGTGCGGAAAGGCGGCCGTACCGCAGCGGTACGGCCGCCTTCGCGCGGGACTAGCGCTTGGCGTCGTCGCTCACGCGACGGGTCGTACCCACGCTGTACTTGTTCGCCGCCTTCGTCTGGGCGCGGACCGCAACCTTCTTGATCTCCATCAGACCTCCATGGTCTCTCGAATGTGTTTGCGGCGCCGGGACAGTCGCACTCGGTCGTCCCGGACATTCAGGAGCACCCGCATCCGGGTGGCGTGCCGTGCCCTGAGCCAGGCGGCGACCTGTGCCGCCGGGGTCGCGGGGAGGAGACGGTGCACCAGCGAGGCCAGCGCGTCCACGTCGTTGTGCTTCAGCACGGTCTCCTCGGCGGCGAGCAGCAGCCCCGCCGGCAGACGGCGCAGCCGCTCCGCGCCGGGGCCGTGGGTGAGGTAGGCCATGCCCAGGGCGACATGGCGGGACTCGTCCCTGCGGACCAGCCGGTAGATCTCACCGAGGCCGTCCTCGCGCAGCCCCTGGACGAACCACCGGAACTCGTCGGCGGCGAACCCCTCGGCCAGGGTGTGGGCCAGGAAGCGGGCGGTGTAGTCGTCCAGGGACCACAGGTCGCGCGACAGCTCCTGCTGTGCCTCACCGGGCCCCTTGACGGTCCCCGCGACGGTGTGGGCGTAGTGGTGGAAGACGGCCGAGTGCTTCGCCTCGTCGGCCACCGCCGTGGCGAGGACCAGCTTCATGTCGGCCTCGGAGCACTCGTGCAGCAGCCCCGCCGCCACGTCCATGCCGACCTGTTCGGCGTACGCGCTGCCGCTGGCGAGCAGCCAGGAGAGCTCGGAGGGAGCGGCGGCCCCGGTCCGGTCGCGCAGCACCCGGTGCACCTCCCGGGCCGGTTCCCAGTCGTGTGACCTGGCGTCACGGATGAACCGGTGGTGCAGGTCGGGGACGCCGCGGTCGCGATAGGGGGCGACCGTGGACCGAGGCGGTCCGGGCAGAGCATCCGCGGTCCCAGCCATTCATCTCCCCGTCGCCGTCCCGTGGTCGATGTCGGTTGCAAGCAAAGCACGGAGGGTCCGCCTGTTCGACCCCGTCCGTCGCTCGCACAACGCGAACACGCCACCGCCCCGGTGGCCACGCGGTTCCCCGCCTCCCGCGGATGATTCCCCCTTGAACTGGGACGCTCCCTACGCCCCGGCCCGCCGGGGAGAGCCGCCGGGGGAGGCAGGCGGGGGCACTGATGATGGCCGGAACTGAACGGGAGAGCAGACCGGTCACCAGTGGGTCCCTTGGGGGGTCGGTCGATCGGGAGGGGCCCGGACCCGTCCTCGGGCCGGGCCCCTCGACGCGTGCCGGCCCTCGCTAGGCCGCTTCACCCGCCGGGTGGAAGTTGATGCGTTCCCTGACGACGGGGAAGCCGGCCCTCGTGAAGTGCGCGGCCATGGGGAAGTTGCCCCGGTCCGTCGCTCCGGTGACGGACTCCGCGCCCTGCTCGACGAGGAAGTGGGTGCACTCCGCGAGGAGGTCGTAGGCGTAGCCCCGGCCGCGCTGCTCCGGGACGACTCCGATGAAGCCGATGGTCGGACCGGAGGGGTTGTGGGCCGGGATGTGGATGCCGGCCAGGTCGCCCTCCGGCGTGTACGCGGTCTGCCACCACTCCCGGGGGGAGGGGCACCAGTGGAAGAAGTCGAGTTCCTCCTGGGCGGCCCGGTCGAGGCCGCCCTCCTCGGTGGCCCGGAGCGCGTGGGCGTCCAGGGTGACGGAGTGGATGCGGCGCAACGCGTCGAAGAACACGCCGTCGTCGGGTTCGGCGCCGAAGCGCAGGCGTCCGGGCCGCTCGGGCAGACCCCGCTCCGGGGTCCAGCGGTACAGGAAGCGCTCCACCAGGAGTTCGTACCCGGCGGCTCGTGCGGCGGCGAAGCGCGACTCGGCACTCGCGCGCAGGCCGGGCCTCTCCCGCCAGCCGCCCGGCAGGTTGATCTCCAGTTCGACCTGCCAGGGAGCGGAGCGCAGGAGCTGGGCCCCGGCCTCCTCCTCGCCCTCGGCCACGTCGAACCAGTTGATGTTCATGGGCTCCGAGTCGTCGGGGCCGCCCCACCACGCGCCGCGTGCGACGACCTCGCCGTCGCGCAGGGCGACGCGCTTCCATTCGGGGCGGAACCGGGTACGCCGGTGGCCCTCACGGGCGCCCAGCGGGTCGGGCAGTGCGTCGAAGAGCTGGGCGTCGCTCGCGGAGAGCGCGCGGATGACCACATCGGTCATGGATTCCTCCGGGATACAGGCTGCTTGGAGCGCTCCCGGTCACCACTCACGAAACACGCCGGGACAGCGAGAGGAGGGAGCGCTGGAAAGGTGTGAACCACATGGCACTCGCCTCCTTCCGTCCGTCTCAGGGCGTGGAGCCACACCCTAAGCGGACCACCGCGGGCCCGTCCACGGATTTCTTCGCGGGTGCCCTGCCCTGCCCTTGCCTGCCCTGGCCTGCCCTGCGCCCGATGGGCCGCGTCGTCCATTCGGGTGGGGGAGCGCGGAGCGGGCCGGTTCACCCGGCGGAGCCCGCGTCGCCCGGCCCCGCGGCGGGCCGGGCACACTACGGTGAACGCCACTTGACGTCGTAAAAGGGGAGTTGTCGCCTGATGCGGGACACCGGGCTGCGGGCCAAGTACATCCATCGATTCCATGTGGAGGACGCCGACGCGGACGGCGTCGTCGACCGGTCCGACATCCTCCTGCGCGCCGAGCGGCTGATCGACGGCATGGGCGAGCCGGTCGGCTCCCCGCGGGCCGCCGCGGTCCTGGCCGGGGCCGAGGCGTACTGGCAGCGGCTCGCCGAGCTGGCCGGGGTCGACGACGACGGCGAGCTGACCGAGGACGTGTACGTCCAGACGCTGGAGGAGGCCGTGCAGACCGGCGCGATCGCCGGCCTCGTCGCCCCTTCCGTGGAGGCGCACGTCCAGCTGGCCGACAGCGAGGGCACCGGCACGGTGGTCCTGGACGACTTCATCCGCGCCCAGGTGGCGTCCGGCATGTCCACGGCCATGGCGGGTGAGGCGTTCGCGGCCCTGGACCGCGACGGGGACGGCCGGATCACGGTGGAGGAGTGGCAGCGGGCGGTTCTGGACTACTACACGAACGCGGACGCGGACGTCCGGGCCCCCGGGAGCCTGGTGATGGGGCTCCGCTAGCAGGGCCGCGGGCTCCGTCAGCAAGGCCGCGGGCTGAGCCGGCAGGCTGCTGCCCCACGGCCGCCGCGTCGCACCGCGTCCTCGTGCGGTGCGGACGCGCCGCGAGCACGGTCAGGTGGGGGAGGGCCCAGGGTCCGACCCGTACGGGTCACTCCAGCGCGCCGCCGCCCGCCACCCCGGCCTTGAATGGCCGGATGAGCCGGATGAGCCGGATGAGCCGGATGACCGGGCCGCCCGACGACTGCCTGGCGCGCAACGAGTGGATCTGCGGTGAGTATCTGAGCACCCGCCGCCAGATCCTCGTCGACGCGGTCGTGCAGCATCTGCAGCTCACGTCCGTCTCCGTACTGATCGCGCTCGTCGTCGCCGTGCCCCTCGCCGTCCTCGCCCGCCGCTGGGGCTGGGCGGCGGGCCCCGTCCTCGCGCTCACCACGGTGCTCTACACGATCCCCTCGCTCGCGATGTTCTCGCTGCTGCTCCCGGTGTACGGGCTCTCCGCTCCGCTCGTCGTCGCCGGCCTCGTCCTCTACTCCCTCACCCTGCTCGTACGGAACATCCTCGCCGGGCTGCGCGCCGTCCCCGAGGAGACCCGGCAGGCCGCGCGCGGCATGGGCTACGGCCCCATCCGGCTCCTGCTCGCCGTCGAACTGCCGCTGGCGCTGCCCGCCGCCATGGCCGGGCTCCGCATCGCCATGGTCTCCGCCGTCTCCCTCGTCACCGTCGGCGCGATCGTCGGCTTCGGCGGGCTCGGCAACCTCATCTACGCGGGCATGAACACCTACTTCAAGGCGCAGGTGCTCACCGCATCCGTCCTCTGCGTCGTCATCGCCGTCGCCGCCGACCTGCTCCTTCTCGCCGTACAGCGGGCCCTGACGCCCTGGACGAGGGCGGGGCGCGCATGAAGACGCTCGGCGACGCCTGGGCCTGGCTCGGCGATCCGGCGCACTGGGCCGGCGACGACGGCATCTGGCACCGGCTCACCCAGCACCTCGTCCTCACCGTCGTCTGCCTGCTGATCAGCTGCCTCGTCGCCCTGCCCGTGGCACTCGTCCTCGGCCACCTCGGCAGAGGCGGCGCGCTCGCCGTGAACCTCTCCAACGTCGGGCGCGCGGTGCCCACCTTCGCCGTACTCGTCCTGCTCCTCCTCACCCCCCTCGGCACCTGGGGGGACGGGCCGACCGTCGTCGCCCTCGTCCTCTTCGCCGTGCCGCCGCTGCTCACCAACGCCTACGTGGGCATGCGCGGCGTCGACCGCGGCGTCGTGCGGGCGGCGCGGGGCATGGGCATGACCGGGCGGCAGGTGCTGTGGAAGGTCGAACTCCCGCTCGCCCTGCCGCTGGTGCTCAGCGGGGTCCGCATCGCCGCCGTCCAGCTCGTCGCCACCGCCACCATCGCCGCGCTCGCGGGCGGCGGAGGTCTTGGCCGGATCATCACGGCGGGGTTCAACCTGGCGAGCACTCCGCAGGTCGTGGCGGGCGCCGTGCTCGTGGCCGGGTTCGCGCTGGTCGTCGAGGGGTTCTTCGAGGCCGCCGAGCGCCTCGCGCCGGGACGGCTGCGGGGGAGGGCGGAGTGAGGGGCCGGGTGCGCAGCGCGGTGCTCGGCCGGGTGAGGGGCCGCGTGGCGGGGGCGGCGGTGGCCTCGCTCGCCGTCCTCGCCGGCTGCGCCACGGGGCCGTCCCTGGAGAACCGGGGCGAGGTCACCGGGCCGCCCGGCGACAGCAGGAACCTCACGGTCGGCTCCGCGGGCTTCACGGAGTCCGACCTGCTCGCCCAGATGTACGCCCTCCTCCTGAACGAGGCCGGCTACGGCACCAAGATCCTCTCCGTGGCCAACCGCGAACTGTACGAGCCCGCCCTGGAGTCCGGGCAGATCGACGTCGTCCCCGAGTACGCGGCGACCTTCGCGGACTGGCTGAACGCCAAGGAGAACGGCGCCGACGCCGAGCCCGTGGGCTCCCCGGACGTGGACGCGACCATGGAGGCCCTGCGCCGCCTCGCGGCACCGCGTGGCCTCACCGTCCTCGACCCCGGCGAGGCGGTCGACCAGAACGCCTTCGCCGTCACCGCCGCATACGCCCGGCAGCACCGCCTGAAAACCCTGTCCGACCTGGGCAGGTCAGGTCTGGAGGTGCGGCTCGCCGCCGGTGACGAGTGCGTACGGCGGCCCTACTGCGCGCCGGGCCTGAAGAAGGTATACGGCATCGAACTCACCGGCGTCGACCCCAAGGGCGTCGGCACGACCCAGGCCAAGAAGGCGGTCCAGAGCGGGCAGGACCAGATGGTCCTCACCACCTCCACGGACGCGACCCTCGACGACTTCGGCCTGGTGCTCCTCGACGACGACAGGCACCTCCAGAACGCGGACCACCTCGTCCCCGTGGTCAACCGCTCCCGCGCGGGCAGCAAGGGCGTCGCGCGGGCGCTGGGCCGCCTGGCCGGGGTCCTCACGACGCGGGACCTGGCCGCCATGAACGAACAGGTCGACAGCTGGCGCCGCCTGCCGCAGGACGTGGCGCGGACGTACCTGGAGCGCAAGGGCCTCCTGTGAGAGTCCGGCAGCTGTCGGCGGGCGGAGCGCTCACGCGTCGGCCACCGAGTCGAACTCGACCTGGCTCCGCGCGAGCCCCCGCGCGTCCGCGTCCACCGAACGCCGCAGCGCCTCGTGCAGCTTCGCCGGGGTCAGGACACCCAGGAAGCGCGCGCCGTCGAGCACCGCGACCCAGCCCGCGTCGTGCTGGAGCATCACGCCGAACGCCTGCTTCAGCGGGGCGCCCACCGGCACCCAGGCGTTCATGCGGTGCGCCAGGTCGCCGACCGTGCCGCCGGAGCCGGCGAGGCCGACCTCGTCGACACCGACCCAGCCGTGCAGATCGCCGTCCGCGTCCAGGACGACGGCCCAGCGCGCCTCCTCCTCGCGCAGCCGGGCCGCGGCCTGCTCCGCGGGCTCGTCGAGCCGGGCGGTCGGCGGCTGCTCCAGGTCGGCCGGCTGGATCTCCGTCACCGAGAGCCGCTTGAGCCCGCGGTCGGCGCCCACGAACTCGGCGACGTACGGCGTGGCGGGCGCCCCGAGCACCGCCCCCGGCGTGTCGAACTGCTCGATGCGCCCCCGGCCGTAGACGGCGATGCGGTCGCCGAGCCGGACCGCCTCCTCGATGTCGTGCGTGACCAGCAGAACCGTCTTGCGCACCGCCGACTGCATCCGCAGGAACTCCTCCTGCAACTGCTCGCGCACCACCGGGTCGACCGCCCCGAACGGCTCGTCCATCAGGAGTACCGGCGGGTCCGCGGCGAGCGCGCGGGCGACCCCCACCCGCTGGCGCTGACCCCCGGAGAGCTGCTCGGGGTAGCGGGAGCCGAACGTCTTCGGGTCGAGCCCCACCAGGTCGAGCAGTTCCGCGGCCCTGGCCCTGGCCCTCGCCTTCTTCCAGCCGATGAGCGCGGGCACGGTCGCCGTGTTGTCCAGGACCGTACGGTGCGGGAAGAGCCCCACCTGCTGGATGACGTAGCCGATCCGGCGGCGCAGGCGCACCGGGTCCACGCCCGCGATGTCCTCGCCGGCCACGAGGATGCGGCCCGACGTGGGCTCGATGAGCCGGTTGACCATCATCACGGTGGTGGTCTTGCCGCAGCCGGAGGGTCCCACGAGGGTGACCAGTTCACCCTCGGCCACCTCGAAGGAGAGGTCGTCCACAGCCGTCGTACCGTCCGGGTAGCGCTTGGTCACCTGCTCGAACCGGATCATGGCCACACGCTAGCCGCGCCGGTCACCCGCCGCTCATCAGCACCACCTCCAGGGTGCGCGGCCCGTGCACTCCCTCGACCCGGTCCAACTCGATGTCACTGGTCGCGGACGGCCCCGAGATCCAGGTCAGCGGGCGCACCGGATCGAGCCGTGCGAGGGCCGCGGGCACGGACGGCACGACCTGGTCGGGCACCCGCACGACACAGATGTGGTGGTCCGGGACCAGGGTGATGCGGCGGCGGCCCTGGTCCGCCGAGCCGTCGAGGACGAGCGTGCCGGTCTCGGCGACGGCGACCGCGCAGCCGGTGACGACGCTGTCCACCCGGTCCAGTTCGTACGGGGTGCTCGCGGCGCGGTCCCGGACCCGCGTCGCGTCGGCGGCCCCGAGCCAGTGCGGCGGCAGCCCCGGAGGCACCAGCACGGTTTCCGCGCCGCGCGCCGCGAGCAGCCGCATGAGCAGCTCCGGCAGCTCCCCGGCCGTGCAGCGGTGCACGACCGCCCGGTAGTCCGCGAGGTTCTCCGCGAGCAGGTCGACGGCCTCCTCCGGCGTGCGTGCGCCGTGCTCGCGCGCGTACCGCCGGTCCACCGCCGCCTCGTACGCGCTGCCGGCCCCGGCCGCCCCCTCCGCCGCGTCCGGCACGTCCGGCACGTCCGCGAGGGCCCTGCGCACCCGGCCCAGGATCACGTCCCTGCTGCTCACTTCCCGCTCACCCCCGTCCCGCCGCCGCCCTGCGCCGTGCCGCCCCGCGTCCGCTCCCACCAGTCACGGAACGGCTCCACGGGGACCTTCGGCAGATCCCGGGTCGCACTCCACGCCCGGCCGGGGCCCGGCAGCGCACGGGGATGGAACCGCCGGGTGCGCGACGCCAGGCGCTGGCCCGTGCGGAGCACTCCTGGGCGGGCGAGGGCGAGCCCCGCCGCGCGCATCGCCGCCCGCTCCGCCGCGTGCCCCTTGGCGGGTTTCAGCGTCACCTTCACGCCCCGCCGGGTGACCTCGCCGCCCTGCACCACCCGCTCCCGCAGGTGCACCAGGACCTCGGGGATGTCGATGGCCACCGGACACACCTCGTAGCAGGCGCCGCACAGCGAGGACGCGTACGGCAGGGAGGCGTCGACCGCGCTCCCCGTGCCCCGGAGCTGCGGGCTGAGGATCGCGCCGATCGGCCCCGGATACACCGAGCCGTACGCGTGCCCGCCCGCCCGCTCGTACACCGGGCAGACGTTGAGACACGCCGAGCAGCGGATGCAGCGCAGGGCCTGGCGGCCCACCTCGTCGGCGAGGGTGTCGGTGCGGCCGTTGTCGAGCAGGACCAGGTGGAAGGCGCGGGGGCCGTCCGCCGTCCCGGCGTCGGACGTGCCCGTCCACATGGACGTGTATGGGTTCATCCGCTCGGCCGTCGAGGAGCGGGGGAGGGTCTGGAGGAACACCTCCAGGTCGCGCCAGGTCGGCACCACCTTCTCGATGCCCACCACGGAGATCAGCGTCTCGGGCAGCGTGAGGCACATGCGGCCGTTGCCCTCCGACTCCACGACGACCAGGGTGCCGGTCTCCGCGACCATGAAGTTCGCCCCGGAGACACCGACCTTGGCCCGCAGGAACTTCTCGCGCAGATGCAGCCGCGCCGCCTCGGCCAGCTCGGCCGGGCTGTCGGTGATCCCGTCGGGTGCGGGGCGGCCCCACGCGCCCATCTCCTCGCGGAAGATGTCGCGGATCTCGCCGCGGTTGCGGTGGATGGCGGGGACGAGGATGTGCGAGGGCCGGTCCCTGCCGAGCTGCACGATCAGCTCGGCGAGGTCGGTCTCGTAGGCGTGGATGCCCTCGGCCTCCAGAGCTTCGTTGAGGCCGATCTCCTGGGTGGCCATGGACTTGACCTTGACGACCTCCGTCTCACCGGTGGCCCTGACCAGCTCCGTGACGATGCGGTTCGCCTCCGCGGCGTCGGCCGCCCAGTGCACGGTGCCGCCGGCCCGGACGACCGACTCCTCCAGCTGCACCAGATACCGGTCGAGGTGGCGCAGCGTCTCGTCCTTGATGCGCTTGCCCGCCTCCCGCAGCTCCGCCCAGTCGTCCAGCTCGGCGACGGCGCGGGCGCGCTTGTCACGGATGGTGCGGGTGGCGTGCCGGAGGTTGGCCCGCAGCGTGGTGTTCCGCACCGCCTCGTGCGCGGCCCGCGGGAACGGCGGGAACGATGGGAACGCGGGCATGCCGACGAATGTGCCCTCGCTCATGACAGCGGCTCCTCTTCCGTGCTCGCCAGGATCTCCGCCAGGTGGACCGGGCGCACGGCCGTGCGCAACCGGGTCATCGTGCCGCCGATGTGCATCAGGCAGGAGTTGTCCGCCGCGCAGAGCACTTCGGCTCCGGTCGACTCGGCTTGCCGCACCTTGTCCGCGCCCATGGCCGCCGAGACATCGGAGTTCTTCACGGCGAAGGTCCCGCCGAAGCCGCAGCACTCATCGGCGCCGGGCAGCTCCACGAGTTCCAGCCCCTTCACCGCCCGCAGCAGCCGCAGGGGCCGCTCGCCGAGGCCGAGGGAGCGCAGGCCGTGACAGGTGGGGTGGTAGGTGACCTTGTGCGGGTAGTACGCGCCGACGTCGGTGACCCCGAGGACGTCCACCAGGAACTCGGTCAGCTCATACGTCTTGGGGACCACCGGCGCCAGGGTCCGCGCGAGGCCGTCACCGCGGCCCTCGGCCCGCGCCCGCTCGCCCATGCGCGGATACAGCTCGCGCACCATCGCCCCGCACGAACCGGACGGCGTCACGATCGCGTCGTAGGCGCCGGTCCCGAAGACATCGGAGAAGTGCCGGGCCAGCGGCTCCGCCCGGTGGCGGTAACCGGTGTTGTAGTGCGCCTGCCCGCAGCAGGTCTGCGCCGCAGGGAAGTCGACGTCGACGCCCAGTCCGGTCAGCAGTTTCACCACGGCTCGGCCCGTATCCGGATAGAGCGTGTCGTTGACGCACGTCAGGAACAGGGCGACACGCATCGCTGGTTCCTCCTCGTCGATCATCGGATGGACGCAGCGTACGCGGGCACCGGGCGCCACGGGAGGCGTGGACGCGCGCCGCGCCGGGGCCGTGCCGCCGCCCAAGCGCCGCCCGGCGGCCCGGCGTCGAGGGGGGTGTGCTGGACTGGGGCGGCAGATCCGCAGCGCCGTGACGCCGCCGCAGGCCGCCGTCACCCGCCCCACCCGCTCAGGAGCAGTTGTGACCGTCACCTACCGCCAGCCGGGAGTCGTCCTCACCGACCGCCGCTTCGACGTGCCGCTCGACCACGACGATCCGGCGGGGGAGCGGATCGAGATCTTCGCGCGCGAGGTCGTCCCCACGGCCCCCGGCGGCGACGGCCTGCCCTGGCTCGTCTACCTCCAGGGCGGCCCCGGCTTCGGCGCCACCCGCTTCCACGGCAAGGAGTCCTGGCTCGGCCGCGCCCTGGAGGACTTCCGGGTCCTCCTCATCGACCAGCGCGGCACCGGCAGCTCCACGCCCGCCAACCGCCAGACGCTCCCGCTGCGCGGCGGCCCGGCCGAGCAGGCCGACTACCTCGCGCACTTCCGCGCCGACTCCATCGTCCGGGACTGCGAGGCGATCCGCCCCGAGGTGACGGGCGGCGCCCCCTGGACCGTCCTCGGGCAGAGCTTCGGCGGTTTCTGCGCCACGCACTACCTCTCGGCGGCCCCCGAGGGCCTCTCGGCCGCACTGATCACCGGCGGCCTGCCCACGCTCGACGGCCACGCGGACGACGTCTACCGCGCCGCCTACCCGCGCATGGCCCGCAAGACGGCCGCGCACTACGCCCGCTACCCGCAGGACGTGGAGCGCGCCCGCCGCATCGCCGCCCACCTCGCCGAGCACGAGCCGGTCCTGAACGGCGGCTACCGGCTCACCGTCGAGGCCTTCCAGTCCCTCGGCATCCTGCTCGGCATGAGCGACGGCAGCGACCGCCTGCACTACCTCATCGAGGACGCCTTCGTGCGCACGCCCTCGGGCACGGTGCTCTCCGACGCGTTCCAGGAGAACGTGCGGGCCGCCCTCTCGTACGCGGGCAACCCGCTCTTCGCCGTCCTGCACGAGCCGATCTACGGACAGGGCGCACGGCCCACCGCCTGGTCCGCCGAGCGGATGCGCGCCGAGTTCCCCGAGTTCGACGCGGAGAAGACCCTCGCGGGCGACGAGCCCCTGCGGTTCACCGGAGAGGCCGTGCAGCGCTGGATGTTCGACGTCGACCCCGCGCTCCGCCCGCTGCGCGAGACCGCCGACCTGCTCGCCGGACGCACCGACTGGCCGCGCCTGTACGACGTCGAGCGGCTCGCCGCGAACGAGGTCCCGGCCGCCGCGGCGGTCTACTTCGACGACATGTACGTCGACACGGAGCACTCGCTGCGCACCGCAGAGGCGATCCGGGGCCTGCGCGCCTGGGTCACCAACGAGTTCGAGCACGACGGGCTGCGGGTCGGCGGCCCGAAGGTCCTCGACCGGCTGATCGCGATGGTCCGCGGGGAGGCGTGACGGGCACGAGCCGGGCCGTTGTCCGCCCCCCCCACGTACCCGGCCCCGGCGGCGGCGTGCCCTGGCCGGGCCCGCGGCGAGGTATGCGCAGTGTCTCAAGCAGCGGCACGAGCATGCGGCTGTCACCCCGCAGGCCCGGCCAGGGCACCCCCGTGCGGGCCCGAAACAGCACGCCGTTGACCACCGTGCGGTGAACGGACCACTGCCCACCCGGCCGACCGTTGACCGGCAGCAACACCTCGATCATCTGCCACTGCGGCGTCAATCAGTTCATGTCGCCGCACCAAGCCCGACACCTGCCCGGCCCCGAACCTGATCCACCCCACCATCCAAGAGCCATCAGAAATGGCTGAGTGGCGAGGTGGGCCGCGGCAGGGAAGTCGGCTGCGTCGCCGATGGTGACCAGCAGGGTGGCTGCTGGTCGGCGCCCCAGCTCCGGCCCCCGGCCGGAGGCACGATCACGCGGCCCTTGGGAGAGTGCGGCTCCGCCGGCCGTCAGCAGTGGACGCGACTGCCGCCATCGGGGAGGTACTTGTTCCAGATCCATCCGATGTAGGGATCCGATATGTGCGTCCACTTGTTGCCGTACCGGTTCGTCGTGTAGCAGTCGTAGGTCACTGTTGTTCCCGCGGGGACGCTCGGGCCGGGGCAGTCGCCGTACGGGCCGTATGAATGCAGCGGGGTCTTCTGCGGGAGACGGACTTCTTTCCCGTCGACGCGGGATATGTCCTCAGCCTCGCAGTAATAGGCACTGGAGAGGGCGGAGGGAGTGGGGTCGGCGTGAGCTGGTACCACGAGGAAAGAGGACGATGCACAAAGGATGGCCGCAGCGGTTGCGATACGCCTCATGGATTTTCCTTCCAGAGCTGGTTGATGCCTGAGGTGAATTCCGTGCTTACGAGGGGTTGTTCGCGCCTCCGCCCTCCGCGGCGGCGGTGGGGCATGACCGGCCAAGAGACCGTATGCCGCTGAGCACCGCTTGCGCGGCGAAGGGATTGGATTTCAGCATCCCGCGGTCACGTTCCCGCAGTAGATCCACCCGCGGGTGAACCCGCTGTCCACGTAGTACCACAGGTTCCCGAATTCGTTATAGGCGTTGTGGCTCCACAGCAGTTTGTCCCCGGGGGACGTGCGGTAGTACCAGTCGCAGCTTTCCTTGTAGCACTCTCTGATCAGCCCGCCCCGCGACGTGGTGGTGTGCCAGGTTGTCGCCCCTGCCGCCCCCGCCGCCCCGGAGTTCGCGGTGCCTGCCGCAGGGGTCCCGGTGGCGGACGTCGGCGTGGCGGGTGCCGCCGGGGCGGGAGTGGTGGACATGGCGGTCAGCGCGCCTACGAGGGCCACGCTGGTCGTCACAGCGGTGAACACTGCCCGGAAGGCCATGATCTCTCCTGAAGTGTGCACGGTGCGTCGGTTGTGGTGCCCGGGAGGGTGGCACGTTGCCGGTCCCTCCCCGGCGGTGACGAGCGCCCCTTCGTCAGGTCCGGGCGTCAGCCCGACACCATCCGGCGCCGGTGGGAACCGCGTGCGTCGGCCGCCGGGACCGCGCTGGGGGGCCGGTGCAAGAGCCCGGGGAGGTCCGTTAGCACCCTCGCTGGACAGCGCCGGGCTACACAGCAGCCGGATGTCACCACTGACAGTGCACGTGCGTGGAGTGGCCGGCGTCCCCCGGGCCGAGTACCAGCACCGCCCCATACGTCTTGCAGGCCCTCATGAACTTCTTGGCCTTGGTGTAGCCCGACCCGCCGGGGCTGACCCTCGAGCCGTTGACGGTGCCGACGTCGAAAGCCCTGCCCGAGTAGTGTTTCGAGCCGACCGAGTGACTGCCGCCCGCGACCTCGGTGACCTTGAAGGTGAACCGTTTCGAGGTCCTCAGCTTGAGCATCGAGTTCAGCATCGTCTTGTTGAGCGCGACCGACCCGCCGGGGGCGTTCCCGTAATTGCTGCGCTTGGCCTTCTTCCCCCTGGCGGTGTCCTGGATGTTCTTCTTGGCGGTGGCGCCGTCGTTCACCCCGCTCTCGTGCGCGGTGGCCAGGGTGATGCCCTGGGTCCGCAGGACCGACTTCGCGATGTCGGCTTTGCCGGCCGCGTGCGCGGACGTGGCCGGCGCGAGGACGATAAACGAGGTGGCCAGGGCGGCCGAGGCCAGAAACTGTCTGCTCTTCATGGGACGGGTTTTCCTTTCACGAACTGTGATCGAACGAACCGTGCTGTGCCGCGGCGGGCTCGTGCGCGCGCCGGTATGCCGCTGGGACGGTCCTGGGCGGTGGCCCCTCGCCTGACGGGTAGGGGGAGTTGACCGGTCAGGCAGGGCACGCGCTGCGCAGCGCCGCCCAGGTGCGGACGCCGACGATCCCGTCGACCGCCACCAGGGGATTGCACTCGGACCGGTACATGGCCTGGAAGCTGCGCACCGCGGAGCGGGTGCTCGAGCCGAAGACCCCGTCCACGCCGCTCGATGGGAGGTACCCGGCGGAGTACAGGAGGCACTGCACCTCCTTGACCCTGGCTCCGGTGTTTCCGTAACTGGTCGTAGCCGTGCCGGTGTACCAGTAGCCCTGATAGGGGCAGGTGCTCGCCGCGGCCGCAGTGCCCGGGGCACCGGCCGTTCCTTCGGCATGGACGGCCTGCACGGCCTGGGCCGGACCGGTCAAAGCGCCCAGCGCCAACAGAGTGCCCGACGCCGAGACGGCGGCGGCATGACGAAGCCTCATGGTTGCTCCTTGTGTCGGTGGTCGTTGGTGGCGTCCTCCACGCAGGCAACGATGGAGAGCCGGTCCTGTAAGAGTCTGGAAGGAACCTTGAACAGCGGGCTTCCCACCGGCTACACAGTGGGACAACAGGCAACGGGGGGACGAAGTGCCGGTCGAGTTCAGGCTGCTCGGTGAAGTGGAGATGCGTGTCGGCGGCCGCCCGGTCGATGTCGGCCATGCCCGTCAGCGATGCGTACTGGCGGTGCTGCTTGCGGGAGACGGCAACAACCTGACGGCCGAGCAGATCCTGGACCGGGCCTGGAGCAGCCCGCCCGGTGGAGGCCGTCACACGCTGTACAGCTACATATCCCGGCTGCGACAGCTACTGGCACCCGTCGACGGTGCCGACCTCGTACGCCGACACGGCGGATACACCTTGCAGGTTGATCCGATGTCGGTGGATCTGCACCGGTTCCAGCACTGGCTCGCTGAGGCCGGGACGGCTCCTGAGGACACCGATGCCCGGTGGCTGCTGGAACAAGCCCTGCAGTTGTGGGGCGACCAGGACGCCTTCGCCCATCTCGACACGCCCTGGCTGAACACCTTTCGTGAAGGCCTGGCACGGGAGCGGTACGCCGCTGAACTGGACCTGGCCGACCTCAAGCTCCGTGCCGGCCTGCACGCCGAACTCATACCCCTGCTGTCCCGGCGGGCCGCACAGCATCCGCTCGACGAGCGGCTGCGCGGCCAGCTGATGCTCGCCCTGTACCGCAGTGGCCGCACCGCCCATGCCCTGGAGCACTACCAGAGGCTGCGCTCCCATCTCGCCGAAGAGCTGGGCGTCGATCCCGGTCCCGGCCTGAGCGCACTGCACCAGCAGGTGCTGGTCGCCGACCCGGCGCTGACCTCCGCCCCGGCGGAAACAGCCGCTGCCTCGCAGCCGTCCGGTGCGTTACGCGTGGCGCCGCCGGAGCGCACGCCGGCGCCGCAGCCGGGCGTCATACCGCGCCAACTGCCCGCCCCGCCGGCCCGGTTCACCGGCCGTACCGGTGAACTCGCTGTCCTCGGCGCGGCGCTCGAGGAGGCCGCGGCCACCGGAGAAACGGTGGGCATCGCAGCGATCAGCGGGAGTGGAGGGATCGGCAAAACCTGGCTGGCGCTGGACTGGGCATACCGGAATCTGGACCGCTTCCCCGAGGGGCAGCTCTTTGTCAATATGCGCGGGTTCGATCCCGTTGAACAGCCCGCCTCGCCGTACACCGCCCTGCGCGGCTTCCTCGATGCCCTGGGTGTGCCGTCCTCGGCCGTACCGGCCGACAAGGAGGCGCAAGTGGCGCTCTACCGCAGCGTGGTGGCCGGCCGCCGGCTGCTGATCGTATTGGACAACGTCCGCGACGCCGCGCAGGCCGAACCTCTGCTGCCCGGCAGCCCCTCGTGCACCGCGCTGGTGACCAGCAGGCACCGGCTCACCGGTCTGGTCACCGCCCATGGGGCGCGGCCCGTCCCCGTGGACGTGCTGGGCGAGGCGGAGGCACGCCAGTTGCTGGACCGGCACCTTGGGCCCGCCAGGCCGGCCGCCGAACCGCAGGCGGTGGCCGACTTGCTCGCGCACTGCTCGGGGCTGCCGCTTGCCTTGGGCATCCTCGCCGCCCGCGCCGTCCTCGAGCCCCGGATGCGGCTCGCCGACCTGGCTGACGAAGTACGCCACAGCACTGACGGACTCGATGTCCTGGACACCGGCGAGCTGCGCACCAGCCTGCGTGCGGTATTCGCCTCCTCCCACCAGGCGCTGTCCGCCCGGACCGCCGAGGCGTTCGGGTTGCTCGGGCTCGCCCCCGGCCCGGACATCGGGCTGGCCGGCGCCGCCGCCCTGACCGCT
This sequence comes from Streptomyces sp. NPDC050703, assembly GCF_040654435.1. Lineage (NCBI taxonomy): Bacteria > Bacillati > Actinomycetota > Actinomycetes > Kitasatosporales > Streptomycetaceae > Streptomyces > Streptomyces sp. NPDC050703. Next base: position 96,528 of record NZ_JBFAHX010000022.1, read on the forward strand.
TGGCCCGCACCCGACGCGCGTACCGCCCTGCGCGAGCTGGAAGCCATGTCACTGATTCACCAGCACATGCCCGGCAGGTGGCGCATGCATGACCTGGTGCGGCTCTACGCGGCCCAGCAGGCGCGGCACAAGCTGCCGCGAGAAGTCCGGCACGCGGCACTACAGCGGCTGACCGGCTTCCTGCTGCACACCTCCCATGCCGCCGAGCGCCTCCTCGCCCCCCACCGGCCACCGGTGGACATCGGCGCCCCGGCCGCCGGCTGCTGTCCCCTGCCCCTTGCCGACCAGGACGCGGCACTGCGGTGGTTCACCGCCGAACACCCGTGTCTGCTCGCGGTGCAGCGCCTCGCTCTCGAATCGGGCTGGACGGACTTCGTGTGGCAGTTGGCCTGGAGCATGGACACCTATCACTACCGACGCGGTGACCTGCTCCAGCAGTTGGCCTGCTGGCGGTGCGGACTGGCCGCAGCCCGCCACGCGGACGACCCGGTAGCCCAGTCCCTGGCCCACCGCGTCCTCGGTCACGCGTGTGCGCGTACGGGGCGCCAGGACGACGCGCTCGACCACCTGAGGCAGGCCCTCGCCCTCGCTGAGCGGGCCGGTGATCCGTCCGCCGAGGCCCACACCCACCAAGCACTCGCCGTGGCTTGGGGCCAGCAGGGCGATGACCGCCGCGCCCTGCACCATGCGGAGAACGCCCTGCGTGGCTACCAGACGCTGAAGGACCCGGTTCGCGAGGCCGACTCGCGCAACGACATGGGCTGGTACGCGGCCCGTCTCGGCCAGTATGCCGAAGCCCGGGAGCACTGCGAGGCCGCGCTGGCGCTCTTCCGCCACCACCAGCACCGCGACGGACAGGCCAACACCCTCGACAGCCTCGGCTACCTCGCCCAGCGCACAGGACGGCACCGAAAGGCACTGGAGCACTATCAGCAAGCACTGACCCTGCTGCAGGAGATAGGCAACACCTACGACGAGGCCGACACCTTGGACCACCTCGGTGACGTCCACACCTCGCTCCACGACCCCTGGCGGGCTTCTGCCGCCTGGCGGCAGGCGCTGCGCCTGTACGAGGCCCAGGACCGACAGGACGACGCGGACCGCATCCGGCGCCGACTGGCCGCGCAGGCCGAAGAACAGCCCGGAGCGACCGTCGGACCGGTGCACGACAGCTGAGCCAAAAGCTCCGGTACCGCTACGGCGGGCTTGAGGTCATTTCTGATGGCTCTTGGATGGTGGGGTGGATCAGGTTCGGGGCCGGGCAGGTGTCGGGCTTGGTGCGGCGACATGAACTGATTGACGCCGCAGTGGCAGATGATCGAGGTGTTGCTGCCGGTCAACGGTCGGCCGGGTGGGCAGTGGTCTGTTCACCGCACGGTGGTCAACGGCGTGCTGTTTCGGGCCCGCACGGGGGTGCCCTGGCCGGGGCTGCGGGGTGACAGCCGCATGCTCGTGCCGGTGCTTGAGACACTGCGCATACCTCGCCGTGGGCCCGGCCAGGGCACGCCGCCGGGCCGGGTGCGTGGGGACAAGGCCTACTCCGGTCGTGCCAGTCGCGCCTGTCTGCGCCGGCGGGGCATCAAGGCGACCATCGCCCAGCCGGACAGTCAGTGGGCCCACCGTCGCAGCCGCGGCCGGGCCGGCGGCCGTCCGCCAGCCTTTGACACGACAAACGCGACTACGTCTACAACGGCACCCTCTCCATCACAGCGCTCGTCATCTGGCTCCGCGACACCGCCCAAGAGCCACCAGAAACGCCCTAGGCTGTCGGCATGACGGAGTCACAGACCGCGGCGGAGGCCGCAGTGCCCGCGCAGCTCGCCCGGATGCCCGAGGACTGGCGCCGGGCGCTGGCCGTCGTCGCCCACCCCGACGACCTGGAGTACGGCTGCGCCGCCGCGATCGCCGGCTGGACGGACGCCGGCCGCGAGGTGGCGTACGTCCTCGCGAGCCGCGGCGAAGCGGGCATCGACACGCTCGACCCGGCGGCCTGCGCGCCGCTGCGCGAGCGGGAGCAGCGCGCGAGCGCGGCCGTGGTCGGCGTCGAGACGGTGGAGTTCCTCGACCACAGGGACGGCGTGATCGAGTACGGCACGGCGCTGCGCAGGGACATCGCCGCCGCCATCCGCAGACACCGGCCCGAGCTGGTCATCACCCTCAACCACCGCGACACCTGGGGCGGCGTCGCCTGGAACACCCCCGACCACGTGGCGGTGGGCCGGGCCACGCTCGACGCCGCGGCGGACGCGGGCAACCGCTGGATCTTCCCCGAGCTGATCGAGGAGCAGGGACTCGAACCCTGGGACGGGGTGCGCTGGGTCGCCGTCGCGGGTACGTCGACGCCCACGCACGCGGTGGACGCCACGGCCGGGCTCGACCGGTCCGTGGCCTCCCTCCTCGAACACCGCACGTACATCGAGGCGTTGACGGACGAGGAACCCGAGGAGTACTGCCGTACGTTCCTCATGGGCAGCGCCCGGGCGCTCGCGCCGCGCTTCGGCGGCCGGCCCGCGGTGGCCTTCGAGGTCTTCGCCCGCTGAGCGGATCTTCTCAAAGGGGAAGCGGGCTCGCGCCGGCGGCGAGTCCGTGCGCCCCGGCGCCCGCCAGGGACCGGGCCACCGCCGCCTCGCCCTCGGGGGAGAAGACGCCCGCCCTGCGGCGGGCCGCCGCCGCGTCGACGTCGGCCATGACCAGCTCGGCGTTGATCATGACGCCGGCCCGGTAGCCGGCGCTCGCCGCGTTGACGACCTGCTCCATGGCCGACGCCGCGTTGCCCACCGCCCAGACGCCGGGGACGCTGGTCCTGCCCGTCTCGTCGAGCGCGGGGTACGGGCCGAACGGGGTGTCCCTCGTCTCCGCGCCGAGCGCGTCGAGGAGCCCGGAGCGCGGTACCGGCTTCGCGGCGACGAAGAGCACCGAGCGGGGGACGACCCGCCCGTCGGCGAGCCGCACGCCGGTGAGGCGGTCGTCCTCGACCACCGGCCCCGCGACCTCGCCCTCGACCACCGAGACACCCGCGGCCGCGAGCCGCTCCCACTCCGCGTCCGGCAGCTCCCGCACCTTGTCGAGGAAGAGGGTCACGTCCTTGGACCACTGGGTGACGAGGAGCGCCTGGTGGCTGTTGAACGGCTCGGCGGCGAGTACGCCGAAGGCCTCGTCCCGCACCTCGTAGCCGTGGCAGTACGGGCAGTGCAGCACGTCGCGCCCCCAGCGCTCGGCCAGGCCCGGCACGTCCGGCAGTCCGTCCACGAGCCCGGTGGCGAGAACCACCCGCCGCGCGTGCGCGCTCCCGCCCCCGGCGAGGGCGATCACGAACTCCCCGCGGCCGTCCGGGGTCACCGCGCTCACCCGGTCCCGCACGGCTTCGACCCCGTACCGCTGGATCTCCTTGCGCCCCTCGGCGAGGAAGTCGGCGGGCGGCATCCCGTCACGTGACAGGTAGCCCTGCATATGGGCGGCGGGCGCGTTGCGCGGTTCGCCCGCGTCGACGACGAGCACCCGGCGGCGGGAGCGGCCGAGCACGAGCGCCGCGCTCAGGCCCGCCGCGCCCCCGCCGACGACCACGACGTCGTACTCCTGGTTGTCCCGCCGGTCGCGTTCCGCATGGTTCGTCATGCTGTGGGTCATGGTGACCACCTCCACGGAGACCATCGCTCCCGTACTGCGGAATCGACAAGCTCCTTTGCCGTTCCGGCAAGAGGTGCGCCATGATGGCGGTATGAGTGAGAACGCGGAACGCGCCACGGGGCAGCCGGCGGTCGGGTCGGAGGAGGTGGACGAGGTCCTCACCGAGGTGGGCCCGCGCCTGCGCCGCATCCGCAAGGAGCGCGGCGCCACCCTCGCCGGGCTCTCGGAGGCCACCGGCATCTCGGTCAGCACCCTGTCCCGCCTGGAGTCGGGCCACCGCAGGCCCAGCCTCGAACTGCTGCTGCCCATCGCCCGCGCCCATCAGGTCCCCCTGGACGAGCTGGTGGGCGCCCCGCCCGTGGGCGACCCCCGCGTGCGGGCCAAGCCGATCGTCCGGCACGGCCGCACGATGCTGCCGCTCACCCGCCAGCCCGGCGGACTCCAGGCGTACAAGGTGATCGAGCCCGCGCGCACCACGCCCGCCCCCGAGCCGCAGACCCACGAGGGCTACGAATGGCTCTACGTCCTCTCCGGAAGGCTCCGGCTGATCCTCGGCGACCACGACGTGCTGCTCGGCCCCGGTGAGGCCGCGGAGTTCGACACGCGGGTCCCGCACTGGTTCGGGGCGACGAGTGAAGGGGGAGCGGAGTTCCTGAGCCTGTTCGGGCCGCAGGGCGAGCGCATGCACGTACGGGCGCGGCCCTCACGGAACGAGAAGGGGCACTGACGGTTCCCCTGGCGGCAAGCGACCGCTTAGTATGCGCGGGAGCACGGTCGACGACAGCCCCGTGGAGGCCCCGCATGCAGGCATGGCAAGTGCACGAGAACGGTGAGCCGGGCGAGGTGATGCGCCTCGTGGACGCGGACCGCCCGCGGCCCGGCGAGGGGCAGGTGCTCCTGAAGGTCAGGGCGGCCGGCGTCAACTTCCCCGACGCGCTGCTCTGCCGGGGCCAGTACCAGGTCAGGCCCGAGCTGCCCTTCACGCCCGGCGTCGAGATCTGCGGCGAGACCGAGGACGGGCGGCGCGTGATCGCCACCCCGGTGCTGCCGCACGGCGGCCTCGCCGAGTACGCCGTCGCGGACGCGCGGGCGCTGCTGCCCGCCCCCGACGCCCTGGACGACGCCGAGGCCGCCGCGCTGCACATCGGCTACCAGACGGGCTGGTTCGGCCTGCACCGGCGCGCGCACCTGGCGGAGGGCGAGACGCTCCTGGTGCACGCGGCGGCGGGCGGCGTCGGCAGCGCGGCCGTGCAGCTCGGCAAGGCGGCGGGCGCCACGGTGATCGGTGTCGTCGGCGGCGCGGAGAAGGCGCGGGTCGCGCGCGAGCTGGGCTGCGACGTGGTCGTCGACCGGCGTGCGGACGACATCGTCGGCGCCGTGAAGGAGGCCACCGGGGGCCGGGGCGCGGACGTGGTCTACGACCCCGTGGGCGGCGACGCCTACGCCAAGTCGGCCAAGTGCGTGGCCTTCGAGGGCCGCATCGTCGTGGTGGGCTTCGCGAGCGGGTCCATCCCCTCGCCCGCGCTGAACCACGCCCTGGTGAAGAACTACTCGATCATGGGCCTGCACTGGGGCCTGTACAACACCAAGGACCCCGCGTCGGTCGCGCGCTGCCACGAGGCGCTGACCGAGCTGGCCGCCAAGGGCGCCATCAAGCCGCTGGTGAGCGAGCGCGTGCCGATGGACGGCGGCGCCGCCGCCGTGCAGCGCGTCGCCGACGGCCTCACCACCGGACGCGTGACCGTCCTTCCGCACGGGGGTGCCGCATGACCGACGCGGACCGACTGCGCGAGCTGACGCGGGAGTTCCTGGCCGCGCACCCGCCCGCGCGCACCGAGCGCGGCGACTTCCTGCGGGCCCGCTTCGACGCCGGACTCGCCTGGGTGCACTACCCCGAGGGTCTCGGCGGGCTCGGCGCCCCGCGCTCCCTGCAGGCCGTCGTGGACACCGAGCTGGAGGCCGCGGGAGCCCCCGACAACGACCCGCGGCGCATCGGCATCGGCCTCGGCATGGCCGCCCCGACCGTCCTCGGCTACGGCACCGACGAGCAGAAGCGCCGCTTCCTGCGGCCCCTGTGGACCGGCGAGGAGGTGTGGTGCCAGCTCTTCAGCGAGCCGGGCGCCGGCTCCGACCTCGCGGCGCTCGGCACCCGCGCCGTCCGGGACGAGGCGAGCGGCGACTGGATCGTCAACGGGCAGAAGGTGTGGACGTCCAGCGCGCACAGCGCCCGCTGGGCCATCCTCATCGCCCGCACCGACCCGGAGCAGCCCAAGCACCGCGGCATCACGTACTTCGTGTGCGACATGACCGACCCCGGCGTCGACGTGCGGCCGCTGCGGCAGATCACCGGCGAGGCCGAGTTCAACGAGGTGTTCCTGACCGACGTGCGCATCCCCGACGCGCACCGCCTCGGCGAGGTCGGCGAGGGCTGGAAGGTCGCCCAGACCACCCTCATGAACGAGCGCGTCTCCATCGGCGGCATGCGCATCCCCCGCGAGGGCGGCATGATCGGCCCGGTCGCCAGGACCTGGCGCGAACGACCCGAGCTGCGCACCCACGAGCTGCACCAGCGACTGCTGAAGCTCTGGGTCGACGCCGAGGTGGCGAGGCTCACCGGCGAACGCCTGCGCCAGCAGCTCGTCGCGGGCCAGCCGGGCCCCGAGGGCTCCGGCATGAAGCTCGGCTTCGCGCGTCTGAACCAGGAGATCAGCGGCCTGGAAGTGGAACTCCTCGGCGAGGAGGGGCTGTTGTACGACGACTGGACGATGCGCCGGCCCGAGCTGGTGGACTTCACGGGCCGCGAGGCGGGCTACCGCTATCTGCGCTCCAAGGGCAACAGCATCGAGGGCGGCACCAGCGAGGTGCTGCTGAACATCGTCGCCGAGCGCGTGCTCGGCCTGCCCTCCGAGCCGCGCACCGACAAGGACGTCGCCTGGAAGGACCTCGCGCGATGAGCGACCTGCTGTACTCCGAAGAGGAAGAGGCGCTGCGCTCCGCGGTGCGCGGCCTGCTCTCCGACCACTGCGACGCCACGGCCGTGCTCGCCCGCGCCGAGACGGCCGAGCCGCACGACCGCGAGCTGTGGAAGGCCCTGGCGGACGGGATGGGTCTCGCCGGCCTGCTCGTCCCCGAGGAGCTGGGCGGCCAGGGCGCGACCCACCGCGAGGCCGCCGTCGTCCTGGAGGAGCTGGGCCGGGCCGTGGCGCCCGTCCCGTATCTGACCAGTGCTGTCGTGGCCACCGATACGCTGCTCGCGTGCGAGGGCGAGGCGGCGCGCGAACTCCTCGGCGCCCTCGCGTCGGGCCGCACGGTGGGTGTGCTCGCGGTGCCGCTTTCCGGCGCCCCCGGTGACGACCACGCCACCGTCCAGGAGCGGGACGGCGTCCTGCACGGCCGCGTGACGGCGGTGGCCGACGCCGCGGCTGCGGACGTGTTCCTGGTGCCCACGGCCACCGGGCTCTTCGCGGTCGACGCCGCGCGGGACGGCGTCACCGTCGCTCCCTCGGCCTCCCTGGACCTGACGCGCCCGCTCGCCGCCGTCTCCCTCGACGGGGCACGGGCGCGCCTGCTGGCCCCGCAGGCGGGCCCGGCGGTCGCCCGCGGGCTGCGGACCGGGGCGGGGCTCCTGGCGTCGGAGCAGCTGGGCGTCGCCGACTGGTGCCTGGCCGAGACGGTCCGGTACGTCAAGGAGCGGCACCAGTTCAACCGGCCCGTCGGCTCCTTCCAGGCCCTCAAGCACCGGCTCGCGCAGCTCTGGCTGGAGGTGGTCAACACCCGCGCCGCCGCGCGCAACGCCGCCGACACGCTGGCGAAGGGCGGCGACGAGTCCGGCCTCGCGGTGGCCGTGGCCCAGGCCTACGCGGCGCCGGTCGCCGTCCGGGCCGCCGAGGAGGCGCTTCAGCTGCACGGCGGCATCGGCATGACGTGGGAGCACCCCGTCCACCTGTACCTCAAGCGAGCCAAGGCCGACTCGATCGCGTACGGCACGGCCGGCGGGCACCGCGGGGCCCTCGCGGAACTGGTGGATCTCCAGGCACCCTGACCCCCACGGAAGAATCACATGCAGCCCACACGTACCACGTGTGGGCTGCTCGTTTTATCGACTTCTTACGTGAGGCATAATTGCGAGTTGTTCGCAATAACCGTTGATCTTCAGTAGGGGTGTGGAGCATGAGGGCCCGATCGATACGAGCCGCGGGCGGCGCGGCGGCGGCCGTCGCGATGGCGGTCGCGGCCTCCGCCTGCTCGGCGCCGGGTGACGGCGGCGGCTCGGGCGGCGCCAAGGACTCGGCGGTGGTCGGCATCGCGTACGAGCCCGACACGCTCAGCCCGCTCCTCGGCTACGGCAAGGACGGCAACTCCAAGATCTTCGACGGTCTGCTCACGCACGACGCCGACATGAAGCTCAAGCCCGCCCTCGCCGCGGAGCTGCCCGAGGTCACCGACGGCGGCAAGACCTACACGTACAAGCTGCGCAAGGGCGTCAAGTTCAGCGACGGCAAGCCCTTCACCGCCAAGGACGTCGTCTTCACGTACGAGACGATCCTCGACAAGAAGACCAACAACGCCTCCAAGACCGAGCTGGACGCCGTCAAGAGCGTCGAGGCCAAGGGCGACGACACCGTCGTCTTCGCGCTCAAGTACCCCTACGCGCCCTTCGCCGAGCGCACCGTCCTGCCCATCGCCCCCGAGCACGTCGCAGGCAAGCAGGACGTCAACACCGGCTCCTTCACCACCAAGCCGATCGGCACGGGGCCCTACGAGCTGGTCAAGTGGTCCAAGGGCGAGAAGCTGTCCTTCAAGGCCAACCCCGACTACTGGGGCGGCGCGCCGAAGGTCGAGAACTTCACCATGGCGATCATCAAGGACGACGACATCCGCGCGACCCGGCTCGACGCCGGAGAGCTCGACGGCGCGATCCTGCCGCCCAACCTCGCCAAGAAGTACAAGAACGACGGCGACAAGAAGACGTACACCGCCAAGACCTTCGACTACCGCGTGGTGACGCTCCCCACCGGCAACGAGGTCACCGGCGACAACGCCGTCCGCCGCGCCCTCGACGTCGGCGTGGACCGCAAGGCCATGGTCGACTCGATCCTGGACGGCGCCGGCAAGGAGGCATACGGCCCCGTCCCGACCGACAGCCCCTGGTTCACCAAGGGCACCGAGCGGAAGTTCGACCCGGCCAGGGCCGAGAAGATCCTCGACGACGCCGGCTGGAAGCCCGGCAAGGACGGTGTCCGCGAGAAGGACGGCGTCCGGGCCGCGTTCCCGCTCTGGTACCTCTCCGGCGACAAGCTCCGCCAGGAACACGCCCTCGCCTACGCCTCCGACGCCAAGAAGATCGGCATCGAGGTGGAGGTGCAGTCCGGCACGTGGGAGGTCATCCAGCCGCGCATGCCCAAGGACGCCGTCCTCGCCGGCGGCGGCTCCCCGGCCGACCCCGACTTCGACCAGTACACCCTCCTGAAGTCCTCCCTCGCCGGTGACGGCTTCAACAACATGGCGCACTACGACAACAAGAAGGTCGACGAGGCACTGGAGGACGCGCGCAGGAGCGGCGACCACGCCGAGCGCAAGGCCGCCTACGACACGATCCAGCGCGAGCTGGCCAAGGACCCCGGCTACACCTTCCTCACGCACATCGACCACCTCTACGTCGTCGACAAGCGCTTCGGCGACCTCACCACCCAGACCGAGCCGCACGACCACGGCCTCGCGTCGGGCCCCTGGTGGAACGTCGAGGACTGGCAGCCGAAGAAGTGACCTCCGCGATACCGCAGGCACCGGGGAAGGCGGCACGGCGCCGCCTTCCCTGGGGGCCGATGGCGCGCCTCGCGGGACGGCGCGCGCTGTTCGCCGTCCCCGTCCTGCTCGTCGTCACCTTCGGCGTCTTCGCCATCGCCGCCGCGTCGCCCTTCGACCCCGTCAAGGCGTACGCGGGCACGGCGGGGCTCACCGCATCGCAGGAGAACCTCGACCAGCTCCGCGCCAACCTCGGCGTCGACGAGCCGCTCGCCGCCCGCTGGTGGCACTGGCTCACCTCGGCGCTCACCGGTGACCTCGGGGACTCCAGCGTCCTGCGCCAGCCCGTCGCCGACGTCATCGGCGAGCGGGTGGGCTGGTCCGTCCTCCTCGCCGCGACCGCCTTCCTCGTCGCGATCCTGCTCGGCACCACGCTCGGCGTCCTCGCCGCGCGCCGCCCCGGCGGCTGGCTCGACCGCGCGGTGACCTCGCTCGCGTACACCCTCGAAGCGGCGCCGCCGTTCTGGCTCGGGCTGCTCGCCGTCTGGCTGTTCGCGCTGAAGCTGGGCGTGCTGCCCTCGGGCGGCCTGACGGACACCGCCAGCTCCACCGTGACCGCGGGGCAGGTCGCGAGCCACCTCGTGCTGCCCGCGGGCGTGCTCGCCGTCTCCCAGCTGCCCTGGTTCGTCCTGTACGTACGCCAAGGCGTCGGTGACGCGCTCGGCGACGACCCCGTGCGCGGCGCACGCGCGCGTGGCCTCGCCGAACGCACCGTGCTCCTCGGCCACGCCCTGCGCTCCGGCATGCTGCCCGTGCTCACGCTCATCGGCTCCCGCGTGCCCGAACTGATCACCGGGGCGCTGCTCGTGGAGACCGTCTTCAGCTGGCCCGGCATCGCGGCGGCCACCGTGCAGGCCGCGACCGCCGTCGACTTCTCGCTGCTCGCCGCGCTGACCGCCCTCGCCACGGCCGCGGTCCTGCTCGGCAACCTCGTGGCCGACCTCCTGTACGGCCTCGCCGACCCGAGGGTGGGTTTCGATGGCTGACACCAGAGACGTCGTGTGGCGCGCCAAGGGCGGCGTACGCCGCTCCACGCGCGCGTGGCGGGTGCGCACCTCCGCCGTCCTCGTCGCCGCGGTCGTCCTCGCCGTGCTCGTCGTACCGCCGCTCGTCAACCTCGACGAACAGGCCGTCGACCTCGGCATGAAGCTCCGCCCGCCGTCCCTCTCCCACCCCTTCGGCACCGACGACGTCGGCCGCGACCTGCTCCTGCGCTGCGTCTACGGGCTGCGGGTCTCCCTCCTCGTGGGCGTCGTGGCGGCGGTCGTCGCCACCGTCATCGGCACCGCGGTGGGCGCGCTCGCCGCCGCCTCCGGAGGCTGGACCGACCGGATCGTGATGCGGCTCGTCGACGTCTTCTCCTCGGTGCCGCACCTGCTGCTCGGCATCTTCATCGTCGCGATGTTCCGGCCCGGCGTGTGGCCGGTCGTCGTCTCGGTGGCGCTCACCCACTGGCTGTCCACCGCCCGCATCGTCCGCGCCGAGGTCCTGTCCCTGCGCTCACGGCCCTACGTCGACGCCGCCATCTCCGGCGGCGCCTCACGGCTGCGCGTCGCCGTACGGCACCTGCTGCCCGGCGTCCTGCCGCAGGCGGGCCTCGCCGCCGTCCTGATGGTCCCGCACGCCATCTGGCACGAGTCCGCGCTGTCCTTCCTCGGCCTCGGCCTGCCCACCCACCAGGCGAGCCTCGGCACGCTCGTGCAGAGCGCGCGCGGCTCGCTCCTCGCGGGCGACTGGTGGCCGACGCTCTTCCCCGGCGTGTTCATCATCGTCCCCACCCTGGCCATCGCGGGCCTCGCGGGCGCCTGGCGGGAGCGGATCAACCCCCGGCGCCGATCGGAGCTGATGCTGTGAAGCCCGTCCTTTCCGTCCAGGGACTCTCCGTACGATTCCGGATGCGCGGCGGCAGCCACGTCTCCGCCGTCACCGACGTCTCCTTCGACCTCGCCGCGGGGGAGTGCCTCGCCCTGGTCGGCGAGAGCGGCTGCGGCAAGTCGGTGCTCGCCTCCGCGCTGCTCGGCCTCCTGCCGGAGAACGCGGAGACCGCCGGGTCCGCGCTCCTCGGCGGCCTGGACCTCCTGACCGCCGACGAGCGCACCCTCGCCCGCTCCGTACGGGGCCGCCGCGTCGGCCTCGTACCGCAGAGCCCGGCGGCGCACCTGACCCCGGTGCGGACCGTGCGCTCCCAGCTGGAGGAGAGCCTGCGGGAGCTCGCGGGCGTGCGGAAGCCGGGGCTGCGGGCCGCCGCGGAGGAAGCCGCGGGACGGGCCGCGTTCCCCGCGGGGCACCTCGACCGCTACCCCCACGAACTCTCCGGCGGCCTCGCCCAGCGCGCCGCCACCGCGCTCGCCCTCATCGGTGACGCGCCGCTGCTGCTCGCCGACGAACCCACCACCGGGCTCGACCGCGACCTCGTGGACCGCACGGTCGACGAGCTGCGCAGGCACGTCGGCGACGACCGCGCGCTGCTCATGATCACCCACGACCTCGCGGCGGCGGAGCGCATCGCCGACCGCGTGGCGGTGATGTACGCGAGCCGGGTGGTGGAACTGACCGAAGCGGAGACCTTCTTCGGCGGGCCCGGCCCCCGCCACCCCTACGCCCGAGGGCTCCTGAACGCCCTGCCCGAGCGGGAGTTCACGCCCGTACCCGGCATGCCGCCCGAGCTGACCGCGCTCCCCGCCGGATGCGCGTTCGCGGCGCGCTGCGAACGCGCCGACGAGGCGTGCACCGCCCTGCCCGGCCTCGTCGGCGGCACCGCCTGCCACCACCCCCACGCGAACGTGCTGGAGACCCCCCGTGCTTGAACTGCGCTCCATCACGGCCGGCTACGACCGCGCGGCCCCCGTCATGCGGGGCGTCGACCTCACGATCGCCGCCGGGGCGTCCGTCGGGCTCCTCGGCCCCAGCGGCTGCGGCAAGTCCACACTGGCCCGCGTCGCGGCGCTGCTGCACCGCCCCGACGCCGGGCAGGTCGTCATCGACGGCGAGGCCGCGCGCGGCTGGCGCCACCGGGCTCCCCGCGAGCAGCGCACGGCCTTCGGCGTCGTCTTCCAGCAGCCCCGGCTCTCGGCCGACCCCCGCCTGACCCTCACCGATCTCATCGCGGAACCGCTGCGCGCGGTGGGCCGGGCCCCGGAGTCCGCCGGCGAGGTCCCCGCACTCGCCGCCCGCGTCGGCCTCGGCAAGGACCTCATCGGCCGCCGCCCCCACGAGGTCAGCGACGGCCAGCTCCAACGCGCCTGCCTGGCCCGCGCCCTGATCCTGCGCCCCCGCTGGCTCATCTGCGACGAGATGACGGCCATGCTCGACGCCTCGACGACGGCCGCACTGGTCCACGTGGTGGAGGAGTACCGGGCGGAACACGGGGCAGGCCTCCTGGCCGTCGGCCACGACCGCGTGCTCCTGGAGCGCTGGTGCGACAGGACGACGCACTGGGACGAACTCACCGGCGGCCGCTGACCGGCCGGCGGACGGCGTCGGCGGCGCGCCCGGTGGGGATGCTCCCCGGGGCCGCCCGTGGCGGGGGCTGCCCCGCGCGGGAAAGCCGAAGGGCCCGGTTCGGGCGTTCGTCACCCGCCGGAAAGGTGCGCGGCCCCATACTCTCCGGGGCCCCGCACACCGTCGCACCGGCACCGTGCGGTGCCACGCACCCCCGCGGCGCACCCCGCGCCCGCGCCCGTCCCCTCGTCCCGGGAGGCAGACAGACATGGCCCTCACCACCCGTCGCAGAGCCCTCGCTACCCTCGGCGCCGCCCTCGCCGGCGGCATGGCGCTGCCCGCCCCCGCGCAGGCGGGTGAGCGCGGGCGACGCCACCCCCGGCCCCGGCCGCTGCGCCAGGCCCACGCGCACAACGACTACGAGCACCCCCGGCCCCTCCTCGACGCCCTCGACCACCGGTTCACCAGCGTCGAGGCCGACATCCACCTCGTCGACGGACAGCTCCTGGTCGCCCACGACCCCGAGGACCTCGACCCGGGCCGCACCCTCGAATCCCTCTACCTGAAGCCCCTCGCGGCCCGGGTCCGCGCCAACCACGGGTCGGTGTACCGGGGGTACCAGCACACCCCCTTCCAGCTCCTCGTCGACATCAAGACCGAGGGCGCCGCGACCTACGCCGAACTCCACCGCCACCTGCTGCCCTACCGGCGGCTGTTCACCTCGTACACGTACGGCAAGGTGCGCCGCGGCGCGGTCACGGCCGTCGTCTCCGGTGACCGGGCGGCGCGCGCGCCGATGACGGCGCAGAAGGTGCGGTACGCCTTCTACGACGGGCGCCTCGCCGATCTCGGGACGCCGGCGCCCGCCTCCCTCATCCCGTTGATCAGCGACAACTGGTCGCTCAACTTCGGGTGGCAGGGCGTCGGGCCGATCCCCCCCTGCCGAGCGCGACAAGCTGCGCGGCATCGTCTCCGCCGCCCACGCGCGCGGGCAGCGCGTCCGCTTCTGGGCCACGCCCGACCAGCCGGGCCCCCGGCGCGACGCGGTCTGGGGCGAACTGCTCGCCGCGGGCGTCGACCACCTCAAGACCGATGACCTCGCCGGGCTCGAAGCGTTCCTCGACGCACGCCGCCGATGACGGGGCGGGGACAACCGTCCCCCACTAGCACCCGTTCGGAGCACAGGTCAGAGGCCCGGACACCCCCTCCGCTACGCGACACTGACGGCCGGGAGCCGCGGTGTCACGTGGCGGAGGAGGTTCTTGGGATGGCTGTCTCGATCTCTGTGGTGCTGTTGCTGCTGATCCTGGCGGTGGTCTTCCTGCGCAACGGCGCCCTGAAGATCTCACACGCCCTGGTCTGCGCGCTGCTCGGCTTCTACCTGGCCGGTTCCAGCATGGCGCCGACGATCCACGAGGGCCTCACGGCCACCGCCGACATGGTCAGCGCGCTCCGGCCCTGACCGGGCCCCGCGACTACGTCCGCGAGAACACGCCGATCCCGTTCGGCACCGGACGCTCCGCCCCGCCGCTCGGGTTGTTGCGCACCGTCACCGCCTCCGCGCCCGGCGCCCGCGCGACCAGCGTGGCCGTGGCCGAGACCAGCGTGGACGAACCGCCGCCGTCCAGGCTGAAGCCCTCCGTGGCGCCGAGCCCGCGCAAGGTGTCGGCCACCTCGGCGATCGTCAGCCCCGTACGGAACTCCGGTGAGCCGTCGAGCGCGAGCAGCAGCAGGTGCCTGCCGCCGTCGGAGATCCCCGCGGCGGTCCGTACCGCCGAGGTCGTCCCGTCGAGGCCGGGCAGGGGCGTGCCGTTCCGCAGCACGGGGTAGCCGCCGAGCGCGAAGCGGAACGGGATGTGCGACCGGGCGGCCACGAGGCGGTGACGGACGCTCACCGGATCGCCCACCGACAGCTTCCGCAGCTCCCGCGCGCCCGCCTCACGGCCGACGAGCACCGTGGTGCCGCGCGCGACGGGACCGCTGCCCGGCGTGTCGGCGGTGGCGACGACACGCCCGTGGCGGACCGTCACCTCATGCGTCTGAGTGCTGCACGGCGCGCCACGGCTCGTGTCCGTGCCGCAGGTCGACCGCACCCGGGACACGGAGCCCCAGTCGCTGGTGAAGGCCCCGACGGAACCCACCGGCAGCGCGTACTGGTTGAGCCCACCCAGCGGAAGACGGGCGTCCGGGGTGCGCACACGCCCCGTCAGGGCGAGGTCGTCCAGGCGCGCCCTGCGGTCGTGGCCGACCCCGATGACCGCCTTGGTGGTCACCCCCGGAGGCATGGCGGGCCCGAAGCGCTGGCCGTCCGGGACCGCGCCCTTCAGCGCGCGCCCCGCGGTGATGGCGGGACCGACGGGCGCACCGGTCGCCTCGACGCCCGGATGCTGGGTCTCGCTGATGTTGAAGAAGTCGCCGTTGATGCCGCCGACCGCGCCCGCGCCGTCCGCGAGGGCGGAGACGGGCGAACGCGCGGCGACCTTGCCGGGGTAGAGCAGCCCGACGCTGGTGCGCGGGTCGCGCAGGTCGACGTCGAGCACGTGCGCGCGGGCCGTGCCGCGCGAGCCCGGTACGTCGAAGTACCGGTACTCCACGCCGGGCGCGATCCTGGTGGCCGCCGGTCGCGCGACGGTCCCGGTGGCGCCGCCGGCCGGTGCCGCTCCCGTGAGAGCCGCACCGGCCAGCGTGCCGAGCGTGGTGACGAGGGTGAACGCCGTTCTGAACCGCTCACTGCGGTGTGTCTGCCGGGTCACAGATCCCCCCTGGTGTCGGCCGGGCCCCAACTGTCCCAGCAGACCTAGTGGTTCACCAGACGCGAGCGGTGGCTATGTTCCGACCAGCCGGGAACGGATCAGGAAGCGCACGCCTTCCGGGGCCTCCAGCGAGAAGCCGCTGCCCCGTCCCGGCACCACGTCCACGATCAGCCGGGTGTGGCTCCACACCGCGTACTGGCTCTTCGACATCCAGAACGTTACGGGCTCGGGGACGCCCTCGACGGTAAGCGACGCGAGCGGCAGGTCCGATTCGCCGGTACGGAACTCGCCCTCGGGGTAGCACATGGGCGCGCTGCCGTCGCAGCAGCCGCCGGACTGATGGAACATCAGCGGCCCGTGCGCCTCCCGCAACCGGCGCAGCAGCCGGGCGGCTTCGGGGGTGAGCTCGACCCGGGGCACCTCGTCCTTGCTCTCCTGGCGGTCCATGCGATGACCCTTCCCCACGGCACGTTGCAACGGGGTTGCGGCGCGGGACGGCGTGGGCCGATCGGCGGAGCGCCGGGGCGCGTCGCCGCGCGGACCCTGTGGCGGCGCGCCGCGCGCTGCGCGAGGATGGCCCCTTTCCTGTGGGGCGTCCGGGGAGCGGAGGCAGCGCGATGGGAACACACGCGGCGACGACGGGGCGGCGCAGGCGCAGGCCGCTGGTGTTCGGCTCGCTCGGCGCGGCACTGCTCGCGGCACTGCTGTCCATCCCGAGCGCGGGCGGCGCGCCCGTGTCCGCCGATGCCTGCCGCACCGGGGGCACCGCGATGCCGGTCGGCGACTGCGGGCCGTTCTGGCAGGTCCTCGCCGAGGACTTCGACGGTGACCGGGTGCCGCTCGGCGCGTTCGGCGACTGCGACCACCACGCCGACACCTCCGCCGCGTACTGCGCCGGGCTCGAAGGTTCCTACCGCGACAACTGGTGGGCGTACCCCACGGGCTGGCCCGACACCGCGAACGACCGCGACCGCGACGTCGTGGGCGTCTACCACCCCGAGGACACCGTGAGCGTGGGACCCGCGGAGGACGGCGACGGCCGTATGCGCATCCGGATGTGGCGGCCCGCCGACGGAGGCCCCGTCCACGCGTCGGCGGTCGTACCACGTGCCGTCATGCAGATGAAGTACGGCAAGTACAGCGCCCGCATCAAGGTGACCAAGCAGGCTCCCGGCTACAAGTCGGCCTGGCTCCACTACGGCGGGGGCTGCGAGATGGACCATCCCGAGGGCGAGTGGACCGGGCCCCTCAGTGCCTTCCACCACCCCTGCGGAGGCGGCGAACAGGGGTCCTTCAAGGGCGCGGACGACTGGACCGCATGGCACACCGTGTCGACGGAGTGGACGCCGGGACACGTCCGGTTCTTCGTGGACGGACGGGAGACGGGGCACGACACGCGGGGAGTGCCGGACCGGCCGCTCTCCTGGGTCCTGCAGAACGAGAGCGCGCTCGAAGGCCCGGGGGCGGCGCCCGGCAGCAGCGCGCAACTGGAGATCACCTGGGTGACGGCCTACGCGTACGGGTGGAAGTGACGGCGGACCCGGACCCCGCCGCCCTCGCCCCGCGGAACGGAAGGCGAAGTCCCGTACAACCCTTGCGCACCATCCCGTGTCGAACAGGGCGCCGGACAAGGAACGGGCCCTTTCCGGACACCCCCGCGCCTGGCCCGGTCACCTTCCTTCACAGGAGCCGCTCGTGCGCAAGAACCGTTCGGCCGCCCTCGCCGCGGCATCGTTCCTCCTGCTGACCGGGGCCGGTATCGCCGCCGCTCCCACCGCTTTCGCCGGGACCCCCGGCGGAACGCACGCCGACGACCGCAACAGTGACTTCAACGGCGACGGATACGAGGACGTCCTGGTCGGCGCCCCCGGCGCCACGGTGAGCGGGGCCAAGGGAGCGGGCCTCGTCACGGTCCAGTACGGCTCCACCAGAGGCATCGGCACCACCGACGCGGCCCGCTTCAGCCAGTCGACGTCCGGCGTGTCGGGCGCGGCGGAGGCGGGCGACGGCTTCGGCAAGGCCGTCGCCACGGGCGACCTCGACGGCGACGGCTACGACGACGCGGTCGTCGGCATCCCCGGCGAGGACCTCGGCGACACGGCGGACGCCGGCGGCGTCGCGATCCTCTGGGGCTCGAAGGACGGCCTCAAGGGCGCGGCGAGCGACTGGCTGCAGACCCAGGAGCCCGCCGCGGGCGAGCGGTTCGGCCTCGGCCTCGCCGCCGCGCGCTTCACCGCGGAGACGCCGGGCGACCTGCTCGCCGTCATGGACCGCTACGACGTGGAGCTGTTCGCCTACGACGCCGCGCCGCAGGCCAGGGGCGAGGCACCGCTGCGCCGCCAGGCCGTCGAGCGGCTCGCGAAGGCCGCCCAGGAGCGGCGCATCCAGCCCAAGTCGCTCACCACGGGCGACTACGACGACAACGGGTACGCGGATCTCGTCGTCTCCGGGGTGACCCTGGGCGACGAGGAGCCGGGCCACGGCTGGTCCGTGCAGTACGCGGGCGGCGCCGACGGGCTCGCCTACAGGAACGAGCTGCGCGGTGGGCCCGCCGCGGCCTCGGGCGACATCAACGACGACGGCTACGACGACCTCGTGACGGGCGAGCCGGCCTCCCCGGACGACGGGGGCGAGACGATGACCGGCGGCCTGGTCGGCGTGCGCTACGGCACGGCGGACGGCCTCGCCGACGAGGCCAAGTGGTGGACGCAGGACGCCGCGGGCGTGCCCGGGGTCGCCGAGCGCGGGGACGGCTGGGGCGCCGACCTGTCCGTCGCGGACACGAACGGCGACGGCTACGCGGACGTGGCCATCGGCGCGCCGGGCGAGGACATCGGCACCGTCGCCGACGCGGGCGCGGTGTGGGTGCTGCGCGGTTCGGAGAACGGGATGACGGCGACCGGCGCCAAGTCCTTCGACCAGGACACCGCGGACATCCCGGGCGTGCCCGAGAAGGGCGACAAGTGGGGCGCGCAGGTGCGGCTCACGGACCCCAACCGCGACGGCCGCTTCGGTCTCCTGGCCGCCGCGCCCGGCGAGAACGCGGGCGACGGCTTCGTCTGGACGCTCTCGGCGACTTCGGGCGGCGTCACGGCCTCGGGCACCTGGTCCTTCGGCGCGGCGACGCTCGGGGCACCGGCCAAGGGCGCGGCGTTCGGCGCGGCGATCGACGAGTGAGCGGGCGCTGACGGGCCGTCCGGCCGGGTCACCGGCCGGACGGCCCGGCCTCAGCCCAGGCGCTCGACGCGGATCTGGGCCGGCGGGTAGGGCGAGAAGGACGTCGTGCCGGCCGACCAGTGGCCGCCGTCCGTCCCCGGGATCGCGGTGATCGCCTCCGGCAGGTACGCGGACGGGGACTCGGGGCCCCGCTCGCCGACCCAGGCGGTGCCGTCCCACCGCAGGTAGTGCGCGCGCTTCTGGTCCCAGAAGTCCCAGCCGGAGATCCGGTCGGGCCGGCCCGCGGCGTCAGCCGTGATGCCGCTCAACAGGCCGACGGTGAACGGGGACGTGACGGAGGACCACTCCGTGCCGTCGTAGTGCTGGAGCACGACCGAGGGCGGTTTGCCGGGCGGTCCGCCCACCCCGTACGAGAAGCCGGTCAGCCAGATGTCGTCGTGTGCCACGGGCAGCAGCCCCGACACCGATGCGCGGATGCCGACGTTGCGCGGGACCACCGTCCAGGCGCCGTCCCAGCGGGCGATGACGTCGCCGAAGACCCACACCTCGCCGCCGCGCGTGACGCGCACCCCGTACGGCGTGGGCGCGGCCTCGTCCGGCAGCGGCCCGCACCAGCGCCACGTCCCGCCGCTGCCACGGAGCAGTCCGGCCCGGCCGTCGTGGCGCCCCGCCACCCAGAAGCCGCCGTCCGGCCCGGCGGCGACGGCCGTCAGTTTCGTCCCGGCGGCCCCCCGGCCGGGGAACGCCCTCTCGCGCCAGGTCGCGCCGTCCCACGCGAGGAGCTGGTCGTGCCCCGCGGTGTCGGTGCCGAGGGTCAGGGCGGTGGTCCCCGAGGGGTCGACGGCGACCGAGCGCAGGCCGCCGGTGTAGGTCAGGTGGGACAGGTCGGTGGCCGACCAGGCGGTGCCGTTCCAGCTCAGGGCCATGGGGGTGCCGAGGGTGCCGCCGTAGCGGCCCTGTTCGCCGACGGCCCAGGCGAGGCCGGGTCCCGCGGCGGCCAGCGCGGTGAGGTGGGCGGCGGGCTGCCCGGCCGGTGCGGGCACCTCCCGCCAGGAGGCGGCCCTGCGGGCGGTGGCCGCGGGCCGGGCGGCGGCGGCACCGGCCAGGGGCAACGGCAGGGCCGCCGCCGCGCCGACGGCGGTGATTCCACGGACAAAGGCGCGTCTTCGCATCACAGGAGCCTCTCCTCGCGAGCGTGGATGTACCCAGGGTGCGCAACACCCTGAACCGGGCTCCGTGCGGCGTCAATGCACGCGGATGCCGGATTCACTCTTCGGCCGGGACCGAACCGACCCGTTCCTAGGGTTCGGTCATGGACATCGCGCAGCACCCCACGCACCCCATGGCCACCGGCCACCGGGCCATCGCCCCGAGCATCCTGTACTTCGGCACCCCCGTCGCCCTCCTGACCACGGAGAACGCGGACGGCACGGACAACCTCGCCCCCGTCTCCTCTCTCTGGGCCCTGGGGCAGATCGTCGTCATCGGCCTCGGCGGCGACGGGCAGACCGCGCACAACCTCCGTGCGCGCAGCGACCTGGTGATCAGCCTGCCGTCGCCGGACATGTGGGAGCGGGTCGAAGCGCTCGCGCCCCTGACGGGCCGCTTCCCCGTGCCGCCGGGCAAGCCGGCCGGGTGCCGTCACGAGCCCGACAAGTTCGGTGCCGCGGGACTCACCCCGCAGCGCTCGGAACTGGTGCGCCCCTCCCGTGTGGCGGGCTGCCCCCTGCAGTTCGAGGCCCGCGCCGCGCGGGTGCGCGAAGGCGTGGCGGACTGGTATGTGACCGTCGAGGCGGAGGTGCTCAGGGTGCACGCCGATCCGGCCGTGGTCGTCCCCGGCACCCAGCACGTCGACCCGGCGGCCTGGAGCCCGCTGATCTACAACTTCCGCCACTACTTCGGCCTCGGCCCCGAACTCGGCCACTCCTACCGCACCGACACACCGCGTCCCGCATGACGGGAGCGGTGCCGGGTCCGGGCACCGAATGTTCGCCGCATCCGCACGTGACGGCGGCGTGAACGAGGGTCACTTATCGTCGTTTTGTTCCACAAGGCGCCCAAGTCAATTGTTGACAGCGGGAGTTGGTCTAGTCCATTTTGGTGGTACGCAAGTTCGACGAGGGGCGGCCGGGACGTGCGCTGCCCCGGCGGACCCGAAGAGGTCCGGCGAGAACCGAACCCTGGAGCACCACATGCCAGCGCCCGACCGCTACCTCCACCGAGCCGCCTCCGACGTCCCCTACTTCAGCGCCGACGGGGACACCTACCTGGCCCAGACCCAGCTGCGGGACCTGACCAAGACACGGCCGCTGAAGGTGCTCTCCGAGGAGGACTTCGCCTTCTGGCAGACGTACGGCTACGTCGTCGTGAAGCAGGCGATCCCCGCCGAGTCGGCCAAGAACCTCCTCGACTTCGCCTGGGAGTTCCAGGGACTCGACCGGGGCCGCCCCGACACCTGGTACGAGGAGCGCGAGTTCCGCTCGGACCTCGACCGCGAGCTGCACATCTACGGCTTCGTCGAGGCGTACCACCACCAGCTCATCTGGGACAGCCGGCAGACCCAGCGGGTCTACGACGCCTTCACCGACGTATGGGACTGCGAAGAGCTCTGGGTCACCCTGGACCGGCTCAACCTCAACCCGCCCAACATCAAGAACCGCTCCCGCTCGCTGATCGCGCCGACCGAGCGCGGCTTCGACATCAACCTCCACTGGGACATCGACACCAGCCTCGGCATCCTGCCCCAGCGGGTGCAGGGCATCATCGCCCTCGACGACACCCGGCACGAGCACGGCGGCTTCCAGTGCTGCCCCGAGCTGTTCCGCCGCTTCGACCGGTGGAAGGCGCTCCAGCCCGACGACCGCGACCCGATCCGGCCCGCGATCGACCAGGACGACATGCCGGTCGTCCGCCCCGAACTGGAGGCCGGTGACCTGCTGATCTGGAACGGCCTGCTCGCGCACGGCGTCGCCCCCAACACCTCGGAGAACGGGGTACGGGCCGTGCAGTACCTGTCGATGATGCCCGCCCTGGAGGGCCACGAGGAGCTGCGCCGCTCGCGGATCGACTCCTGGAGCAACCTCGGCACACCGGAGTGGAACGCCACCCTCCTCGGCGACGCCGACAAGCCCGAGGCGCTGCGCTACGGCACCGCCGCCCTGAACGACCTCGGCGCCAAGCTGCTCGGCCTCAAGTCGTGGCACGGCAAGGACCTCGACCAGCCGATCGGGGAAGCCGCATGCGCCGCATCTGCCTGACCCTCCCCACCAACCGGGCCTGCCCGGACACCATCGCGGCGATCGGTCAGGAGGCGGCCCACGCCACCGCCCACTTCGACGTCGAGGTGCACCTGCTGATCCTCGACTCCTCTGACCCCGCCACGTTCGCCGCCCACGCGGCGGCCGTCCACGCGCTCCCCGAGGACCCGCGGATCAGCGTCCACCACCTCGGGGAAGCGGAGCAGCGCGCCTTCCTCAGCCGGGTGATCGGCCGCGCGGACGTCGCCAAGCCCGAGCTGATGCTGGAGCTGATGCTCCCGGCGGCGGTCTCCTACGGCGCCTGCACCAACCGCGCGTTCCTCTTCGCCGCCGCCCTCGGCTGCGAGTCCGTGCACCGCAGGGACTCCGACAGCCGCTACCAGCTCCTCGACGGCGAACCCGTCTTCCCCGTCCACCACGAGCTGGCCTCCCTCGGCAAGAGCGCGGCCGACGCGGCGTACGGCGCCGTCGAGACCGCCCTCGACCCGCGCCACGCGCACAAGCGCGTATCGATGGTCGGCAGCTCCTTCGTGGGCGAACTCTCCGTCGACATCGGCGAGATCCGCGCCCTCGACCCCGGGGCCTACCACGACGTGGTCAGCCTCTGGGCGCCCGACGACTGGACCGACGAGCAGAAGCGGGACCTGGTCGACGAGTCCTTCCGGGGCGCGGGCTCCGAGCCCTTCACCGGCGACCGGGCGACGCTGACGCTGGTCGACCCGATGCGCGTCGACATGTGCAACATCGCCTTCCACGGCGTACACGAACGCGTGCCGCTGCCGCCGGCCACCGACACCATCGGCAGCGACTACTTCCTCATCCACCTGGTCCACGACGCGGCCCTGCCCGGCGTCCTGCACAACCGCAACATCGTCAACTACTACACCGCGGAACGCAGGACCGACGCCGGCTTCATCGCGTACCAGACGCGCTTCGTGAAGTTCTTCCTTTCGATGCTCTACTTCAACTTCATCTACGAGAAGACGGCCGCGGCCGGGGAGGCCCTGCTCGACGCCGACGGCCGGGTCGACGCGTCCGCGATCAGCGGGTTCGCCCGGCAGAGCGCCATGCTCGACCAGGCGGGGAACGTGCGGCGCCTCGACCGCATCGACGCCGCCTACCGCCGGCTCGGCGGGCGCTACGCGCACTTCGCCGACCTCCTCGCCGGCCGCCGCGAGCGCTTCCTGGACGAGGCGCGCGGCGACATCGAGGACTTCGCCCTGCTCACCGAGGCCTGGGAGTCCCTGATACGGGCGGCCGGGGAGACCGGTGCGCATCTGACGGCGGGGCGGCCGGCGTGAGCGCGACGATGACGTGCGGGCCCGTCCCGCTCCCCGCGACGGGCCCGGGGGCCGCACCCCGGCTCCTGGCCGCCCTGGCGGCCGCCGACGACGACCGGATCGTCTTCGACCTGGCCGGGATCGAGGGGGCCTACGAGGCGCTGCTCCGCGAACTGCCGGGCGTCGCCGTCCGGTTCGCGATGAAGGCGTGCCCGGTCGACGAGGTGCTCGGCCGGCTGGCCGCGCGGGGCTGCGGCGTCGACGCGGCGAGCCCCTACGAGGTGGAGCAGGCGCTGCGCGCGGGGGTGCCGATCGGCAGGACGCACTACGGCAACACCGTGAAGTCCGACCGCGACATCGCGGAGGCGCACCGCCTCGGCATCACGGACTTCGCCACCGACAGCCTGGAGGACGTGGCCGCCGTCGCGCGGCACGCGCCCGGCGCCCGGGTGTTCTGCCGGCTCGCGACCACGGGGGAGGGGGCGCTCTGGGGGCTCAGCAACAAGTACGGCTGTTCGCCCGCCGACGCCGTCGCCATCCTGGAGCGGGCACGAGAGCTGGGCCTCACCCCCGCCGGGCTCTCGGTGCACGTCGGCTCCCAGCAGATGACGGCGGACGCCTGGAGCGGCGCCTGCGACCTCATCGCCGACGTGCTGACCGCCCTGGCCCGGCGCGGCATCCCCCTCGACCACGTCAACCTCGGCGGCGGACTGCCCGCGCTCGGCTACCGCGACCAGCACGGCACACCGCTCGACCCCCCGCTGGACAAGATCTTCGCGGTCATCCGCGAGGGCATGGCGCGGCTCGGCGCGATCCCCGGCCACCGGCTCGGCTTCGTCATCGAGCCCGGCCGCCATCTCATCGCCGACCACGGCGCCATCCGCGCCCATGTCTCCCGGCTCGCCGCGCGGCGCCGCCCCGACGGCGAGCGGCAGTACTGGCTCTACCTGAGCTGCGGCAAGTTCAACGGGCTCTACGAGATGGACCAGTTGCAGTACCGCCTGGTCTTCCCCACCCACCACGGCGCCGACTCCGTGCCCGCCGTGGTGGCGGGCCCCACCTGCGACAGCGACGACGCCTTCTCGCACAAGCACGGCCTCGTGCCGGTGCCCGAGGCACTGGCCTCGGGCGACCCGGTGTGGGTCCTGTCCAGCGGCGCGTACGCGACCAGCTATATGACGCGGGGCTTCAACGGCTTCGGCCCGCTGGCGTACACCTGGGCGGAGGGCGGGGACGCGTGAGCCGCACCCAGGTACTCGATGTGCCCGCCGGCCAGGCGGTACGGGTACGCCGTATCGCCGAGGCCGACTGGGACGGCATCGTCGAACTCGAAGCCCGTGCCTACGCACGGCTCGGCCTCTCCGAGGGCAGGGACGCGCTGCGGTCCCGGATGCTCGCGTCGCCGGACACCTGCTTCGCGCTCGACCTCGGGCCCCGGCTCGCGGGCTATCTGCTGGCCCTGCCCTATCCGGCGGAGCGGTACCCGGACCTGCGCAGCCCGGAGGAGCGGCCCGCGGTCGCCACGCCCACGTCGCGCAATCTCCACCTGCACGACATCGTCGTCGCCGAGGGCCTGCGGCAGCGGGGCCTCGCCCGGCATCTGCTCGACGGCCTCACCGCCGCGGCCCGTGCGCACGGGTACGAGCGGATCTCCCTGGTGGCCGTGGGCGGCAGCGACCGGTACTGGGCGCGGCGCGGCTACACCGCCGACGAGGCAGCCGGTCTCCCGGCCGGGTACGGCCCGACGGCCGTGTACATGTCCAGGGCGGTGCCGGCGGGTCCGGCACCGCGCGACAGAGAAGTGGGCTGATGCGGGTGCTCCGCGTACGTGATCCTTTCCACCGCGGACAGCTGGCCATCGCCGCCCTGTTCTGCGCCCTCGGCTTCCAGTACGCCACATGGGCCGCGCGCATCCCCGCCATCAAGGCCGACCTCGGCCTGACGGCGGCGGAGGTCGGGGTCCTGCTGATGGCCGCGGGCGTCGGTGCGGCGGTGTCGTTCCCGCTGGTCGCGGCCCTGATGCGGCGGCTCGGCTCACAGCGCCTCGCGCTCCTGTCCGCGCTCGCCCTGGCCCTGGTCCTCCTCGCGCTCGCCGCCGCCCCGAACTACCCCGTCGCACTGCTCGTCATGTGCGTCGACGGAGTGCTCGTGGGCTGTCTGAACGTGGCGATGAACGCGCAGGGCGCGGCTCTGGAGAGCCGGTACGAGCGCAACGCCATGGCGCGGCTGCACGCGACGTTCAGCGGTGGTTCGCTGCTCGCCGCGCTGCTGGCCTCCGGCATGAACGCGGTCACCTCCACGGTCGCCGCGCACTTCGGCGCCGCCGCCGTGCTCCTGTTCCTGCTCGTGGCGGTGGCGCGCACCGGCCTCCTGACGGACGGGAAGCCGGCGGAGGAGACGACGGAGAAGGCAGGGAAGGCAGGGAAGGCAGGGGAGGCGGGGAAGGCGGAGAAGCGGCCCCGGAAGTGGGCCGTGCCGTCCGCCCTGACGCTGTGGATGTGCGTGGCCATGGCGTTCGGCACCGTGACCGAGGGCGCCATGAACGACTGGTCGGCGCTCTACCTGGAGGAGGTCGCCGACGCCTCGGAGGGCCTGGCTCCCCTCGGCATCGCCGTCGTCTCCGGGATGATGGTCGTGGCCCGCCTCTTCGCCGACGGCTGGCGCAGCCGCTTCGGCGACGGCCGCGTCGTCCTGCTCGGCAGCGCCCTAGCGGGCGTCGGGCTGCTCCTCGCCCTGGTCAGCGGCGGCCTGATCCCGGCCCTGATCGGCTTCGCCTGCGTCGGCCTCGGCATCGCGGCCGTCACTCCCTGCGTGTACGTGGCGGCGGCGGGGCAGGGCTCGGACTCCCTGACGCTGGTCGCGGCCATGGGCACGACGGGGCTGCTCGCCGGGCCGCCGCTCATCGGCTTCATCGCCCACGCGAGCAGCCTGGTCTGGGGCTTCGCCGCGGTCGCCGCCTCCGCGCTCGTCGTCGCCGCGTGCAGCACCAGGATTCGGTGGACGCCGGTGGGGCAGCCGGGCGGCACCGCCGAGCAGTTGAGCCACACCTGACCGCTCCCGGCACGCGCGGGGCCCGCCGCCACTCGTGCTTACTGGAGGGTAGGCACACAGACCCCGTTGTTATACCTTCTGTCTAACAACGGGGTCGTGGCCTGCCGTGCCCGGCGGCGCCGCGGCCTCCTCTGCCCTGACGTCCGAGTCGAGGAGCCGCAGCGATGGCGAGCAGCACTGTCCGGCCGACCACACAGGACGACCCACCGGAGGGCGACATCGCCCGGCGGCTGCTGGACTCGGCCGCCGTGCTGGCGTACGACCCGGCCACCGAGGTCGACTGGGAGACCCCGCTCGACCGCGGCTACCACGGCGCGAGCCCCGAGTGGAGCACGCTCTACGGAACCGCCTACTGGCGCGAGATGACCGAGGAGCAGCGCAAGGAGCTGACGCGGCAGGAGGCCGCGTCGGTGGCCAGCACCGGCATCTGGTTCGAGATGATCCTCCAGCAGATGGTGCTGCGCGACGTCTACGCCAAGGACCCGACGAGCGCCGAGGTCCAGTGGGCGCTCACGGAGATAGCCGAGGAGTGCCGCCACTCGATCATGTTCGCCCGCGGCGCCGAGAAGCTCGGCGCGCCGCCGTACCGCCCGCACCGGTTCGCGACCGAGATGGGCAGGGCGTTCAAGTCGATCGCCTTCGGCGAGGCCGCGTACGCCGCGATCCTCGTGGCCGAGGAGGTCCTCGACGTCATGCAGCGCGACTGGATGCGCGACGAGCGGGTCGTGCCGTTCGTGCGCACCATCAACAACATCCACGTGGTCGAGGAGTCGCGGCACATGAAGTTCGCCCGCGACCAGACGCGCAAGCGCCTCGCGGGCGCGGGCCGCGCGCGCCGCCAGTTCAACGCCCTGGTCATCGCCATCGCCTCGTACGTCATCGTCACCAGCATGGTGAACCCCGAGGTGTACGCGAACGCCGGTCTGGACGGCAGGCGCGCCCTCGCCGAGGCGAAGGCCAACGAGCACCACAAGTCGATGCTGCGCTCCAGCTGCGCCGGGCTGATGGAGTTCCTGGCCTCGTGCGGTCTGCTCACCAAGCCGGCCCTGGTCTTCTACAAGCGCGCCCACCTCATCTGAGGCGATCCGACCGTCCCGACCGTTCCGAGCCGAGCCGAGTCCACGAACATGACCTACGTCATCACCCAGACCTGTTGCAGCGACGCCTCCTGCGTCGCCGTCTGCCCGGTCAACTGCATCCACCCCACGCCGGAGGAACGGGCGTTCGGCAGCACCGAGATGCTGCACATCGACCCCGCGACCTGCATCGCCTGCGGCGCCTGCGCCGACGCCTGCCCGGTCGACGCGATCTTCCCGGTGGACAAGCTGCCGGCCGCCCAGCGGGAGTACGCCGCCATCAACGCGGGCTACTTCGACGAGGACGGAGCGGGCGGCGGCCCCGCGCCGGAGCCCGAGGGGCCCAACTTCCACCCCTGGGGCGCACCGTCCTTCCCGCGCGTCCTGCCCGCCGACTTCACGCCGCCGAAGGTCGCCGTCGTCGGCACGGGACCCGCGGGGATGTACGCGGTGCAGGACCTGCTCCTGCACACCGGCGCCCAGATCACGCTCATCGACCGTCTCCCGGTGGCGGGCGGCCTCGTACGGTACGGCGTGGCGCCGGACCACCCGGCCACCAAGCGGGTCGGTGACGCCTTCGCACGCTTCCACACCCACCCGAGGGTACGGATGCACCTGGGGCTCGACGTGGGCACCGACGTCACCGCCGAGGAGATCGCCGACCACCACGACGCGGTGATCTACGCGGTGGGCGCCTCCGCCGACCGGCGCCTGGACATACCCGGCGAGGACCTGCCGGGATCGCTCTCCGCGGGCGCCTTCGTCGCCTGGTACAACGCCCACCCGGACGCGGCACCGGACACCGTCGACCTCTCGGCGGAGCGCGCGGTAGTGATCGGCAACGGCAACGTCGCCCTGGACGTGGCGCGCATCCTGCTCGCCGGCCCCGAAGCGCTCGCCCGCACCGACATGGCGGACCACGCCCTGAGCGCGCTGCGGTCGAGCCGGGTGCGCGAGGTGGTGCTGCTCGCGCGGCGCGGCCCCGAGCACGCGGCCTGCACCCGCTCCGAACTCCTCGCCCTGAAGCACCTCCCGGGCGTCGACCTCGTCGTCGACGACCACGACCCGAGGATCGCCGCCGCCATCGAAGCGGCGGGCCCGAAGGACAAGGCCGCCGTCCTGCGCGACGTCACCCGCGTCCCCGTGGACCTGGAGCGGCGGCCGGAGCCGGGCAGGCGCGTCGTCCTGCGCTTCCACAGCGAGCCCGCGGAGATCCAGGGCGAGGGCAGGGCCGAGGCGGTGCGCGTCGCGTCCGGGACGGAGGAGTGCGTCCTGCGGGCGGGCCTGGTGCTGCGCGCGATCGGCTACCGCGGAGTGCCGGTGGCGGACCTGCCCTTCGACGAGGCGACCGGCACCGTGCCGCACGAGGGCGGCCGGGTCGCCGGGCGCCCCGGCACCTACGTGGTGGGCTGGATCAAGCGCGGCCCCACCGGCGGCATCGGCGCCAACCGCACCTGCGCCGCCGAGACGGTCTCGACACTCCTCGCCGACGCGGTCGCGGGCGCCCTGCCCGCGCCCCGGCAGCCGGTCCGTGCCTTCCACCGCCTGGCCCGCCGCCGCAACCGCCACGTGGTCGACGCCCGCGGTCTGGCCGCGATCGAACGCGCGGAGACGGCCCGCGGCGAGGCCGCGGGCCGCCCCCGGGTCAAACTGGCGACGGTGGCCGAA
Source organism: Streptomyces sp. NPDC050703 (assembly GCF_040654435.1). Classification (NCBI taxonomy): domain Bacteria; kingdom Bacillati; phylum Actinomycetota; class Actinomycetes; order Kitasatosporales; family Streptomycetaceae; genus Streptomyces; species Streptomyces sp. NPDC050703. The sequence goes on from NZ_JBFAHX010000022.1 coordinate 125,663, forward strand.
CTCGTCTCCACCGCGCGGTCGGGACGCACGGGCCCGCTGCGCTGAGGGGCCGTGCGGAGCGTCAGTCGTCCAGGGCGTCCATGACCTTGCCGAGGTCCACGAACTTGAAGTTGGTGGAGGGGCGCTCGCTGTCCCCGGGCGCGTCGTGGCCGTCCTGCACGACGAGCAGACCGTTCGGGAACCTGGACCCCAGCGGCTCGTTGAGCACGGCGGCGCCGTCGCACTCCTCCGAGCCGTCGAGGGTCGCGGAGGCCGCGGTGACGCGGAAGCCGCCCTCGTACTCGTTGGCGTCGGAGACCTCGCGGTCGTAGGCGGCGAAGGTGTTGTCACCCTGGCTGGACGCCAGGAGGTAGCCGTCGCCGTCCTTCTCCGTGAGGAGCGTCAGCCCCTCGACGTCGGCCGTGACGCGCTTGCCGCCGTACCCGGGGTCGGTGCCCGGGGCGCACTCCTCGGTCTCCTCGTCATAGGTGCCGGGAACGCCGTACTCGCGGACCTTGTCGATGAGCTTCGGCGTGCCGGTCAGGTCGGCGCGGAGCCGCCAGATGCCGACGTCCTCCTGGCCCGCGTACAGCGTGCCGTCGGCCGGGTCGACCACCATGCCCTCGACCTGCGGCAGTTCGCCGGGCTCCCCGCAGGGCGTCCACGAAGTGCCGTCGGGCAGACGGAAGTCGGCGGGCAGGTCGAGGGTGCGCACCTTGCGGTAGTCGACCTTGCCGTCGGCGGCCGGGGTGAGTTCGAGCAGGGCGATGCTCGTCCGCTCCCGCCGGCTGACCAGGGCGTAGGAGCGGCCCGTGGCCTTGTCGGTCCAGGTGGCGAGCCCGTACGCGGTGCGCTGGTCGTCGATCTCCTGCTGGTCGGCGGAGAAGACCGGCGGCGCCGAGGGGGCCGTGACGTCGGTGAGCGGGGCACCGGGGCGGCTGTTGTCGATGCGGTAGAAGCGGAGCCGGTCGGTGCCGCGGTCGCTGGTCACGGCGAGGTCGGCCTTGCCGGACGACAGGCGCAGTCCGTGCACGAGGTCGACGTTGTTGTAGCGGCCGGGGGCGTGGTCGGGGCCCGGCGCTGCGGGCGCGGGCAGGGACTGCACCTCGCGGGCCGCAAGGTCGTAGACGCGGAGCCCGCCCTGCTTGCCGGTGGCTATCACCAGGCTGCGGTCGGGGTTCGCGGTGTCGCGCCAGATCGCCGGGTCGTCGGCGTCGGCGTCGCCGCCCGCCTCGTCGTCGTGCAGGGCCGGGGTCTCGGCGCGCGGCGTGACGGCGGGCAGCGCCGCCTTCGCGTCCGCCGCGCCGGCGGGTGCGGCCGGTGCGGCCACGGCATGGAACGGCACGGCGAGCGCGGCGAGGGAGGCGACGGCGGTGGCGAGGGCGAGCGCCGCCGACCGGTGACTGCGAGGGGTGACCACGTAGGGATCCCTTCGGGGAGGAAGGCCGGGTGTTGGACGGGCAGAGTCTGTGATCTCCGTATGAAGGATTACCGATGGGTAGTACGGGACGAGGTGAAGCGACGGTGAACAAAGGGGCGTGCGCATGATGGACCGACGGGTCGTCAGTGTCCATGCGGGCGGGGGCGGGAGGGTCCCTCTGGACCTCGGGCGGCGCACGAGAAGACCCCGGTCTCCGAATCGGAGACCGGGGTCTGTGGAGCGCTGGGCAGGCCTTGCACCTGCATCTCCCCGCAGGAAGCGGGGCATCTTTCCTTGGACGACCAACGCCTGGCCTGCCACCGGAAGTTCGGCGGCGAGCTCAAGATCAATCATAGCCCATGTCAGGCGGTGCCCGAACCAGCCTCCGCACCGGCCCCGCGCCCCCGCACGGCCACCGCCGGGATCACCGCGAGCGCGAGGGCGCCCGCCGCCACGGAGAGGAGCGGATAGCCGCCGCCCGCCACCACCGGACCGGAGGCCATGCCGCCCGTCGCGCCCGCCAGGGACATCCCCACGTCGACCAGGCCCTGCACGGACGCGCGGCGCTCCGTGGGGGCGGCGTCGGTGACCAGTGCGGTGCCGCCGACCAGGGCGAGGTTCCAGCCGACGCCGAGTACGACGAGCGCGCAGGCCGGCCAGAGCACGCCGCCCGGCGGTGCGAGACCGGCGAGCAGGCCCGCGCCGAGCAGGACGACACCGGACGCCGCCGCCACGGGCAGCGGGCCGAAGCGGTCCACGAGCATGCCGCTCAGCGGCGACGGCAGGAACATCGCGCCCACGTGCAGCGCGATGACGAGCCCCACGGCCTGGGTGCCGTGGCCGTGCCCCGCCATGTGCACCGGCGTCATCGTCATCACGGCGATCATCACCAACTGGGCGGTGACCATCACGGTGGCGCCCGTGACGACACCGGGGGTGAAGCGGCCGGACTCCCGCGCGGCGGCCACGGGCCCCCGCGCCGGCGCGGCACCGGCCAGGAGCAGTGGGTCGGGCCGCAGCCACAGCAGCAGGACCAGGGCGGCGGCCGCGTAGGCGACCGAGGCGAGCAGGAACGGGCCCGCGAGCCGCGGGATGCCCCAGGCATGGGCGAGGGAGCCCGCGGGGCCGACGAGGTTCGGGCCCGCGACCGCCCCCAGCGTCGTGGCGAGCAGCACGGTGCCGGTGGCACGCCCGCGCCGCTCCGGCGGGGCGAGGTCGGCACCCGCGTACCGCGCGAGGAGGCCCGTCGCCGTGCCCGCCCCGTACACGAAGAGCGAGGTCAGCAGCAGCCACGCCCACTGCCACGCCGCCCCGGCGACCACCCCTGCGCTGCCGAGCGCGGCGGCCCCGTGGCCGAGGGCGAGGCCCGGGCGCCGCCCCCGCCGCTGCGAGACCCGCCCGATCACCGCCGCGCCGACGGCCGCGCCCGCGGTGAACAGCGCGGTCGGCAGTCCGGCGAGCCCCGTGGAGCCGAGCAGGTCCTCGGCGAGGAGCGCACCGACCGTGATGCCCGCGGCCATGCCCGCACCGCCCAGCGCCTGCGAGACGACGAGCACGGTCAGGGCGCGCCGCAGGACGTCGGGCGACGCCGCTTCCCCGGCACGCGGGGCGGCCGTGGTCACGCCGCTCCCCGCGAGGGCGCCTCCGCCTCGCCCGCCGCGGCCGCGATCTCCGCCAGGGAGAGGCCGAGTTCGTCGTGCAGGAACCGCACGACCGTCCAGTGCGGCAGCGCCGCCTCGTCGAAGGGGCCGAACGCGGCGGTGTAGAGCGGAATCCACCGCAGCGCCTCCTCGGCGGCCGTCGCGCGGCCGGGGGCCGCCTGGTAGGCCTCGTAGGAGATGCTGCGGTGGTGGATGAAGCGGCCGCCGGGCAGCCGCTCCTCGCACAGTTCGCGGTACTCGCGGGTCTGCAGGACGAGGTAGTGCCAGATCTCGTCGATGTCCTGCTCCACGGGCAGGAAGAGGCCGCCGAGCCGGTCGGGGTGCCGGGAGACCAGGTAGAGATAGCGGAGGCACTCGCGGACCTGTACCGCGACGAAGGCGGTGTCCGGAGCGCCGGGCCGTGCGGCGAAGTGCCCGACCACTTCCGTGTGCAGGTCGTCGCCGAGCAGTTCCTCGGCGGTGGGTGCCGTCTTGACGGGCATGGGACCGGCTCCTGTTCGATGCTCTGGGGGCTGGGCGCTACGGGATCAGCCAGGCGTACTTGCCGGAGCGTCCGACGGGGATGCGGGCACGGTGCTCGACCCGGCAGGCGCGCCCGGTCAACTCGCCGACGGACCGCGCGAGTTCGCGGCTCTCCCCGGGCGTCGGCGGGGTGCCGTCGAAGGTCGTGCACCACAGCAGGCACTCGGTCTCACCGCTCAGCCGCAGTTGCTGGAGGAAGACCCGGGGGGTGACCGCGGCGACGCGCGCGTCCAGGTCGGCCTGGGCCACGGGGCCCGCGGGAGTGGCGAGCAGCTCCTTCTCGCGCCCGCAGAAGGAGACGATCCGCCGTGGGTCGGTGCTGCCGTCACGGGTGCGGACGCAGTCGCCGGAGCGGTAGCGGACCAGCGGCATGTACGGGTTGCGGATGCTGGTGACGATGAGGCTGTGGATACCGCTGCCGGGCTCCACCGGGATCAGCTCCACGCTCATGCCGTCCAGGTGGGGCCGGTACGAGCCGTCGGCCTCGCCGGAGAAGAGGTAGCCGAGTTCCGTGCTGCCGAAGAGGTCCACGACGGGGCAGCCGAAGCGGGCCCGCAGGGCGGCGCGGACGTTGAGGGGTGTGTACTCGTACGCGTGGACGATGCCGGCCGGCGGCGGAAAGGCGTCCCACAGGTCCCACTTGGTGACCTTGGTGACGAGGTGGGCCAGGTGGTAGCCGGAGCAGTCGAGGAGGTACGAGCCCCGGGGATGCGCGGCGGCGACCTCCCGGATCTCGGCGAGCATCCGCCCGACCTCGGCGCGGTCCCAGTCGGCCGGGTCCAGGCGGCGGTTGAGGTAGAGGGTGCGGTCGTCGAGCCAGCGTTCGCCCGGTGTGGCGCCCGGCTTGCGGGAGTTGACGCGGGCGACGTGCTCGGTGGCGAGGACCGTGGTCAGGGAGATCCGCCGGGCGCCGTCGTGCCAGGACGCGCCGAGCGCCGGGTGCTCGCTCCAGAGGCGGTAGTAGGAGCGGAGCAGGAAGTACGGCGGGCGGATGAGCCGCATGCGGGCGTGGTTGGTGCCGGTGGAGAGCACGTACTCCGCCTCGCCGGTCTCCAGGGCGCGGGCCAGCTCGGGGGTCATCCAGTTGTCGGGGAAGCCCTCGGCCAGCGCGGGCTTCTCCAGGATCGGGAAGTCACCGCGCTCGACGGACGCGCGGTAGAGGGGGATGTCCCGGACCCGGTCCAGGACGTCGGCGCTCGGCAGGCGGTTCATGGGGGCTCCGGAGGGGGGAGGGGGCCGGGGGTGGGGGCGGGGCCGCCGCCTGCGCCGGCGGCTGCGGTGGCGGCCCCGCCCGGCGCTCAGTGGCTCAACGGGGTCAGGAGATGCAGCCGGTCTTGCCGGTGGCGCTGATGCAGCCGCTCTTCGGCGCCGAGCTGATACAGCCGTCCTTGGCCGAACCGGCCGCGCCCTGGGCCGAGTTGACGGCGACCCACTTCTGCCACACGGACTCTTCGGTCATGCGCTTGATGAGCTGCTCCATGGTGGAACCTCCATAGATATGAGCCGTAAGCGATGGTTTCGGATGATCTGCCCCATCGCCGTTCGAAGGTAAAGAGAAGGTCAAAGGAGTGTCAAGAGGTGGCGAAGACCACTTCCGGCCGCCGCGCGCGGGCACGCCGGACCGCCGTACGCGGGCACGCCGGACCGCCGCGCGGCGAGCCATGGGCGTGGTTCGGGCGGGCGGTCCGGCGGTCTCGGTCAGCTGTGGGCGGACGCCTGGGCGGGGACCTCGGCGGGCCTGCCCGGCTCCGTGGGCTCCCCGGGATCGCCGGAGCCGGAGCCGGAGCGGGAGCCGGAGCCGGAGCGGGACGGCGGACGCGTCCGCATCCGGACGGCCTCCGTGCCGCTGTCGTTGTGCCGCAGGGCCCAGTTCTCCAGCGTCGTGCGGCAGGCGTGGTCGAGGTGGCGCACCACGGTCAGGTCCAGCTCGATGGGCCGGTCCTTGGGCAAGGCCTCCAGCGTCTCCAGGATGCGCGGGAGCCGCAGGAACGTGGCGTTGCCCGTGAGCGTCACGACCATGCGGCCGTCGGTGAGTTCACGCACGTCCACCTGCACATGGGAGGTGTCCCAGGCGGACTTGACCACGGCGAGGACCAGGCCGAGCACCACGCCCTCGAACATGTTGGTCACCACGATGGCGATCGCGGTGGCCGCGAGGACGACGGCCTCGCCCCGGTGGGCGCGGGCGAGCGGGACGATCTCCTTGACGGGGATCAGCTTGCAGCCGGCGTGCACGAGGACACCGGCGAGCGCGGCCAGCGGGATGATGCCGAGCGCGGACGGCACCAGCACGGCGAAGAGCAGCAGCCAGGCGCCGTGCGCGATGCGGGAGAGCGGCGTGCGCGCACCGGCCCGCACGTTGGCGGAACTGCGCACGATGACCGCCGTCATGGGCAGCGCGCCCAGCGCGCCGCACACCGTGTTCCCGACGCCCTGGGCGACGAGTTCCTTGTCGTAGTGCGTGCGCGGCCCGTCGTGCATGCGGTCCACCGCCGCCGCGCTGAACAGGGACTCCGCGGACGCGATCAGCGTGAACGCGAGGACCGTGCCGAGCACCGCCACGCTGCCGAGGTCGGCGAGATCGCCGAGACCGGGCGGCTGGACGGCGTCGATGAGGCCGCGCACCTCCACGTTCGCCACGTCGAGGCGGAGACCGGCCACCGCGGCGGTGGCCAGGGCGACCGCCGCCAGGGGGGCGGGCACCACGCGCGCGGCGGCGGGCAGCTTCGGCCAGAACACGAGGACGGCGATGGTGCCGGCGCCGACGGCCGCGGCGGTCAGGGACGCGCTGTCGGTGAGGACGTCGCCGATGAGGCGGGGCAGCCCGGCGATCTTGTCGGTGCCGGAACGCGGCTGTTCCGCGCCGGCCATGGTGTAGAGCTGGCCCAGGATCAGTACGAGGCCGATGCCGGCCAGCATGCCCTGGACGACGGAGACGGAGATCGCGCGGAACCACCGGCCGCAGCGCAGCAGGCCGAGGGTGACCTGGAGCGCGCCGGTGAGCAGCACGATGGCGCCGAGCATGCCGAGCCCGAACTCGCGCACCGCCTCGAAGACGAGCACGGTGAGGCCGGCGGCGGGGCCGCTGACCTGGAGGGCGCTGCCGGGCAGGCAGCCGACGACCAGGCCGCCGACGATGCCGGTGACCAGGCCGAGTTCGGCGGGGACGCCGGAGGCGACGGCGACGCCCACGCAGAGGGGCAGGGCGACGAGGAAGACGACGAGGGAGGCGAGGAGGTCCTGGCGGAGGACGCCGGGCTCACGCAGCTTGCGGTAGGGGGAGAGGAAGGAGGACATCAGAGTGGCGGGTCCTGTCGTGGGAGCGGGCCGGGCTCGGGGGCGCGGCGGGCTTCACAGGGGACCGAACGCCGGGCGGTCGCCTGACGTGGGGCGGCCGCCGGATGAGGGGCGGTGGACGAGGACGGCACCGGTGTGCACCTCGTAGTACCAGGCGTGCAGGGTCAGCGCGCCGGCGTCGACGCGCTCCCGGACGCACGGGTACGCGCGCACGCGCGCCACCTGGGCGAGCACGTGCTCCTGCACGGCCTCCGCGACGTCCTCCGCGTCCGGGGTGAGGGAGCGCAGGACGTCGTCGGGGGCGACGGAGTGGTCGAGCCAGTCGCGGACGGCCGGCACGGCCGACAGGTCCTCGCCCCGCACCAGCGCGCCGACCGCGCCGCAGTGCGAGTGCCCGCAGACGACGATGGAGCCGACCCCGAGGACGCACACGGCGTACTCGATGGTGGCCGCCTCGCTCATCGGGTGGCCCTCGCGCTCCGCGGCGCCGGCCGAGGGGTAGGGGGGTATGACGTTGCCCGCCGTGCGGAGTTCGAAGAGCTCGCCGGGGCGCGCTCCGGTGATCAGGGAGGGGACGACGCGCGAGTCGGAGCACGTGATGAACAGGGCCTCGGGGGACTGCCCCGCGCCGAGGGCCCGGAAGGCCTCGGTGTTCCGTGGGTCCGCGACATGGGTCGCGGCGAACGATCGGGCGTTGTCGATCAGTGACTTCATGGTGGCCTGCCTCCTGCGTCCGCACGGCCGGGGCCGGGACGCGGTGTGGTCGGGTCGAGGGTGAGGGAGGGGCGGCGCGGAGGGCCGGGATACCGGCTCCGGAGGGCCCCGGGAGACAGCCTGCTGGGCCGTCGTGTCCTCCACTTTGCCATCGCATTAACCTTCGATGACAGAGCAAAATTCTGCCAAAGAATGAGTAATAAGCATCCCTGATCTGGCACTTAGTCCAGTGATCAACCGTTGGTCAAGGCTTCACGTCGAGGCCCGCGGAGCCCGGGAGGCGATTCCGATCGCCGATGCGCCCGTTTCACCCCCGTTCGCCGGGGCACCCGAGGCACCTCCCCGCGTGCGGCGGCGGCCCGCCGCACCGAGGGTGGAAGGAACGAGCAGGAAGGCCACCACTGATGAACGACGCCACCGGCGCCCCGGACCGGCAGGACCCGACGACGCGCCACCCCCAGCCGGACTTCGCGCAGCAGGACCAGGAGACGCCCGGCTGGACGGGGCCCATGGACCCGCCACCGGACCACGGCGAGGACTCGTACCGGGGCAGCGGCCTCCTCAAGGAGCGCAAGGTGCTGCTGACCGGCGGCGACTCCGGCATCGGCAGGGCCGTCGCCATCGCCTTCGCGCGGGAGGGTGCGGACGTCCTCTTCACCCATCTGCCCGAAGAGGCGGGCGACGCGAGGGAGACGGCGCGCCTCGTCGAGGAGGCAGGGCGCAAGGCGGTCGCCGTGCCCTGCGACATCCGCGAGGAGGAGCAGTGCCGCAGGCTCGTGGCGCGCGCGGTGGAGGAGTTCGGCCGGATCGACGTCCTCGTCAACAACGCCGCGTACCAGATGTCGCAGCCCGGCGGGATCGGCGACATCTCCACCGAGCAGTTCGACCGCGTGATGCACACGAACCTGTACGGCATGTTCTGGCTCAGCAAGATGGCGGTGCCGCACATCCCGGCGGGCGGCTCCATCATCAACACCACGTCGGTACAGGCCTACAAGCCGAGCCCGCACCTGCTGGACTACGCGATGACCAAGGGCGCCATCGTCACCTTCACCCAGGGGCTCGCGCAGATGCTGGTCGAGGACGGCATCCGCGTCAACGCCGTGGCCCCGGGGCCGGTGTGGACCCCGCTGATCCCCGCGACGCTGCCGGACACCACGGAGTTCGGCAAGCAGGCGCCGATGGGCAGGCCCGCCCAGCCCGCCGAGATGGCGCCCGCCTATGTGTTCCTCGCGTCCCAGCACGCGAGCTTCATCACCGCGGAGATCGTGAACGCGACCGGCGGCACCCCGCTGCCGTGATGCCGCCTCCGCCGTGGACGGAGAGGCAGGAAGAGTGCGGACGCGCCGGCCCGGACGGGCTCGCGCCGGACGAAAGGGCATGACGTGGCCGTACGCCATCACCTGATCAAGAAGCCCCCCTCGGCGGTGTGGGAGGTGCTCGACGACGGGCACCGGTACGCCGACTGGGTGGTCGGCACGCACGACTCCCGGCCGATCGACGGGCACTGGCCCGAGGTCGGGTCCCGCATCGAGTACACCATCCGGCTCGGCCCACGGGAGTTCACGGGGCACACCGTGGTGCGCCGCCTCGAACGGCCGGACCGGCTCGAACTGGAGGCCTACAGCGGGGCCCTCGGCACGGCCCGGATCGCCATCGAGGTGCAGCCCTGGGGCGAGCACACCCTGGTGCGCGTCGACGAACACCCGCTGCAGGGCCCGGGCGGCGCCCTGCACAACGCCGCCGTCGACGCCCTGATCCAGATCCGGCACCGCAGCATGCTCGGCCGCCTCGCGGCGCTGGTCGAGCGGGGCAGGCCCCACGACCGCGCGGCCCAGCACACGACGACCTGAGACGGGGGAGTACTCATGCCGGACGCAGTGGTGATCGGTGCGGGACCCAACGGTCTCGTGGCGGCGAACCTGCTGGCCGACGCCGGATGGAGCGTGGAGGTCCTGGAGGCGCAGGACGAGCCGGGCGGCGCCGTCCGCAGCGACCGCGGGGTGCACCCCGACTACATCAGCGACGTGTTCAGCGCCTTCTACCCGCTGGCGGCCGCTTCGCCGGTCATCGACGGGCTCCACCTGGAGCGCGACGGCCTGCGCTGGTCCCACGCCGAACACGTGCTCGCCCACCCGCTGGCCGACGGCCGCTGCGCGGTCCTGAGCCGCGACCGCGACGTCACCCTCGCCTCCGTCGACTCCTTCGCCGAGGGCGACGCGCGCGGCTGGGAGAACCTGCACACCATCTGGGACCGCCTCCGCGAGCCGCTGATCGACGCCCTGTTCACGCCGTTCCCGCCGGTGCGCTCGGGCCTGACCCTGGCCGCCAGGCTCAGGGCGGGCGGCGGCCTGCGGGTGGCGCGGTCACTGGTGCTCCCCGTGCGCAGGCTGGGCGAGGAGGAGTTCGCGGGCGAGGGCGGCAGGCTGCTGCTCGCGGGCAACGCCCTGCACGCCGACCTCGCCCCCGAGGCGGCGGGCAGCGGCGGCTTCGGCTGGCTGATGTCCATGCTCGGCCAGACGTACGGGTTCCCGGTCCCCGTCGGCGGGGCAGGGGCGCTGACGTCCGCCCTGGTCGGCCGCCTGGAGCGCAAGGGCGGCACGGTGCGCTGCGGGGAGCGGGTCACCGAGGTGGTCGTGCGCGGCGGCCGCGCGGTCGGCGTGCGCACCGCCGCGGGCGAGGGCGTGGTGGCCCGCAAGGCCGTCCTCGCCGACGTGGCCGCCCCCGACCTGTACGGAAAGCTGGTCGACGCCGCGCATCTGCCGCACCGCCTGCTCCAGGATCTGCGCCGCTTCCAGTGGGACTTCGCCACGTTCAAGGTGGACTGGGCCCTGTCGGGGCCGATCCCCTGGACGGCGGAGGGCGCGCGGGGCGCGGGAACGGTCCACGTCGCCGACGGCGTCGACGAGCTGACGCGGTTCGCCGCGCAGATCGCGATGAGCCTCGTACCCGACAGGCCCTTCTCGCTGGTGGGCCAGATGACCACCGCGGACGCCACACGCTCCCCGGCGGGCACCGAATCGGCGTGGGCGTACACGCACGTGCCCCACCACGTACGGGACGACGCCGGCGACGACGGCCTCACGGGCAGGTGGGACAAGCGCGAGAACGAGGCCATGGCCGACCGGGTGGAGACGCAGATCGAGCGCCTGGCGCCCGGCTTCCGCGACAGGATCATCGGCCGGCGCATCCTGGCGCCGCCCACGCTGGAGGAGCTGAACACCAACCTGCGGGGCGGGGCGATCAACTCCGGTACGACCAACATGCACCAGCAGCTCGTCTTCCGGCCGGTACCCGGAGCGGGCCGCCCGGAGACCCCGGTGCCGCACCTCTACCTCGCGTCCGCGTCGGCGCACCCCGGCGGCGGAGTCCACGGGGCCCCCGGCGCGAACGCCGCGCGGGCCGCCCTGCGCCGCCGCTACGGCTCCGGAATCTTCTCCACCGCCCAGCGCGCCCTCGGCAGCCGCGGCAGGACGGGCCGGAAGCCGGGCGCTTGCTGACCCGGCTCCCGGCCCGTCCCCCGGGCCCGCCCCGCCCCGTCAGGCCGGGCGCGGTCCCGGCTCCCTGGCGATGACCCTGAACCGCGCGCCGTCGGGGTCGCGCAGGGTCGCCGACGGGGGCCGCCCCGAGAGGTCCTGGTCGATCACGTGGCCGCCGTTCTCGGCCGCGGCGCGCACACACGCCTCGACGTCCTCCACGGTGAAGTGGACCTGCCAGTGCGGCCGGACGGACGGGTCGGGGGACGCCTCGACGGCCCCCGAGCTGAGCCGGGCCGCCGGGCGGCCGCCGCTGAAGAGGACCACCTCTTCCTCCTGGTAGCGCACCTCGCAGCACTCCGGCCGCCCGCACGCCCAGTCGAGCACCTCGCCGTAGAAGATGGCGGCGTCGAAGGCGTCGCGGGTGCTCAGGCGCAGCCAGGCGGGCGCGGCGTGCGACGCGCTCCGCCAGCTCGTGAGGATCTCGCCCTCCCAGACGCCGAACACGGCCCCGTCCCGGTCGGACAGCAGGGCCGCGCGCCCGTTGGGGAAGGGGATCGGCCCCACCGCGACCGTCCCGCCGCGCTCCCGCACCCGGGACACCGTCTCGTCGGCGCCGAGCACCGCGAAGTACGGGGTCCACGCCGCCGCGATCTGCAGCGAGGTGGCGACGGCGCCGACCCCGGCCACGGGGTCGCCCCCGGCGGTGGCGACCGAGAACTGCTCGCCGAGTTTGGCCGGCCGGAACCGCCAGCCCATCACCGCTCCGTAGAACTTCTGTGCGGTGGTGAGGTCTCGTGCCGTCAGGCTGACCCAGCAGGGAGCCCCGACCGCTGACTCACTCAGTACGGACCCGGTCCGCCTGGCGGAGCCGGCGTCCTCGCCCGCGACGGCCGTGCTCTCCCGGCCCGGTGGCTTCCTGTCGTCGTGGTGCATGTGCAACCCGTCCTGGAATTCGAGGCACCCTCGAGAATTACTCCGGCACCTGTGCTTGAGGGCCCGCCGGGCCCGGCTTCTCCCACGGATGGCGTATCGGGGGCCTCATGGGGCGTCGTCGTCCGGGCAGCGGTCTCGCGCGGTGCCGCTCGCGGTCATGGAGGGCCGGGAGAGCAGGAGCAGACCGTGTGCCGCGACGGCGACCTCGCTGCCCGCCTTGTGTTCGGTCTCGTCCGAAAGGCCCTGGGGGTCCGAGGTGTCGATCCGTGTCATCCACCGCTCACCGTACGCGGGCTCGGGCAGCCGGAAGACGACCGGCTCCCGGAAGCTGTTCAACAACAGCAGAAAGGAGTCGTCGACCACGGGCATGCCCTGGGGGTCCGGCTCCGCGATCGCGTCGCCGTTGAGGAAGACGCCGACGGAGTGCGCGTCCGCCCGCTGCCAGTCGTCCTCCGCCATCTCCCGCGCGTCGGGCCGCAGCCACACCAGGTCCGCGAGGGGCTGCCCCTCGTGCGTCACCGTGTCGCCGCGGAAGAAGCGGCGTCTTCGCAGCACCGGGTGGGCGGTGCGCAGGGAGATGCAGCGCCGGGTGAAGGCGACGAGGTCGCGCTGTTCGTGGTCGAGGTCCCAGTCGACCCAGGTCAGCTCGCTGTCCTGGCAGTAGGCGTTGTTGTTGCCCCGCTGCGTGCGGCCCAGCTCGTCGCCGTGGGCGATCATCGGGATGCCCTGCGAGAGCAGCAGGGTGGCCAGGAAGTTGCGCTGCTGCCTGCCCCGCAGTTCGAGCACCGCCTCGTCGTCGGTGGGCCCCTCGACGCCGCAGTTCCACGAGCGGTTGTGACTCTCACCGTCCTCGTTGCCCTCGCCGTTGGCCTCGTTGTGCTTCCGGTCGTACGAGACCAGGTCCCGCAGTGTGAAGCCGTCGTGGGCGGTCACGAAGTTGACGCTGGCGCGCGGCCTGCGGCGGTCGTGCTGGTAGAGGTCGGCGGAGCCGGTGAGGCGGGAGGCGAACTCGGGGAGCGCGTGCTCCTCGCCGCGCCAGAAGTCGCGCACCGAGTCCCGGTACTTGCCGTTCCACTCCGACCACAGCGGCGGGAAGTTGCCGACCTGGTAACCGCCCTCGCCGACGTCCCACGGCTCGGCGATGAGCTTGACGCGGCCGACCACCGGGTCCTGCTGGACCATGTCGAAGAACGCCGAGAGCCGGTCCACGTCGTGGAACTGGCGCGCGAGCGTCGCCGCCAGGTCGAAGCGGAAGCCGTCGACGTGCATCTCGGTGACCCAGTACCGCAGCGAGTCCATGACGAGCTGAAGCACGTTGGGATGGCGCATCAGCAGGCTGTTGCCCGTGCCGGTGGTGTCGAAGTAGTGCGCGGGGTCGTCCTCCGCGAGCCGGTAGTACGAGGCGTTGTCGATGCCGCGGAAGGCCAGCGTCGGGCCGTTCTCGTTGCCCTCCGCGGTGTGGTTGTAGACCACGTCGAGGATCACTTCGAGCCCGGCGGCGTGCAGCTTCTTGACCATCGACTTGAACTCGGTGACCTGTTCGCCGCGCGAGCCGTCGGCCGCGTAGGCGTTGTGCGGGGCGAAGAAGCCGATGGAGGTGTACCCCCAGTAGTTGGAGAGCCCCCGGTCGCGCAGGAAGCCGTCCTGCGCGAACTGGTGCACCGGCATCAGCTCGACGGCGGTCACCCCGAGGGAGAGCAGGTGGTCGATGACCGGCTCGGTCGCGAACCCCGCGTAGGTGCCGCGCAGCTTCGCGGGGACCCCCGGGTGCCTGCGGGTCAGGCCGCGCACATGCGCTTCGTAGATCACGCTGTCGGCGTACCGCCGTCTGGGCGGCACGTCACCCTCCCAGTCGAAGGCGTCGTCGGTCACCACCGAGAGCAGGGTGTGCGCGGCGCTGTCGGCCGGGTCGGGGCCGTCCCCGGCGAGTTCGTAGAGGGACGGGTGGTTGTCGATCTGCCCCTCGAAGGCCCTCGCGTAGGGGTCGAGGAGCAGCTTCGCGGGGTTGCAGCGGTGCCCGGCGGCCGGGTCCCAGGGGCCGTGCACCCGGTAGCCGTAGCGCTGACCGGGGCCGATGCCCGGCAGGTGGCCGTGCCAGATGAAGCCGTCGACCTCGGTGAGGGTGACGCTTCGGTGCGTGCCGTCCTCGTCGACGAGGATGAGGTCGACACGGTCGGCGGCCTCGCTGAAGAGGGCGAAGTTGGTGCCCTCGCCGTCGTAGGTGGCGCCGAGGGGGAAGGGGCGTCCGGTCCAGGTGCGCACGCGCTGCCTCCGTACGGATGAGCGTGGTCCGAGTCTGACCGCGCGCCGGGCGTCGGGACGCCGGAAGGCCGCGGCTTCCCCGGCGGGCGCCGCGGCCCGGTGCGCCGCCGCGTGAACGTGGCGCTCACACGGCGGGAGCGGTGTGCGGCCGCGGTTCCTGCGCTGGGGATCGTTCCACCATCCTGGGGCACGATCCGTCGGAGCGCCGGTTGTGGGTGCCCGGCAGGGCGGCGGCGACCAGCGGTTCCCCCGGTTCCCGCGCGGCGAGTCCGGCGACGGGGAGTTCCCGGGGGACGTGCAGGGCCGTGCGCAGTCCCGGCGTGGGCATGAAGGGCGTCAGCGGGGCCCGTTCGGCGGAGCGCGCGCGGTGCGAGAACCAGATGATCTTTCCGTCGTTCGCGGGGTAGTTCCCCCAGCCGTCGCTGAGCGCGGCGATCTGTGCCAGGCAGCCCTGCGGTCCGTAGTGCGGGTCCGGCAGGCCGGGCTCGTTGTCCGACACGGCGGTGATGAGGTGCTGCCTGTTCCACCACAGCTCCACGGCGGTGTTCTTGTCCGTCCCGTGCTCCACCACCGCACGCAGCAGCACGCCGGCGCAGTGGCTCACGGGTTCGACGAGCGTTCCCAGCCCCCAGTGCCGGAGATGGGCGGCAAGGATGCGCCCGACCTGCTCGATCCTCTCCGGGGTGATCTCCACCTCTAGGTGGTAGTAGCAGGGGGTTGACCTTTTCATCGCTCTTGGCTCCCTTCAGCGAAGCATCCGGTACCGAAACGGCTCGGCGAGCCGCACCCCGAGCACGAAGCGTGAGCGTGGATCGCTTCTGAGTCACTATCAGAGTGGGTGCGCTGCTCCATTCGTGCAACACGAGCCACTCGCGTAGTGGTTGAAGATCCAACAGGACGCTTCGTGTGCGCCCGTGCACTATGGGTCCACAAGCTCTGGTCGGCGATCACGCCGGTCCCTCCAGAAGGTGAGCAACGGATGCTGTTGCCTGCCAAGGCCGAGGTCGCGCGGCACCTGGGCACGTACCGGGCATGGGAACGGCTGCTCCTCGCCGACCCCGCCGACAGCGGCGTGCGGATGCGCTTCGAGAACACGGCGTACACGCTGTGTGTGCTGATGGGTGAGTGCACGGCCCGGGTCGCGGCGGAGACGGCCGAGTTCTACCTGGGCCTGCGGCCTTCACGCCGTCGGCGAGCGACCGGCGGCCGGTGGCCGTCCACCCCGTATGGCGGCAGTCCGCGCCCCGAACGCCGGATTCCGGCAGAGGAGAGATCGATGACCCAGGCTCCGCAGACGAGCGCCGCCCGGCCGACGACCTCCGTCGCGGAACGGAGTACCACCCGGTCGGCCCCCGCCGTCGCGGAACGGAGCACCACCCGGCCGAAGCCGCCCGCCCCGGCGCCGCAGCGGAGCGCGGCCCGCGCCGAGGCACCGGCCGCGAAGACGGACGCCCCGAAGACGGATGCCCCGAAGACGTCTGCCGTGAGGGCACCCGCCGCGAAGCCACCGGCCCCGAAGGCCCGCGCCCCGAAGCGGAGCGCCGCCAGGGCCGAGCCGTCCGCCCGGGAGCGGGGCGCCGCCCGGTCGAAGGCGCCCGCACGCAAGCGCGCCGCCGCCCCGCGGACGACGCCGCCGGTGCCCACGGAGCGTCCGGTCACCTTCGACGTCCCCGTCCGTGACGTGCGCCCGGTGGTCGAGGGCGGGCGCCGCCCCGCCAAGGCCGTGCCGGGGGAGACCTTCCAGGTCACGGCCACGGTCTTCGGCGAGGGCCACGAGGCGGTCGCCGCCAACGTCGTGCTGCTCGGCCCCGACGGCCGCACGGGGCCCTGGACCCCGATGCGCGAACTGGCCCCCGGCACCGACCGCTGGGGCGCCGACGTCACCCCCGACGCCGAGGGCCGCTGGACGTACGCCGTGGAGGCGTGGGCGGACCTGGTGACGGGATGGCGCCGCACCGCCGGGGTGAAGGTCCCGGCGGGGATCGACACCGGAGTCACCCTCGAAGAGGGCGCGCTGCTGTACGACCGCGCCGCGCGCGGAGTGCCCGAGGGTGCCGGCCGCCGGGCCCTGCTCGACGCGGCGGAGGCGCTGCGGGACGAATCGCGCCCGGCGGTGGACCGTTTGGCGGCGGCACTCACCCCCAGGGTGGAATCGGTGCTGGCGCGCCACCCGCTGCGGGAGCGGGTCACCCGCTCGGCCCCCCTGCCCCTGCTCGTGGAGCGGAGCCGCGCGCTCTTCGGCTCCTGGTACGAGTTCTTCCCGCGCTCGGAGGGCGCGGTGCTCCGTCCGGGGGCCGCGCCGGTCCCGGGGACGTTCCGCACGGCCGCCGAGCGGCTGCCGGCCATCGCGGACATGGGCTTCGACGTGGTCTACCTGCCGCCGGTCCACCCGATCGGCGGTACGCACCGCAAGGGCCCGAACAACTCCCTCGTGGCCGGCCCGCGGGATGTCGGCGTGCCGTGGGCGATCGGCTCCCCGGCGGGCGGCCACGACGCCGTCCACCCCGACCTCGGCACGCTCGACGACTTCGACGCCTTCGTGCGCAGGGCGGACGAGGTGGGTCTCGAAGTCGCCCTGGACTTCGCGCTCCAGTGCTCGCCGGACCACCCGTGGGTGGAGGAGCACCCGCAGTGGTTCCAGCACCGGGCGGACGGGACCATCGCGTACGCGGAGAACCCGCCGAAGAAGTACCAGGACATCTACCCGATCGCCTTCGGGGCCGACCTGGTGGGGCTGATCGCGGAGACCGAGCGGCTGCTGCGGTTCTGGATGGGGCACGGCGTGCGGATCTTCCGCGTCGACAACCCGCACACCAAGCCCGTGGTGTTCTGGGAGCAGGTGATCGCCCGCGTCAACGCCACCGACCCGGACGTCATCTTCCTCGCCGAGGCCTTCACCCGCCCGGCGGTCATGCGGGCCCTGGCCGCGGCCGGTTTCCAGCAGTCGTACACGTACTTCACGTGGCGCAACACCAAGGCCGAGCTCACCGAGTGCCTGACCGACCTCAGCGTGGAGAGCGCCGCCTATCTGCGCCCCAACCTCTTCGCCAACACCCCCGACATCCTGCCGGGCTACCTCCAGGAGGGCGGCCGTGCCGCCTTCGAGGCCCGCGCGGTGCTCGCCGCGACACTCGCACCGACGTGGGGCATCTACGCCGGGTTCGAGCTGTGCGAGAACACCCCGGTACGGGCGGGCAGCGAGGAGTACCTGAACTCCGAGAAGTACGAGCTGCGCCCGCGGGACTGGGCGGCGGCCGAGCGCGAGGGATACTCCATCGCGCCCCTCATCACCACGCTCAACGGGATAAGGCGTCACCACCGGGCACTGCAACTGCTCAGGAACCTCCGATTCCACCGGGCGGACAACGACCGCCTGATCATCTACAGCAAGCGTGCGGGCGAGGACGTCGTCGTGGTAGCCGTCAACCTCGACCCCCACCACACCCAGGAGACGACGGTCTCGCTGGACATGCCGGAGCTGGGCCTCGACTGGCACGAGACCGTGCCGGTGCGCGACGAGCTCACCGGTGATACCTACCACTGGGGCAGGGACAACTACGTGCGCCTCGGTCCGGGCGGCGCGCACGTGCTGACCGTGCAGCGACGTGAGGCACTGGACGGTCCGGGCGAGCCGGCCGACCGCCCGACGACCGGAGGGTCATCCACACCATGATGGTCAATGAGCCCGTCCAGGACACGTTCGAGGACACGCCGAGCAAGGACCGGGACCCCGACTGGTTCAAGCGCGCGGTGTTCTACGAGGTCCTCGTCCGCTCCTTCCAGGACAGCAACGGCGACGGCATCGGTGACCTGAAGGGCATCACCGCCAAGCTCGACTACCTCCAGTGGCTCGGCGTCGACTGCCTCTGGCTGCCGCCCTTCTTCGAGTCACCGCTCAAGGACGGCGGTTACGACGTCGCGAACTACACGGCGGTGCTGCCGGACTTCGGTGACCTGGCCGACTTCGTGGAGTTCGTCGACAGCGCCCACCAGCGCGGCATGCGCGTCATCATCGAC